>NZ_JAIUGS010000010.1:0-160260 GCF_020164735.1 Mesorhizobium sp. ESP-6-4
CTTGCTCTCCTTGCAAAGGGCCAAAAGTGTAACCCATCTATCCGGAATGAACTGTCACCCATCTCTCGGGAAGGGCATAACACCCAAATAGATGCGAGATCCGACCCACGGGCGCTTCCATGTCCGGGGCGATCTAAGCAGCACATTTGTCTGCGTCTCCGGCAATCGGAACAAAAGCTTGCGCGCGGCTGTTTCCCTGTTGAAGGGACCGCAATCTGGGATGCGGATACAGTGGACGTACTGAACTTGGAACTGGCCAGGGCCAGGCTGCGCGTCAAGCGCGCAGAAACTTCGCTCAATCATGCAAAAGAAATGCTGGATGAAGAATGTGGCGTCGGGATCAATCTCGCGCTGTGCGACCGCATAAGGTCGGAGAAGAAGCGAGTGGCGGAGGCCAGAAAGCGGCTGATGAAGATCGCTTCGACCGCCTCAGCGTAAAGGGGTGACTTGCTCGAAGGCAAGAGAGATCCTGCCGCGTTGCCTTGTCCCTGGATGGGGTCGTGGTTAAACTCGGCGCCTCCGAGGGAGGCTCCAGGATGGCACTTGACCTTTCGGTAGATGCGCAGGCGCCCAAGGCGGCGACGCCGCCGGGCAGATATCTTTTCGGCCCGGTTGCCGATTTCCTGATGCTCGGCGGCAGCGCGTTTCTGATCCTGCCACTGCTGTTCCTGGTGCCGCGCGAGTATGAAGGCTCATTGGCCGCGACGATGGTCGTCGTGGCCTATCTGGTGAACTATCCGCACTTCGCCCACTCCTACCAGATTTTCTACCGCAATTTTGGCCGCAAGGCGCGTGGCGAGGGCTACGACAGAACCCTGCAGCTCCGCTACATTTTCGCCGGCGTCATCGTGCCAGTGGTCATGGCCCTGTTCTTTGCCTATGGCGCGGCGACATCGAACACGCGGCTGCTCGGCTTCGCGGCCAACGCGATGTTCTTCTTCGTCGGCTGGCACTACGTCAAGCAAGGCTACGGCATGCTGATGGTCGACGCCGTCCTGAAGCGCAAATTCTTCGACGACCGGGACAAGAAGGTGCTGCTCGTCAACAGCTATGCGGTGTGGATCCTGGCCTGGCTGCAGACGAATACGGCCGTGACGCAAGGGCAATATTACGGCCTTCAATATTACACCTTCGCGGCGCCGTCATGGATCACCGACATTGCCGTGCTGGCGGCCGTCGGATCGACGGCGGCCACGCTTTTCATGCTGGTCAGCCGCTGGCGAAGGAATGGCGGCGGACTGCCTTACAACGGCATCGTGGCCTATGTCGCCTCGCTCTATCTCTGGATCCTGATCGCCAGGATTAACCCGCTCTGGCTGCTCGTAGTGCCGGCGCTTCACTCGCTGCAATATCTGGCCGTGGTGTGGCGCTATCAAACCAATGTCGAGCGTGATGTCTCGGATGCCGCGCGGGATCCGGAGCCGAAGATGTTATCTGTGCTCGGGCCCCGCTATAGGTTGCGTGTGCTGGGATTCATCATCGGTGGCGGCGCGCTCGGCTATCTCGGCTTCTGGCTGATCCCGTTCGTGCTGACTGCCCTGGTACCCTACGACGAGCAGGTGCTCGGTTCGTCGCTGTTCTTCTTCATCGTGCTGATCTTCATCAACGTGCACCACTATTTCCTCGACAACGTGATGTGGCGCCGCGGCAATCCGGAAGTGTCCAAATATCTGTTCCGGTAAGGAAATCAGCGTTGCGGGTAAACGCGCCAGGTCACGCGATCAGCGACACATTTCCGCCGGCGTGGCGCTCGAGCCGTCCGGCAAGGTCCAGTTCCAGCAGCACCATCGATATCTGCGCTGCACTCATGCCGGTGTGTCGGATAATGTCATCCACCGCGATCGGCGTGGGCCCGAGCGCTTCCAGCACATCGGCGCGGTCGTTTTCGCCTGGCGGCGGCATGGCTGATATGTCGGGCGCCTCGGCAAGTGGGGCGGTTCTTGGAAGCCGGGCGCCGGCAAGCGGCGCCAGCGCGCCGAGCACGTCGGCCGCCTCGGTGACGAGCGTGACGCCGTCCTTGAGCAGCGCGTTGCAGCCGGCGGCGCGCGGATCGAGCGGCGAGCCCGGCACGGCGAAGACCAGCCGGCCCATTTCATTGGCCAGGCGCGCGCTGATCAGAGAGCCGGAGCGCTGCGCCGCCTCAACCACCACCAGTCCAAGCGCCATCCCTGCGACCAGGCGGTTGCGGCGTGGGAAATCCTGCGCGCGCGGCTGCCACCCGAAGGGCATCTCGGAAACGATGGCGCCGCCGCGATCGGCGATCTCATCGCAAAGGCCGGCATTCTCGGGCGGGTAGGGGACATCGAGCCCGCCGGCCAGCACGCCGACTGTGCCGGTCGAAACGCTGCCTTTGTGCGCGGCCGTATCGATGCCGCGCGCCAGGCCGGAAACGATGGCGTAGCCGTCTCGGCCGAGATCGGCCGCCAGCATGCGCGCCATCTTGATGCCGGCCAGCGAGGCATTGCGAGCGCCGACAATCGCCACCGCCGGCAAGCGGAAGACCGCGCCTTCGCCTTTTACCGCCAGCAACGGCGGCGGGTTGTCGAGGGTCTTCAGCAAGGGCGGATAATCGGCCTCGCCGATGCCGACGAAGCGGGCGCCGGCGCGCCGTGCGGCCTGCAACTCGGCTTCGGCCTCGGCGATGGAGGGGATGCGGACGATGCGATTGGCGCCGCCGGAGATCATCAGCTCCGGCAGCATTTCAAGCGCGGCTTCGGCCGAGCCGAAGCGGTTGATCAGCTCGCGAAACGAGGCCGGGCCGACATTGGGCGTGCGGATCAGGCGAAGCCAGGCAAGCCGCTGCCGATCGCTGAGACGCGGGCCGGCAGCCAGGGCGCTCATCCCTTCGCCCCGATCTTGCCCTCGGTGCCGGCGAGCAGTCGCGAGATGTTTGCTCGATGCTTGACGATGACGATCAGGCTCATCGCCGCGAACAGGCCCGCGATCTGCGGCGTGCTTGTGACATAGAGCGCGATCGGCACGACCACCGCGGCCGCCAGCGCCGCCAGCGAGGAATAGCGGAACAGGAAGGCCATCGCGAGCCAGACAACGGCGAAGACAAGCATGCCTTGCCAGGCAAGGCCAAGCAGCACGCCGAGATAGGTGGCGACACCCTTGCCGCCCTTGAAGCCGAGCCAGACCGGGAAGAGGTGGCCGAGAAAGGCACCGAAGCCGGCCAACAGTCCGAAGTCCGGCGAAAAATGTCCGGCGATCAGCACCGCGGCAGTGCCTTTCAGCGCATCGAGCAGCAGTGTTGCGGCAGCAAGGCCCTTGTTACCCGTCCTCAGCACATTGGTCGCGCCGATGTTGCCGGAGCCGATCTGGCGGACATCGCCGAGCCCGGCCGCACGGGTGATCAGAAGCCCGAACGGGATCGAGCCGAGCAGATAGCCGAAGACGAGCGCGATCACGTAACCCATTGTTTCCCCCATATTTCCTGCCGCCCGGTACCTCTCTCTATGATTGATACACTGTGCGCGATACAACCATAGTTTGCAAGTGCTGGCCCTGCTTGGGCGTGAATTTATCATAATGGTAGAGTCGGGAGGGTTCGCCAAGCAAGTCTATGCCGGGCAGGCTGAGCAGGGTTCAAGCGATGCGGTGGCTTATGCGGAAAACACCGTGCGGCCCGCCACCACCGTTTGCAGGACCTTGCCCTGCAGGCGTGCGCCCTCGAAACAGGTGTTCTTCGAGCGCGAGCGCAGACCGCTTTCGCTGACGATCCACGGCTCGTCCAGATCGACGACCGCGAGATCGGCCGGCGCCCCCGGCTTCAGCGTGCCGCCCGGCAGGCCGAACAGTCTGGCCGGCGCCGTGGACAGCGTCTCGATCAGCCTCAACAGCGGCACGTCGCCATTGTGGTAAAGCCGAAGCGCCGCGCCCAGCAACGTCTCCAGCCCGATGGCGCCGGCAGCGGCGTCGGCGAAGGGCAGGCGCTTGGTGTCGACGTCCTGCGGGTCATGCGAGGAGACGATGATATCGATCGTGCCGTCCTTGATCGCCTCGATCATCGCCAGCCGGTCGTCCTCGGCGCGCAAGGGCGGCGTCAGCCGGAAGAAGGTGCGGTATTCGCCGACGTCGTTCTCGTTGAGCGACAGATTGTGGATCGCGACGCCGGCCGTGACGTTGGCGCCATCGGTCTTTGCCCGGTTCACCGCGCCGGCCGCCATCGCCGACGAGATTTTTGCCGCGTGATAAGCGCCGCCGGTCAGCCGGGCCAGCGCCAGGTCGCGTTCCAGCGGGATCAGCTCCGCCTCGCGCGGAATGCCGGACAGGCCGAGCCAGCTCGCATAGAGCCCTTCGTTCATCACGCCGGACGAGGCGAGGTTGGCATCTTGCGTTTCGTGCGCGATGACGCCGCCGAAATCGCGGGCGTAGGTCAGCGCGCGGCGCATCACCAGCGCATTGGCGATCGTGTGGCGGCCATCGGTGTAGGCGACGGCGCCGGCCTCGCGCAGCAGGCCGAACTCGGTCATCTCGCGGCCTTCGAGGCCCTTAGTGATCGCTGCCGACGGGAAGATGTTGACGCTAGCGGTGTCGCGTGCCGTGCGCAGCACGAATTCGACCAGCGCGACATTGTCGATCACCGGATCGGTGTCCGGCATCATGACGATGGAGGTGACGCCCCCCGCCGCCGCGGCGACGCTTGCCGAAGCGATGGTTTCGCGATGCTCGCCGCCTGGTTCGCCGATGAAGACGCGCGCGTCGACAAGGCCTGGAATGATCGTCTTGCCGGCGCAGTCGACGACGGCGGCGCCTTCCGGCACGCCCTGGTTCAACGCGGCTTTCCCGGCAGCGACGATCTTGCGGCCGTCGACGATGACGCTGCCGATCTCGTCCACGCCGCGCGAGGGGTCGACAATGTGCGCCTTGCTGAAGACGGTCATGCTCATGCGCCGCGCCCCTCATGGTTGCGGCGCGGATCAAGCAGCGCTTCCATCACCGCCATGCGCACGGCGACCCCCATCTCCACCTGTTCCTGGATGACGCTTTGCGGTCCGTCGGCGATCTCGGAGGCGATCTCGACGCCGCGGTTCATCGGGCCGGGATGCATGACCAGCGCATCGTCTTTGGCAGCTTTCAGCTTCTCGGCATCAAGGCCGAAATAGCGGAAATATTCGCGGATCGACGGCACGAAAGCGCCTTCCATGCGCTCGCGCTGCAGGCGCAGCATCATGACCACGTCGGCGTCCTTAAGGCCTTCGGCCATCGAGCGCGACACGATCACGCCCATCCTGTCGATGCCAGACGGCAGCAATGTCGAGGGCGCGACGACGCGCACCTGCGCGCCAAGCGCGTTCAGAAGCATGATGTTGGAGCGGGCGACGCGCGAATGCAGGATGTCGCCGCAGATCGCCACGATCAGCTTCGACAGCGGCCCCTTGGCGCGGCGGATGGTCAGCGCGTCGAGCAGCGCCTGCGTCGGGTGCTCGTGCGCGCCGTCGCCGGCATTGACCACCGAGCAGCCCACCTTCTGGGCGAGCAGGGCAGCCGCGCCCGCCGATTGGTGGCGGATGATCAGGATGTCGGGGCGCATGGCGTTGAGGGTCATGGCCGTATCGATCAGCGTCTCGCCCTTCTTCACCGAGGAGCTTGCCACCGACATGTTCATGACGTCGGCTCCGAGACGCTTGCCGGCGAGCTCGAAGGACGACTGCGTGCGAGTCGATGCCTCGTAGAACAGGTTGATTTGGGTGCGGCCGCGCAGCGTCGAGGTCTTCTTTTCCGATTGCCGCGAGATTGCCACGGCCTGGTCGGCCCGATCGAGCAACAGCTCGATATCGGCGGGGGAAAGATCGCGGATGCCCAGAAGATGGCGGTGAGGGAAGAGCGGCAGGGACGAAGCGTCGGTCATCTCAAGGCGCTGCTATAGGGTGCGGTCCGGCCCGCCGCAAGCGCCAGGTTTGGATTGCGGGCGTTCTCCCCGGTATTTTCGTCGCGCGCTTTCCGTGGCTTGGGCTATAAGGCCCAGTGGCTTCGGATTCGCGACCGCGGGCTTGGAAATGGTAAGAACCTCTCGGCCAACTGAAGGATTGGGCAACTGAAGGATTGGGCGTGACCGACGAGGTGATCAACCAGCCGCCGCCGTTGGCAGGCGGCAATGCATGGCGGGGCGATCCGTTGCTCATCCAGCTAGCCGAGCGTTTTTCCGATCCCGTGCGCAAGGATCTCGACGGGCTTGGCCGATTCGTGATGACGCAGGAGGCGCAGGAGCTTGCCCGGCTTGCTAACACCGACACGCCGAAATTGCGCACCCATGACCGCCAGGGCCGTCGCCTCGACCTGATCGAATATCATCCGGCCTATCATGCCTTGATGCGCCGCGCGATCGCCGGCGGCCTGCATTCTTCGGTATGGGAAAACGGCGATGCCGAGATCGGCCGCCGCCATCAGGTGAGGGCGGCACGCTTCTACCTGACCGCGGAGCTCGAGACAGGGCATCTTTGCCCCATCACCATGACCAGCGCTTCGCTGGCGGCCTTGATGGCAAGCCCGAAGCTTTTCCGCGAATGGGCGCCGCGCGTAACCACGCGCAAATACGACCAGACGCAGAAGCCTCCGGTGCAGAAGACCGGGCTGACGCTCGGCATGGGCATGACCGAGAAGCAGGGCGGCACCGATGTGCGCGCCAACACCACCAGAGCGGAGCGAACCGGTAGTGGTTTTTACCGGTTGACCGGTCACAAATGGTTCATGTCGGCGCCGATGTCGGATGCCTTCCTGGTGCTCGGGCAGGTTCCGGAGGGGCTGTCCTGCTTTCTCGTGCCGCGCATCCTGGGCGATGGTTCCGGCAACGGGTTCCGCTTCCAGCGGCTGAAGGACAAGCTCGGCAACCGCTCGAACGCCTCGTCGGAGGTGGAGTTTGTCAACGCGATCGGCGAGATGGTCGGCGACCCGGGCGCAGGCGTGAAGACGATCATGGACATGGTGACGCTGACCAGGCTCGACTGTGCGGTCGCTTCGTCGGCGCTGATGCGGGCAGGCCTTGCAGAGGCCGTCCATCACACGCGTCATCGCCAGGTGTTCGGCTCCAACCTGATCGACCAGCCGCTGATGCAGCGGGTTCTGGCCGACATGGCGCTCGACGTCGCCGCGGCCACGGCGCTGTCGTTCCGGCTGGCGCGCTCTTTCGACGAGGCGGCAAGCGACCGCGGCGAGGCGGCCTTTGCCCGCGCCATGACGCCTGTCGTCAAATACTGGGTCTGCAAGATCGCGCCGCAGCTGCTTTACGAGGCGATGGAATGCCTTGGCGGCAACGGCTATGTCGAGGAAGCGCCGCTTGCCCGCTACTACCGGGAGGCGCCGGTCAATGCGATCTGGGAGGGCTCTGGCAATGTCATGGCGCTCGACGTGCTGCGCGTGCTCGGCCGCGCGCCGGGCCTGTTCGAGGAGGTGCTGACCGGCATCGACCGCGATCTCGGCACCGGCGGGCGGGGCACCATCGGCGTGCTGAAGGCCGCCATGCAGGTCGCCGCGACCGACCAGGGCTCGGCGCGCCTGCTCACCGAACAGCTGGCGCTTTCGGCCGCCGCGGCGGAGCTGCGCAGGCTGGGGGCAGGGCGGATCGCCGACGCTTTCGTCGAAACGCGGCTGGGCGGCCAGTGGCGCACCACCTACGGCATGCTCGACTCGCGCCACGACGCGCGCATGATCATCGACACGCTCTATCCACCGGTGACCTGATCCGCCTCTAAATCTCTAAACCAAGAGATTGAGCATCACGTCATCCGAAAACCGCATCACGCTTTTTCGGCATCATACCGTAGAGCGCATCGCGCCGAAACGGATTCGGGTGACGCGCTTCAAGTCGTTGTTGTGATGAATGTCGTTATCCCAGAACCGCTGCGCACTCTGGGCGACATGCATCAACGGCAGATTGCCGATTTGTGGATAGCTGTTAACCTTAACAAATGGTTTCCGTTGCGGCGAGCCGATGTAAAGCCCACTCTCCACTTTGCTGGAGTAGGGAAGGGTTAACCATGACCTCCCCGAACTCCGCCAGCGGGAAACGTATGCGGCACGTGTTGAGCTCAGTTCTGGCCTTGCATTGGGCGGTGGTTTTCGCCCTGCTTGCCTATGTCTGCATGGACGGCAGCCGCGGCATAGCGACGGCTCTTGGCGTGCTCGGCCTTTCCGTCCGGGGCAACCGGTTTCCGCAGTTTGAAAATGCGGCCGTGGTCGCGCCGCTTTCGATCGCGTTGTTGATCGTCGCGGTGTTGTTCTGCTGGGCCTTCGTCGAAACGCTGCTGAACGCGGCGGCAAGGCCGGACGCGGGCGAGAGCGTGGCCCGGATCGCCTTCATCTCGGCATCTTTCCTCCTTTCGCTGATCCTCATCGGCGGCGTGGTTCAAGGCATAGACGGCCTGTTCATGATCGTCGCCATCCAGATGACGGCGCTGCTTGCCTCCTACATCGCCGTGCTGGCTGAACGTCGCTCCACCTTTGCGGCAATGCACTTGCCCGAGGGTGATATCCGCGCCGCCTCGCGCATGGCGATAGGAGCCGCGCACAGTTCGCTTCTTTCCCGCATATCCGGCCGCCCGGAAAACAAGCCTGGAGGCAGGCGCTGATGCGCACGATATTCACGCTCTGGGCTGCTCCGATGGCCATTTTTTGGGGATGGTTCTTCCTGTCGGCCAACGACATGAATTTCGGCTATGCGATGCTGAGCCGACAGGTGCACGATTTCGCTTTCCAGCTCTACGGCCAGATGCTCGGCGTCGATCCGGCGATCATTCCGGGCATGGTGGCGCGGACCTGCATTTTCGACTTTTTCCTGCTCATGGGGCTTTGGGCCTTCCGGCGCCGGCACAACATCGCCGAATGGATCAGACAGCGCCGGCAGGGCGATATCAGTTCCGATCGGCTCGGCCGAGCGACTGAAGCCGGTCCAACGCTCCCTGCAGAATAAAGGCGGCGGCCGCCGAATCGATCTTGCCGGCGCGCTTCTTGCGCGAGAAATCCATCTCGATCAGCGTCCGTTCGGCCGCAACCGTCGATAGCCGCTCGTCCCACAGCACGAAGGGCAGGTCGGAAAGCGGCGCCATGTTGCGGACGAAGGCGCGGGATTTTTGTGCTCGGGGCCCTTCCGAGCCGTCCATGTTGACCGGGAGGCCGAGTACGACGGCGCCGACATTGTCCTTCTGGAGCTGAGCGAGAAGCTGGGCGGCATCCAGCGAAAATTTCTTGCGCAGGATGACCGGGCGCGGATGGGCGAAGGACAGCCCGCGGTCGGAAACCGCCACACCGATCGTCTTGTCGCCGAGATCGAGCCCGGCGAGCGTCTTGCCGCCGGCAAGCCGCGCCGGAAGTTCCTCGATTGAAATAATGCCCAACGGCTTCCTCTGACATCCAGGCGTCACATCCTTTTGACGTTTAGGAGGAGGGCGCCACTTTCAATTTGCGACTAGCGTTCTATCTTCCGGCAACGGAGAAATCGAGGAAAGCGTTCATGAAACTGACCTGGTACGGACATTCGGCATTCCGCGTCGAGACCAAGGACGCCACCATTCTCATCGACCCCTATCTGGTCGGCAATCCATCGTGGACGGGCGGCTGGGAGGGGCCGGCGGAAGGCGTGACCCATGTTCTCCTGACTCATGGCCACAACGACCATGTCAGCGGCGCGGTCGAAGTGCTGAAGAAAAGCGGCGCCATGCTGGTCGCCAATTTCGAGATCTGCATGTACCTCGTCGGCCAGGGCGTCAGCGGCGACAAGATCAATCCGGGCAATATCGGCGGCACCGTCGATTGCGGCCCTTTCACCACGACCTTCGTCCAGGCGCTGCACTCGTCCTCCTTCGGCGGCGAAGGCGGCACGAACACCTATCTCGGCAATCCGGGCGGGCTTGTCCTGCACTTCCCCGATGACAAGACGCTCTACCACATGGGCGACACCGACATCTTCTCCGATATGGGGCTGATCAACGAATTGCACGAACCGAAGATCGGCATCGTCCCGATCGGCGACCGCTTCACCATGGGCGGCGCCGTGGCGGCCCTTGCCTGCCGCCGCTTCTTCGGCTTCGACACGGTCGTTCCCTGCCATTTCGGCACTTTCTCGATGATCGACCAGACCGCCGACAAGTTCGTCGCCGGCATGGAAGGCTCGGGCGTGAAGGTGACGCTGCCGGACATCGGCAAGGCGATCACGATCTAGGTTTCTCTGCGTCGGAAGAGCTCTGCTCGCAAGCCAGGAAAAGATACGCTGTAGCCAGGCCGGCAAACCGTGGCAGCCACTATCACTGCGAGGGCGTGGCATTGCCGCGTAAGCGACCGGGGAGCGACCGCGTGGCGATCGAACCGGCATGATCCGTGTTGCACGCTGAGCGCCGCGCCGCTATAGCCCGAACTGGTTTTCCCGAGGCGATAGAACATGTCCGTTGATCTTCAGACCGTGAAGCGCGTCGCGCACCTTGCCCGCATAGCGGTGAGCGAGGAGGACGCCGAGCGCATGACCGGCGAATTGAACGCCATCCTCGGCTTCGTCGAGCAGTTGAACGAGGTCGATGTTTCGGGCGTCGAGCCGATGACCTCGGTCACGCCGATGGAGATGAAGAAGCGCCTGGATGCCGTCACCGACGGCAACAAGGCCGCCGACATCGTCGCCAACGCGCCGGCGACGGACGAGAACTTCTTCCTCGTTCCGAAGGTGGTGGAGTAGAGCGTGGCTGTCGAGATCGCCGTCGAGACGCCTTTGCAGGACGACGTGCGCGCGTTGGTCGCCGAACTCAACGCCGCGCTGCTCGAACTGACGCCGCCCGAGCACTGCTATCATCTCACCGTCGAGCAGATGGCCGACGAGGATACGACGGTGTTCATCGCCCGCGACAACGGCCTTGCTGTCGGCTGCGGCGCGCTCAAGCGCCATGACGATGCGGTCGGGGAGGTCAAGCGTATGTACACGCGGCCTTCGCATCGCGGCCGCAAGATCGGCGCCGAGATTGTCGCACGTGTCGAGGCGCTTGCCCGGCAGGAAGGGCTGAAGCGCCTGGTCCTTGAAACCGGCGATCGGCACCCCGCCGCCTGGACCGTATATGAGCGCGCCGGATTCTCGCGTTGCGGACCGGTGCTGGATTATCCCGATTCCGAGTGGTCGGTGTTTTACGAAAAGAGCCTTGCCTGATGAGCGATCTCACACATCTCACCATTTCCGAGGCCCGCGCCAAGCTGCGCGGCAAGGAGATCACCGCGGCCGAGATCACCGAGGCCTATCTCGCGGCGATCGAGCGCGCCAATCCCGTGCTCAATGCCTATGTGACTGTGACCGCCGACAAGGCGCGCGACATGGCCAAGGCTTCCGATGCCAGGTTGGCCACGGGCGAGGGCGGCGCGCTGGAAGGCATTCCGCTCGGCATCAAGGACCTGTTCGCCACCGAAGGCATCCACACCCAGGCTTGCAGCCACGTGCTGGACGGCTTCAAGCCGCGCTACGAGTCGACCGTGACGACCAATCTGTGGGCTGACGGCGCCGTCATGCTCGGCAAGCTCAACATGGACGAGTTCGCCATGGGCTCGTCCAACGAGACCTCCTATTACGGCCCGGTGATCAATCCGTGGCGTCGCTCGCGTGTCGATACGGTCGTCATGCCGACGACGCATCAGGGTGATGGCGGCTTTGTGTCCGCCGGCGGCACGAAGACGGCGCGGACCTTGGACAACGCCCAGCTGGTGCCGGGCGGCTCGTCGGGCGGGTCGGCTTCGTCGGTGGCCGCCTTCCTTTGCGCCGGCGCCACCGCCACCGATACCGGCGGCTCGATCCGCCAGCCAGCCGCCTTGACCGGCACGGTCGGCATCAAGCCGACTTACGGCCGCTGCTCCCGCTGGGGCATCGTCGCCTTCGCTTCCTCGCTCGACCAGGCCGGGCCGATCGCGCGCGATGTGCGCGACGCCGCGATCCTGCTGAAGTCGATGGCCTCCGTCGACCCGAAGGACACGACCTCGGTCGACCGTCCGGTGCCGGACTATGAGGCGGCGATCGGCAAGCCGATCAAGGGCATGAAGGTCGGCATTCCGAAGGAGTATCGTGTCGACGGCATGCCGGAAGACATCGAGGCGCTCTGGCAGAAAGGCATCGCATGGCTGAAGGACGCCGGCGCGGAAATCGTCGACATCTCCCTGCCGCACACCAAATATGCCTTGCCGGCCTACTATATCGTGGCTCCTGCCGAAGCTTCGTCGAACCTCGCCCGCTATGACGGCGTGCGCTACGGCCTGCGCGTGCCCGGCAAGGATATCGTTGACATGTATGAGAAGACCCGCGCCGCCGGTTTCGGCCGCGAGGTCAAGCGGCGCATCATGATCGGCACCTATGTGCTGTCGGCGGGCTATTACGACGCCTACTATCTGCAGGCGCAGAAGGTGCGCACGCTGATCAAGCGCGACTTCGAGAACGTCTTTGCCGCCGGCGTCGATGTGATCCTGACGCCGGCGACGCCGTCGGCCGCCTTCGGCATCGCCGACGAGGACATGGCCTCCGATCCGGTCAAGATGTATCTCAATGACATCTTCACCGTGACGGTGAACATGGCGGGCCTTCCCGGCATTTCGGTGCCGGCCGGCCTCGACGGCAAGGGCCTGCCGCTCGGCCTGCAGCTGATCGGCCGCCCGTTCGACGAGGAAACGCTGTTCCAGACGGCCAACGTCATCGAGCAGGCGGCTGGGAGGTTTCAGCCGGAGAAGTGGTGGTAGCGTCGTCCCTCATCTGACAAGGGGCGATGCATGTTCTACTATCTTTCCAAGATTCTCTGGTTCTTCATCCAACCGATCAACCTGGCGATCTTCCTGTTGCTTGCCGGCCTGCTGGCAGCGCTGTTTGGGCGCCGGCGGCTGGCGGCTGCGGGCAGTGTGCTCGGCATCGCGATCCTGGTCCTTTCGGCCTGGACGTCGGTCGGCGCGATGATGCTCACTCCGCTCGAAGAGCGCTTTCCCAAGCCGCCATTGCCCGAGAAGGTCGACGGTATCGTCGTGCTAGGCGGCGGCTTCGAGGGCGCCATCAATCTGGCGCGCGGCGGCTATGAGTTGAACAGCAGCGGCGACCGCATGGTGGAGACAGCGATCCTTGCGAGACGCCTTCCCCAAGCGAAGATCGTCGTATCGGGCGGCAATGGCTCGCTTTTTCTCGACGGCGAGGGCGACGCCGACACGGCGCCGCGGCTGCTCGGCGCTTTAGGCGTTTCCGCCGATCGCCTGATCCTAGAGGATAAATCCCGCAACACTTACGAGAATGCGGTGTTCTCGCGAAAACTGGTCGAGCCGAAGCCGGGCGAGACCTGGCTGCTGGTAACCTCGGCTTTCCACATGCCGCGCGCCAAGGCGCTGTTCGACAAGGCGGGGTTTGCGACCGTTCCGTGGCCGGTCGACTATCGCACCTCGGGCAGGGAAGGCGTCGGCCTCTACCGCGACAATCCGGTGGATTCGGTGCAGGCGACTACCATCGCAGTGCGCGAATGGATCGGGCTTTTCGCCTACAGGCTGTCCGGCAAGATCGATCAGTTCTTTCCCGGGCCGGGCGGCTGACCGAGCACGGCTTGCCGCGCCGCCGAGAAGAACTGGCGCCGCACCAGCACCGCCAGAAGCACCAGCGTCGATATCACGAAGACGACCGGGTCGACGAACCAGCCGAGATAGCCGATCGAGAAGAAGACGGCGCGCAGTCCGGAGTTGAAGTGCTTGCCGGCAAGCACATTCATGCGCGTCGCCCGCCACACCGCCGTTTCGCTGACCGGGTTGCGCGAAGCCGGGCCATGCGGGGTCGGCACCGCGCCGATCAGGATCGAGCAATAGTTGAACAGGCGGTAGGCCCAGCCGAATTTGAAGAAGGCGAAGGCCAGGACAAGCACCAGGCCGAACACCTTGGTCTGGAAGGCTTCGCGCGACGAAGCCGCGCCGAAGGGCAGGTCGGCCAGAACCTCGAGCACGCGGTCGGAGGCGCCGAGCAGGGCAAAGCAGCCGCCGAGCGCGATCAGAGAAGAAGAAGCGAAGAAGGCGGTGCCTTGCTGCAGGCCGCCCATGATGGCGGTGTCGACGATGCGGATCTCGCGCTCGGCCATGTTGCGCATCCAGGCTTCACGCTGGGCGTTCATCGCCGTGGTCAGTGACATGCGACGGACCAGCTTGCCGTCCGAGGCGAGCGTGTGCACTACCCAGACGACCAGGAAGAAAGCCAGAGCCGCCAGATCGGCCACCGAAAGATGAAGTGAATCGCCCATTCATTGCTTTTAACACAAGGGGTGCCGGCACTTCGACAGGCGGCAAGCGATGTCGCTGGCGGAGCAAACAAGGTCGGCAGCCGCCGCGCCGCGCCATGCAAAACAGCGGAAACATCGCGGGGAATTCCTATATGTAAGCCTTGAGCGGTCCTCAGGAGACGACGCCCCAGTGTTCCTTTCGGTTTTCGACCTGTTCAAGATCGGCATCGGCCCATCGAGCTCGCACACCATGGGGCCGATGACGGCCGCGCGCCGCTTCCTCGACGAGATCCTGGCCGGCGACTGGCCCCGGCCCGCCGGCGTCAAGGTTGACCGCATCGGCGCCAGCCTGCACGGCTCGCTTGCCTATACCGGCATCGGCCACGGCTCCGACCGCGCCGTCATCCTCGGCTTGGCCGGCCAGACACCGCAGACGGTCGATCCGGACGAAGCCGACGGCATCGTCGCCCGCATCGGCACGGAGAAGCGGGTTTCGCCGCCCGGGCATCCGACATACCGCTTCGATCCCGCCAAGGACCTCGTGCTCGACCGCAAGACGCCGCTGGCTGGCCATGCCAACGGCATGGCCTTCTATGCCTATGATGCGTCCGACCGGCTGCTGCTCAAGCGCATCTACTATTCGATCGGCGGCGGCTTCGTCGTTTCCGAGGAAGAGCTGCAGCGCATGAAGGCAAAGGGCTCGGTGACGACCGAGGGCAAGAAGGTACCGTACCCCTTCAAGAACGCCGCCGAAATGCTGGCCATGGCGGCCAAGAGCGGGCTTTCGATCGCCGAGATGAAGCGCGCCAACGAGGAAATGCATATGTCGCGCGAGGAGCTCGACGAAGGCCTCGACGCGATCTGGGGCGCGATGAAGGGCTGCATCGATCGCGGCTTGTCGCAGGACGGTATCATGCCGGGCGGTTTGAAGGTGCGCCGCCGTGCGCGGCAGCTGCACGACAAATTGCAGGAACAGTGGCAGCAGAACAGGCCAAATCCGTTGCTCGCCAATGATTGGCTTTCGATCTACGCCATGGCTGTCAACGAGGAGAACGCTGCCGGCGGTCGCGTGGTTACGGCGCCGACCAATGGCGCTGCCGGCACGCTGCCGGCAGTGCTGCGCTACTGGCTGCATTTCCATCCCGAAGCCGACCAGCCGAGCATCCGCGACTTCCTGCTGACGGCCGCCGCCGTCGGCGGCATCATCAAGTCCAACGCCTCGATCTCGGGCGCCGAGGTCGGTTGCCAGGGCGAGGTGGGTTCCGCTTCGGCGATGGCCGCCGCCGGGCTTTGCGCCGTCATGGGCGGCACGCCCGAGCAGGTGGAGAACGCCGCCGAGATCGCGCTCGAGCATCATCTCGGTATGACATGCGATCCTGTCGGAGGCCTTGTGCAGGTGCCCTGCATCGAGCGCAACGCGCTGGGGGCGGTGAAGGCAGTGACGGCGGCCTCCTTGGCCATCAAGGGCGACGGCACGCATTTCGTACCGCTCGACGCCGCGATCGAGACCATGCGCCAAACCGGCCTCGACATGAACGAGAAATACAAGGAAACCAGCCTCGGCGGCCTCGCGGTCAATGTGGTGGAGTGCTGAGGTCTTATCGAGACCCCAGGCTGGCCCTGTGGAGAAGTCGCTCAAGGCGTTGACGCGTCAACCCTTGCGGCTAAATCTTGGGGCATGTCACTCAATCTTATCAAACTGTGCGTCGGTTGCGACAGCGTCGAGGACCTCGAAGAGTGGATCGCCTTCCGCCTCGACGAGCGGCGCCGTGCGGGCGAGCCGGCCGAGCACTGGCACACCACCCGCATGGTGCCGACGCGCGGCGACGAGATCACCGACGGCGGCTCGCTCTATTGGGTGATCAAGGGCAGCGTGCAGTGCCGGCAACTGATCACCGAGATCCGGCCCTTCGTCGACGGCGAGGGCATCGGCCGTTGTCATCTGGTGCTCGATCCTGAGGTGGTGCGCACCGACTGGCAGCCGCGCCGCGCCTTCCAGGGCTGGCGTTATCTCAAGCCCGCCGATGCGCCGGCCGATCTCGGCAAGGGCAGGGCCGCACTCGCCGAAATGCCGCCGAAGCTCAGGCTCGAACTCGCCGAACTCGGCCTGCTGTAGCGCCGCGCCGGCCGGCAAGCCCGCCGCTGGCCCTTCGGCTCGTTCGATGTGGGACTTGCAAGCGCCGGACCTTGGTCCCATCCTATTTGTTATGCTCGGTCATCCGTATGGCGGTGCTAATCGATGGGTGTGATCCTCGCTTTGGCAGCGGTGCTTGTGGTGCTTTTCGGCGCCGCCATGCTCTTTGTGCGCGCTGATCCCGCAAGGATGGCCGATAGTCTGAGATCGCTTGGACCGGCTTTTCTGGGCTTGGTCGGGGCGCCCATGCTGATCTTCGGCCGCAGCCTTATCGGCGGACTGCTTTTGCTCGCGGCACTGGCCTGGGTCGGCTGGATACGCACGAGGCGGCCTCCGGCGCGCGCCGCCGCTTCCAAACATTCGACGGTGCGCACTGCCGCGCTCGAAATGGACCTCGACCACGACAGCGGCAAGCTCGAGGGGCTCGTCCTGGCCGGGCGTTATGAAGGCAAGATGCTGGGCGCAATGGGGCTGACGGACCTGCGCCAGCTTCACGGCGAGCTCAGCCCGGACATGGAGAGCCGCCAGCTCCTAGAGACGTATCTTGACGGCCGTTTTCCCGTCTGGCGCAAGGACGCGCAGCCGCACGGTGGCGAAGGGCTGGGTGTTGCGCCAGGTGCGGGCTCCATGACTAAGGAGGAGGCCTACAAGGTCCTTGGTCTTGAAGCGGGGGCTGCCGCGGCGGATATCCGCAAGGCGCACCGCCGCCTGATGCAGCGCCTGAACGCCGATGTCGGCGGCACGTCTGTCCTGGCGGCGCGGATCAATGAAGCCAAGGACGTCCTGCTCTCCAATCACGATTAGTCTCCTTCGACGCGGGTACTTTCCCGGAGATTTCAACAGCCGCCTATTGCTCGACGGCGTAGCACGAGATTTTCTTGCGCTTCAGGGCGTCGCAGGCCTTCCAGGCGGCGTCCTTCGAGCCGAAGCCGCCGAAACGGGCGCGGTAGTAGGTGGTGCCGTCCTTGTCGAAAGCGACCGTGAAGCCCGATGCGTCCGCCAGGACCCTCGGCGCCTGCTTGCTCGTCTTTTCGAGCAGCGCCTGGGCTCCGGTTTTCGTCGGCGACGATGCAACCTGAACGACCCAGCCGGAGGGCACTGACGACGTCTTGACCGGATCGATCGCCGGTGCTGCGGGCGATGGGTCGGCATAAGCGGTGACGACCTGGGCCGAGGCTTCCTCGGTTTTGGCGGGCGGCGCCATCGCGGCCACGGCAACCGTCTTCACCTTCTTGATCTGGATCACCGGTTTCGTCTCTTCGGCGACCTGTTGGCTGTCGTCCTGGACGTCATCGTCGGCTGAGGCGACGACAGCGTCATCCGTAGCCGGCTTGGCGTCCGGAGTCGGCGCGTCATGCTTGGGCAAAAAGACCTTGGCCAAGGTCTTGATCGGATTGTCGTTGCCCTTGGCGATGAGATCGCCGCCGCCGCGCGTCGAGGCGCGCGGCAGATAAGTGTTGATCAGCGCGGCCATCTGGTTGTCGCGGCTGCGGCCGGAAGCGCCGCCCATCACCACCGCGACGAGGCGACGGTCGCCATCGGCAACGGAGGAGACGAGGTTGTAGCCTGACGCGCGGGTGTAGCCGGTCTTGATGCCGTCGACGCCCTTGATGCGGCCGAGCAGACGGTTATGGCCGTTGATGCGCTGACGGCCATATAGAAACGAGCGCTGCGAGAAATAACCGTAATATTGCGGATAATGCTCGCGGAGCGCGATGCCCAGCATCGCCATGTCGCGAGCCGTGGTGAACTGGCCGGGGTCGGGTAGGCCGTTGGCGTTGCGGAAGACGGTGCCGTTCATGCCTAGCTGGCGCGCCTTGGCCGTCATCATGCGGGCGAAATTGTCTTCGCTGCCGCCAAGCATCTCGCCAAGCGCGGTCGCCGAGTCGTTGGCTGATTTCGTCACGATCGACAGGATCGCGGTCTCGACCGGAACCGAGCCGCCGGCGCGCACTCCGAGCTTGGTCGGCGCCTCGGCGGCGGCATGAGCGGAAAACGGAACCGGGGTGTTCTTGCTGATCCTGCCCTTCGCCAGCGCTTCGAAGGTGAGGTAGAGCGTCATCATCTTGGTAAGCGAGGCGGGATAGCGCCGGCCATTGGCGTCAGCGGAGTAGAGCACCTTGCCGGTCTTGGCGTCCACGACGATGGCCGAGGCTCTTGCTGCCATTGCCGACGCTACGTCGGCGACGACAACCGTCATCGCGAGCGCGGCGATCATAATTGCCCTGAGGGAGAAAGATTTGGAGACTAGCCCCGACAACGCCTGACGCACCGTTACTTACCCTGAATTTTCGTTGCCCCGGAGGCGGCAAAGGGAGTGCCGGCCTCACTTCCAGCCAAGCTATCGCGCCCAGCGTTACCAATCCGTTTATGGTAACCGCCGCGTTCACCATTTTTCGGCAAATCGAGTTTCTCTTTAATCGAATTTTACCGGCTGCCGGCGCTGGACCCCCTGCATATCAAGGGATTCTTGACTTTTGTGCATCGCACAATATATTGAGGTGCATTGCACAAGGGCGCCCCGGGGCAAAAAGGGCGTTTCAACCAAAGGGAAGTATGAAATGACCCAGACCTATGAGGACTTCACGAAATACGGCAAGGAATTTGCCGACACCGGGCTGAAGAGCTTCGCCTCGCTCACCAAGGGCGCGCAGGCGATCGCCACTGAAGCCGGCGAATACACCAAGAAGAGCTTCGAAGCCGGCACCGCCGCCTTCGAGAAGCTGTTCGCGGCCAAGTCGATCGAGAAGGCCGTCGAGATCCAGGCCGATTACGCCAAGCAGAGCTATGAGAGCTTCGTGGCCGAGGCCAGCAAGATCGGCAATCTCTATGCCGAACTCGCCAAGGAAGCGTACAAGCCCTTCGAATCGGTGGTCGCCAAGGCGAAGTAATTTCGCCCGATCACGCCGGACACGGCCAGCGGGCCAATCAAAAGGACCCGGTCGCGGAAACGCGGCCGGGTTTTTTCATGCGTGATCGCAACCTGACGCACCTTGCCGCATTCACGATTGAGAAATTCGCTGCAGTTTGCCCACCTAGCCATATTGTCAGCTAAACAGAAGGGCTTAAAATCGTCCATCGAGAACCTACATGTTGAACTCGCATGAGGATTCGAAAAGGCTGGACTACGTGACGATCGGTTTGACTGCCACGGCAGGCGTGGTGCGAATGCAAAGTGACGGAGACCGCAACGATCCCGGTCGCGGCACCGCTGTCATCACGCGCACCAAAACCAAGACCAAGAAGCCCAGTCTCTACCGGGTCCTCATTCTGAACGACGACTACACCCCGATGGAGTTCGTCGTTCACGTCCTGGAACGATTTTTCCAAAAGGACCGCGAAGCCGCCACACGCATCATGCTTCATGTTCACAATCATGGAGTGGGCGAGTGCGGCATCTACACATTCGAGGTGGCCGAGACCAAAGTGTCCCAGGTCATGGATTTCGCCCGACAGAATCAGCATCCGCTGCAATGCGTGATGGAGAAGAAGTGAGGTAACATGCCGGCTTTCTCCCAAGGCCTGGAAAAGGCGCTACATCAGGCGCTGACATTCGCCAACGAGCGGCATCATGAGTATGCGACGCTCGAACATTTGCTGCTCGCCCTGATCGACGATACCGAGGCGGCCGCCGTCATGCGCGCCTGCAACGTCGATCTCGACGAGCTCAAGCACACCGTTCTCACCTATATCGACACCGAGCTCGACAACCTCGTCACCGGTTACGACGAGGATTCGAAGCCGACGGCAGGTTTCCAGCGCGTCATTCAGCGCGCCGTGATCCATGTGCAGTCATCCGGCCGCGAGGAAGTGTCCGGCGCCAACGTGCTCGTCGCCATCTTCGCCGAGCGCGAGAGCCACGCTGCCTATTTCCTGCAGGAACAGCAGATGACCCGCTACGACGCGGTCAATTACATCTCGCATGGCATTGCCAAGCGCCCAGGCGCTTCGGAATCGCGCACGCCGCGCGGCGCCGAGGACGAGCAGGGCGGCCAGAACGGCGCCGAACCGCAGGAAGAGGGCGGCAAGAAGAAGCAGCAGGACGCGCTGACGGCCTACTGCGTCAACCTCAACAACAAGGCGCGCGCCGGCAAGATCGATCCGCTGATCGGTCGCGACAGCGAGATCAACCGCACCATCCAGGTGCTGTGCCGCCGTTCCAAGAACAACCCGCTCTATGTCGGCGATCCGGGGGTCGGCAAGACGGCGATCGCCGAAGGTCTCGCCAAGCGTATCGTCGAAGGCGATGTGCCGGAAGTGCTGCAGGACGCCACCATCTTCGCGCTCGACATGGGCACGCTATTGGCCGGCACCCGCTATCGCGGCGACTTCGAGGAGCGGCTGAAGCAGGTCGTCAAGGAGCTCGAGGACTATCCGGGCGCGGTGCTGTTCATCGACGAGATCCACACGGTGATCGGGGCCGGCGCCACCTCGGGCGGCGCCATGGATGCATCGAACCTTCTGAAGCCGGCGCTGTCGTCCGGCGCTATCCGCTGCATCGGCTCGACCACCTACAAGGAGTTCCGCCAGTTCTTCGAGAAGGACCGCGCGCTGGTGCGGCGCTTCCAGAAGATCGATGTCAACGAGCCGACCATCGAGGACGCCATCGAGATCATGAAGGGCCTGAAGCCCTATTTCGAGGAGTTCCACAAGGTCCGCTACACGAGCGAAGCGATCAAGGCCTCGGTCGAGCTGTCGGCGCGCTACATCAACGACCGCAAGCTGCCGGACAAGGCGATCGACGTGATCGACGAAACCGGCGCCTCGCAGATGCTGGTGCCGGAAGCCAAGCGCAAGAAGACGATCGGCATCAAGGAGATCGAGGCGACGATCGCCACTATGGCGCGCATCCCGCCGAAGACGGTATCAGCGGATGATGAGAAGGTGCTGCAGGGGCTCGATATCGAGCTGAAGCGCGTCGTCTACGGCCAGGATACGGCCATCACCGCGCTGACCTCGGCGATCAAGCTGGCGCGCGCCGGCCTGCGCGAACCGGAGAAGCCGATCGGCTCCTACCTGTTCTCAGGCCCGACCGGCGTCGGCAAGACGGAAGTCGCCAAGCAGCTTGCCGCCTCGCTCGGCGTCGAGCTGATCCGGTTCGACATGTCGGAATACATGGAACGCCACACCGTCTCGCGGCTGATCGGCGCGCCTCCCGGCTATGTCGGCTTCGACCAGGGCGGCCTGCTCACCGACGGCGTCGACCAGCATCCGCATTGCGTGCTGTTGCTCGATGAGGTCGAAAAGGCGCATCCGGACCTGTTCAACATCCTGTTGCAGGTGATGGACCACGGCAAACTGACGGATCACAACGGCAAGCAGATCGACTTCCGCAACGTGATCCTGATCATGACCACCAATGCGGGCGCCTCGGACGCGCAGCGTGCGGCGATCGGCTTCGGCTCGACCAAGCGCGAGGGCGACGACGTCGAGGCGATCAACCGGCTCTTCACGCCGGAGTTCCGCAACCGCCTGGACGCGATCATCCCGTTCGGTTCGCTGCCGGTGCCGGTTATCCATCAGGTGGTGCAGAAGTTCGTCATGCAGCTTGAGGCCCAGCTCTCCGAGCGGGGCGTCACCTTCGACCTGTCGCCGGACGCGATCGCCTGGCTGGCCGACAAGGGCTATGACGAGCGCATGGGCGCGCGTCCGCTCGGCCGCGTCATCCAGGAGCACATCAAGAAGCCCCTGGCCGACGAGGTGCTGTTCGGCAAGCTCAAGAAGGGCGGCACGGTGCGCGTCACCGTCGAGAAGAAGGAAACCGGCGAGTCCGGCCTGAAGCTCGAATCGCTCGCCGACGAGTCGCCCGTGCAGCCGAAGAAGGAAGAGCCGGAAGACTCGCCGAAGCCGAAGAAGGCGGTGGCCAAGAAGCCGGCGCCCAAGAAGGCCGTGGCGCAGAAGCCGGAGCCGAAGGGCAAGGACGGCAACAAACGCAGCCTTGTGCCGCAACTGCCGCGCAAGGGCTGATCGGCCTTCATTTGAAATGCAAAAGAGCCCCGGCAATGGGGCTCTTTTCTTTTGAGCGGTCAGCGCGCAGTCACCGGGTCGAAG
Organism: Mesorhizobium sp. ESP-6-4; assembly: GCF_020164735.1. Taxonomy (NCBI): domain Bacteria; kingdom Pseudomonadati; phylum Pseudomonadota; class Alphaproteobacteria; order Hyphomicrobiales; family Phyllobacteriaceae; genus Mesorhizobium; species Mesorhizobium sp. ESP-6-4. The sequence goes on from NZ_JAIUGS010000010.1 coordinate 22,375, forward strand.
GCTGGGTCAGCTTCCCAGCGCCGCGCGGATCTTGCCGGCGTTCTCGGCCAGCACCTCAGGCTTCTCCATCTGACCGGAATGCGGCTTCAACGGCACGCCTTCGAAGCGCGGCACGACGTGGACATGGAGATGGTAGACGGTCTGCCCGGAGGCCGATTCGTTGAACTGCATGAGGGTGACGCCGTCGGCGTCGAATGCCTTTTTCACTGCCACGGCCACCTTCTGGACGACCGCGAACAGCGGACCGAGCGTTGCCGGATCGGCGTCGAGCATGTTGCGGGACGGCGCCTTGGGCATCACCAGCGTGTGGCCCATGCCTTGCGGCATCACATCCATGAAAGCGACGACCGCATCGTCCTCGTAGACGCGGTGCGACGGAATCTCGCCGCGCAGGATTTTTGCAAAGATATTGCCGGGATCATAGGCTTCGGCCATGGGGTGACACTCCCAATTGCATTCACCGTCCGGTGTAGCGAAGCCGCCGATGGGCGGCAAGGCGCTCAGGCGAGATCGCTGAAGCGCGTCGTAAGGAATGGATTCGGGCGACGCGCTTTAAGTCTCTGTTTTCATGTTTTCATCGCAGCGGCATGGCGCGCGGTGAGGCCGGCTATTCCCCAAGATCCTTGCGGAAGGGCGTGTGCTCTTCGAGATATTCGGCCATGCGTTCGACCTCGCGGCGCTCGCGCCTGAGATAGTCGGCGACGGCGTTGCGCAAGCCGGGATGCGAGAAGTAGTGCGCCGAATGCATGGTCACCGGCCGGTAGCCGCGCGCCAGCTTGTGCTCGCCCTGCGCGCCTGCCTCCACCACCTTGAGCTTGCGCTCGATGGCGAAATCGATCGCCTGATGGTAGCAGACCTCGAAATGCAGGAAGGGGTGATCCTCGATGCAGCCCCAGTTGCGTCCGTAGAGCGCGTCGGAACCGATGAAGTTGATGGCGCCGGCAATATAGCGGCCGTTCCGCTTCGCCATCACCAGGAGGATGTCGTTGGCCATGCGCTCGCCGATCAGCGAGAAGAACTGTCGGTTGAGATAGGGCCGCCCCCATTTCCTGCCGCCGGTATCCATGTAGAAGGCGAAGAAATCGTCCCAGGCGCTTTCGGTGATGTCCTTGCCGGTCAGCCAGTCGATCGAGATGCCGTCGGCAAGCGCTTCGCGGCGCTCCTTCTTCATTGCCTTGCGCTTGCGCGAGGCAAGCGTGGCGAGGAAGTCGTCATAGGTCGAAAAGCCTTCGTTGAAGAAATGGAACTGCTGGTCGGTGCGATGCAGGAAGCCCGCCGCTTCCAGTGTCGCCACATCCGGCTCGGTGGCGAAGGTGACATGCGCGGACGAGACGCCGAGCTTGTCGGTCACCAGCTTCAGGCCTTCCGCCAGTCCTGCCTTCACCGCACTTTCATTCTCGCCTTTGCCGACCAGCAGGCGAGGGCCGGTGACCGGTGAAAACGGCACCGAGCATTGCAACTTGGGATAATAGCGGCCGCCGGCGCGCTCGAAGGCGTCCGACCAGCCGTGGTCGAAGACATATTCGCCCTGGCTGTGCGATTTGAGGTAACAAGGGACGGCGCCGAGAAGCCTGCCTTGCGCGGTTTCCAGCCGCAAGTGATGACCCTGCCAGCCAGTGCGCCGGACAGCGCAGCCGGAATCTTCCAATGCGCTTAAAAAAGCGAATGAAACCAGCGGGTTGTAGCCGTTTTCTTGGTCGCCGCGTGTGGTTCCGGCAAAGCCGTTCCATTCCTCGCAGGTGAAGGCGCCGATGCCCGCCGCGATGCGGATCGCATAATCCGCGTTCGGTGCCCGTCCATCGTCTTCGTCGCCCTGATCCATGGGGCTTATTTAAGCTTCGCAGGGGTAGCTACAAGTCACGTTTGAGGCACTCGGCTCAGCCAACTCTCACCAGGCCGGGCTCGAAACCCTCGAAGGTCATCTGGTCGGCATATTTGAAGGTGAGGTCGACCGCCGGCTGGTCATGCACGGTCCAGGTAATGACCGGCATCTTCAGCTTTTCGCGCACGAAGCTGACGAAGGGGTTGGGCAGGTCGCCGGCAGCGTAGGAGGTGAAGGCGAGACCGTGCGCGAGCATGGCGAAATGTGCCTCGATCAGCTGGTTGTCCCTGCCATAGGCGGTCAGCCCGCCGGGGATGCCCGGGGCGTCCTTGGCGAAGTCGCGGATCAGCCAGTGGTCGAACGACATGATCGCCACCTTGCCGTTGTAGCGCTTGAGCAACCGGCCGACGCTTGCCACCAGCCCGGCATCATGGCCGGGAACGCCTTTCAACTCGACCACCAGCGGCACACGGCCGTCGATCAGGTCGAGCGCCTCCTCGAGCGTCGGCACGTGGTCCTTGGTGCCGCCGACCTTGAGCGTCGCCAGTTCGGCCGCGGTGCGTTGCCACACGAAGCCATCCTGGCCGGTGAGGCGTTTCAGTTCGCCGTCATGGATGATGACCGGGACGCCGTCGGACGAGACATGCACGTCGCATTCGATGGCGTAGCCGCGCTCGGCGGCCGCGGCGAAAGCCGACAGCGTGTTTTCCCAGCGCGTCTTGTTCATGTCGTGGAAGCCGCGATGCGCGACGGGCTGCGCAATCAGCCAGGACAGATCGGTCATGTTGAGCCTCACTCGACTTCGAAGATCGCTTCGATCTCGACCGCGGCGTTGAGCGGCAGCGAGGCGGTGCCGACGGCGGAGCGGGCATGCTTGCCGCGCTCGCCAAGTGCGGCGACCAGGAAGTCGGAGGCGCCGTTGGCGACAAGATGCTGCTCGACGAAATCCGGCGCGGAGGCGACGAAGACGGTGATCTTGACCAGGCGCCGGATCTTTTCGAGATCGCCCAGTGCGGCCTTGGCCTGCGCCAGGAGGTTGATGGCGCAGAATTTCGCGCCTTCCTTGCCTGCAGCGGTGTCGATGTCGCGGCCGAGCAGCCCGCTTGCCTGCAGCTTGCCGTCCTTCAGCGGCAACTGGCCGGCGGTGAACAGCGTGTTGCCGGTGCGGCAATAGGGCACGTAGTTGGCGGCGGGCGCGGCGGCGGCCGGGAGGGTGACGCCAAGATCGCTTAGCCGCTTTTCGATTGTTTCGCTCATTGGTTTTCCCTATTGCTGGAAGACGCCGCGTTGGCCGGGCCGAAATTGCTATTTTTGCCTCGCTTCCGCCATGACTTTTTTTAAGCTGGACTATCTTTCCCTGCGGTCTGCCTCGCAGCCGCGACGATCGGAGCAACGCATGCGCGCAACGCGCCTTTTTCTCGCCGCCGCCTGTTTCTCGGCGATGCTCCCGATGGCGCCGGCCCTTGCGGTGCCCGCGCTGCAGGCGCATCGCGCCGTCTACGATCTCACGCTCAACAAGGCCTCCGACCGCTCAGGCATTACCGGCATTACCGGCCGCATGGTCTATGAGTTCAATGGTTCCGCCTGCGAAGGCTATACGGTGAAATTCCGCTTCGTCACTCAGATTGCCACCGCCGACGGCACGAAGCTGACGGACCAGCAGACGACCACGTTCGAGGATGCCGAAGGCAAAACGTTTTCGTTCGTGACGAAATCCTTCACCGACCAGAATCTCGACAAGGAAGTGAAAGGCACCGCGACCCGGGAGCAGAAGGGCCTCAAAGTCGAGATCGACAAGCCTGAGAAGAACAGCCTCGAGCTTGCAGCGACGCAGTTCCCGACCCAGCATCTGGTCGAGTTGATCGGCAAGGCCGAAAAGGGCGAGAATTTCTACCAGACCAATCTGTTCGACGGCTCCGAGGACGCCAACAAGGTGATGACCACCACCGTGATCGTCGGCAAGAAGACCGATGTCCAGAAATCCGACCCGGAGGCGCCGGCGCTGGCCAAGCTCGCGACCGACAAATACTGGCCGGTCGACATCGCCTATTTCGACGATACCGACAACAAAGGCGAAGAGGTGCCGGAATACCGGATCAGCTTCAAGCTGCACGAGAACGGCATCACCCGCGACCTCGTCATGGACTATGGCGAATTCTCGATGACCGGCAAGCTGGTGAACCTGTCACTGTTCGATCAGACCAAGCCTTGCCCGGCGTCGAAATAGCAATTGCTGACGGCAGCCGGCCCGGCTTGCAGGCTTGGCCTCCGAATACCATGCGTGAGGCTCACCGAATGCGGTGGGCCTGATGGCAGTTTATGTCGATGCGGCGATCTGGAAATGGGCCGGCCACCGCTGGTGCCATCTGCTCGCCGACAATACCGACGAACTCCATCGCTTTGCAGCCGAGCTGGGCCTTAAGCGTTCGTCCTATCAGGGGCCGCCCAAGACATCGGCGCCGCATTACGATATCACTGGCTTCGAGCGTGATCGCGCGGTCAGGCTTGGGGCGATCGAATGCAGCCGCGAGGACATCGTGGCGATCTTCCGCCGCGTGCGGGTTCCGAATGGGAAGGTAAGACGATGACGATGACGGCGTTCCTGGCTTATTGCGTCGCGATCTCGTTGGCCGCCGCCACGCCTGGACCGGCGATGTTCGCGGTGATTACCAATGGTCTGTCGCGTGGGTTCTTGCGGGCTTTCATAGCCGGCATGGGGGTCGCCGCGGGCGACGCCGTCCTGGTCACCCTGGCGTTGCTCGGGTTGGTGGCGTTGGCCCAGACCTTCGAGTGGATTTTTCTTTTGCTGAAATACGCCGGCGCCGCTTACCTGGTCTTTCTCGGCATCAGGATGTGGCGGGCGGCCGCCCAGAAGCCGGACGACTCTCGTCAGACACAGGCGCGGCTGTCGCGGTCCTTCTTTCTCGGCGCGTCCATTGCGCTCGGCAATCCGAAGGCCATTCTGTTCCACGCCTCCATCATGCCGCTGATCCTCAACCTTGACACCATGACCTTCGCCGATGGCCTGCTCGTGGTCCTTGTCGTGGTCAGCGTCAATATCATCACCATGGGCCTCTATGCCGCGATGGCGGGGCGGGCAGCCGGATGGTTCAAGACCCCGAAGCGCATGCGCCTCATGAACAGGCTCGCTGGCGGGGCGATGATCGGTACCGGTGCGCTGATTGCCGCACGTTGATGCGCGAAGTGACGCCCGGCTTGCGTTTGTGACGCTTCCCCTCTATATGCGCGCTCATTCCACACACGGACTTTGGTGTCTGCCCGGGAGAAATCCGGCTGAGACCTCCGGTGGCATCAGGACATAAGTCCGAAATGCCTGTGTCCGTGGAGGCCAACCGGAAAGGAACTAAAGAATGGCTCTGCCAGATTTCAGCATGCGCCAGCTTTTGGAAGCTGGTGTTCACTTCGGCCACCAGACCCACCGCTGGAACCCGAAGATGGCGCCATACATCTACGGCGCCCGCAACAACATCCACATCATCGACCTGTCGCAGACGGTGCCGCTGCTGCACCAGGCCCTGAAGCAGGTGTCCGACACCGTCGCCAAGGGCGGCCGCGTGCTGTTCGTCGGCACCAAGCGCCAGGCGTCCGACATCGTCGCCGACGCGGCGCAGCGTTCGGCCCAGTATTATGTCAATTCGCGTTGGCTGGGCGGCATGCTCACCAACTGGAAGACGATCTCGAACTCGATCCAGCGCCTGCGCAAGCTCGACGAGACGCTCTCCGGCGAGGCCCAGGGCCTCACCAAGAAGGAGCGCCTGAACCTCGACCGCGAGCGCGAGAAGCTCAACAAGGCTCTCGGCGGCATCAAGGACATGGGCTCGACGCCGGACCTGATGTTCGTCATCGACACCAACAAGGAAGCGATCGCCATCCTCGAGGCCAAGCGCCTCGGCATCCCGGTCGTGGCCATCATCGATTCGAACTGCGACCCGGACAAGATCGACTTCCCGATCCCCGGCAATGACGACGCGGCCCGCGCCATTCAGCTCTATTGCGATCTGATCGCCAAGGCCGCCATCGACGGCATCGCCCGTCAGCAGGGCGCGCTCGGCGTCGACATCGGCGCTTCGGCCGAGGCTCCGGTCGAGCCGGCGCTCGACGCTCCGGCTGCAGAAGCTCCGGAAGCTTGATAAGGAAGGCCGGATCCCGGCCTTCATCTTTCCAATAAGTTGGCGCGCTAAAGCGCTTTTGCCGAGCGCATCACCCGAGTCCCGGTTGGTGCGTCGGCGCATTTGAGACAAAGAGGCGACAATGAGCATTTCGGCTGCACAGGTCAAAGAACTCCGCGACTTGACCGGCGCGGGCATGATGGACTGCAAGGCGGCGTTGAACGAGACCAACGGCGACATGGAAGCGGCCGTCGACTGGCTGCGCAAGAAGGGTATCTCCAAGGCCGACAAGAAGGCCGGGCGCACTGCCGCCGAGGGCCTGATCGGCGTCGACGCCGGCGTGCGTGAAGCGGCCATCGTCGAGGTCAATTCCGAGACCGACTTCGTCGCCCGCAACGAGCAGTTCCAGCAACTGGTCCGCAATGTCGCGAAGGTCGCGCTCGCCTATGGCGTAACCGAAGCGGTTGCCGCCGCCAAGTATCCAGGCTCCGACAAGACGGTCACCGAGACCGTCAAGGACGCGGTCGGCACCATCGGCGAGAACATTAATTTCCGCCGTTCGGCCAAGCTCACCGTGCCGCATGGCGTGGTGGCGACCTATGTCCACAATGCGGTTGCCGATGGGCTGGGCAAGCTCGGCGTGCTGGTCGCGATCGAGACCACCGGCAACGAGCATGCCGCGAACGCCTTTGCCCGCCAGGTTGCCATGCACGTCGCCGCCACCAACCCGGTGGCGCTGACGGCCGAAGAGGTCGACCCGGCGCTGATCGAGCGCGAGAAGGCGATCTTCTCCGACCAGGCGCGCCAGTCGGGCAAGCCGGAAGCCATCATCGAGAAGATGGTCGAGGGCCGCCTGCGCAAGTTCTACGAAGAGGTGGTGCTTTTGAAGCAGGCCTTCGTGCTCAATCCCGACATTACCGTCGAGAAGGCGCTGAAGGATGCCGAGAAGGAGATCGGCGCTCCGGCGAAGATCACCTCTTATCTGCGCTTCGCGCTGGGCGAAGGCATCGAGAAGGAAACGACCGATTTCGCGGCGGAAGTCGCGGCCGCGGTCAAGAAATAGCTCCGATCCGAGGGGAGCGCGCGGCGTTTCCTTAAGGTGACGAGCTCACGAGCTCAGGCGACTCGGCCGGGTGTCCGCATGGACGCCCGGCCGAATTCTTGTGCGGTATCGATAAAGGCCCTGAGCTTCGGCGCCATCGACGCGCGGCGCGGGAAATAAAGGAAAAGGCCAGGCTCCTCGATCGCCGTCTGCGGCAGGATCTGGACGAGGCGCCCGGCGGCAAGGTCGGCGCGCACCAGCGGCTCGAAGACGTAGGCGAGCCCGACGCCGGCCAGCGCCAGATCGACGGCGCCAAGCGAATCCGTGACGACGGTCGTGCCGCGCGTCTCGACAACGACATCCTTGCCGTTGTCGTTCAGGTCCCAGCGGTAAAGCGCGCCTGACCGAACCAGCCGGTAGCCGATGCAGTTGTGATTGGCGAGATCGGCCACGTCGCGCGGACGCCCGCGCTTTGCGACATAGGCGGGAGAAGCAACAATCACGGCTTTGAACGGTGGCGTCATCCTGACGGTGACCATGTCCTGCGCGATCATTTCACCCAGCCGGATGCCGGCGTCAAACCCTTCCCCGACGATATCGATAAGTCCCTGATCGGCAACGATCTCGACCGTCACGTCGGGATAGCGTTCCGCCATCGCCGCGACCACCGGCGTCACCGCCAGGGGGATCGCTATGTTGGAGGCGTTGATCCTGAGCAGGCCGGCGGGCCTTCCCTTCACGCCTCGAATGCGGTCCATCCGCTCGGCGATGTCTTGCAGGGCAGGGCCCGCAGTCTCCACCAGCGCTTTGCCTGCCTCGGTCAGCGAGACGCTGCGCGTCGTGCGCGCAAAGAGCGGCTGGCCGATGCGCTCCTCCACCAGCCGCACCGCATGGCTGACGGCAGACGGGCTCATGCCCAGCTCAGCCGCGGCAAGCGCGAAGCCGCCGCGTCGGGCCACGGCGACAATGACCGGAAGGTGTGTGAGCAGATCGCGATCCATTCATGAATGATATCGCACAGTCTTTGCGAACAATGCAATCTTATCGATGCCCCTGAGCCGGCTCATATTGGCTTCAACACATCGGCGGCGGGCTGATGGCCAAGGAGAGACCAAATGAACGCGTTGAGACATGTAACTTTTGCCGCAGGAATGGTGCTGGCGCCGGTCGATGCCGGCGGTGCCGAACCGGCCGGCTGGCAGGCCCTTGCCGACGAGCGTGCCGTCATCCGCATCGCCGACGCCATCGACCGCGCGGTGGATGCGCAGGACTGGAAGCTGGCGCGCAGCTATTTCGCCGAGCGTGTCACCGCCGATTTCAGCAGCCTGTCCGGCCAGCCCGCGGCCAACATCGCGTCCGACGACCTGATCGGCGCCTGGGCGGGCAACCTCAAGGGTAGCAAGACCAGCCTGCATCTGCGCACCAACCATCAGGTCGTGCTCGAAGCCGATGCCGCGACTGTCCGCTCCAATGGCTATGCCTGGAACCGGATGGAAGGCAATGGCGATCCGCTCTGGGAAGTCTGGGGCATCTACGAGCACCACCTGACGCGCTCGGCTTCCGGCTGGAAGGTCGACGGCTTCACCTTCCGCATGACGCATGAGCGCGGCAATCCCTGGGTCAAGGCCACCCCCGGCCAGTGACCGGCAGGAAATCAGTTCAGAATCGGGAGACCACCACCATGACCATGACCTATTACACGCTTGGCAACAGCGGCCTGCGCGTCAGCCGGCTGGCGCTCGGTACCATGACCTTCGGCACCGAATGGGGCTGGGGCGCGGACAGGGACACAGCCCGCGCGATATTCGACTCCTATGCCGAAGCGGGCGGCAATTTCTTCGACACGGCCGACCTCTATACTGGTGGTACCGCCGAGACCTGGCTCGGCGAGTTCGTCGCCGAGCGCGGCCTGCGCGATAAGGCGGTGATCGCCACAAAATTCACCATGAATTCCGAGGCCGGCAATCCGAATGCCGGCGGCAACGGCCGCAAGAACATTATGCGGGCCGTGGACGCCTCGCTGAAACGGCTCGGCACTGACTATATCGACCTTTATCTTCTGCATGTCTGGGACAGGATTACCCCGGCTGAGGAGGTGCTGCGCACGCTGGACGACCTCGTTCGCCGGCAAGGTGCGCCATATCGGCCTCTCCGACGTGCCGGCCTGGTATGCCGGCCGCGCCCAGGCGATCGCCGAACTGCGCGGCTACGAGCCGGTCTCGGCGCTGCAGCTCGAATATTCGCTCGCCGAGCGCGCCATCGAACATGAATATGTGCCTTTCGGCACCCGTCATGGCGCCGGCATCATGGTGTGGAGCCCGCTGGCCAGCGGGCTGCTCAGCGGCAAATACAAGCCGACGCAAGCCGGAAGGGCCGGGCGGCTCGACGGTTTCCGCAACACCACGCATCCCGGCTTCCAGAAGTTCAGCGACCGCAACTGGGCGATCGTGGCGGAACTCGAGAAGGTGGCGGCCGAGCTCGGCCGCAGCATGGCCCAGGTTGCGCTCAACTGGGTGGCGACGCAGCCAGGCATCGCTTCCGTCATCCTTGGAGCGACGAAGCTCACTCAGCTGCAGGACAATCTCGGCGCGCTCGATTTTTCGATTCCCGCCGAGCTTCGGGCGCGGCTGGAAAAGGTCAGCGCCATGCCGGCGCCGTTCCCGCATTCCTATTTCGGCTCCGAGATCCAGGTCCGGGTGACCGGCGGCGCCGTGACCGGCGACAAGCCGGCCGGTTATTCGCCCGCGGTCATGATCGAAGGCGAGGCGGTCAGCGTCTCCAGCCGTTGATCAAAGAGGCGGCAACTGACCGAAAAAGCCTGGAATTTTGCACGACGGCGCGGCGTGACATCGCCGCGCCCTTCGTGTATCGGGTCAACCCGTCATGACAGCATCGCCGGATGAAGCGGGGGCGGTTTTGCCTCCAAAATTGTCGCGCCGAGATATTCGAGGAATGAGATGACGGTGAAGCCCCTCTATCGACGTGTCGTGCTGAAGGCTTCCGGCGAAGCGTTGATGGGCGAGCAGCATTTCGGCATCGATGTCTCCGTTGTCGACCGCATCGCCGCCGACATTGCCGAGGCGCGCGCGCTGGGCGTCGAAGTGGGTGTCGTCATCGGCGGCGGCAACATTTTTCGGGGCGTGGCTGTGGCCTCGAAAGGCGGCGACCGGGTCACCGGCGATCACATGGGCATGCTCGCCACCGTCATCAACTCGCTGGCGCTGCGCACCTCGCTCAACAAGATCGGCGTCGATGCCGTTGTGCTTTCGGCGATCGCAATGCCGGAACTTTGCGAGAGCTTTTCCCAACGCCAGGCGACAGCCTATATGAACCAGGGCAAGGTGGTCATTTTCGCCGGCGGCACCGGCAATCCGTTCTTCACCACCGATTCGGCCGCGGCCCTGCGCGCCGCCGAGATCGGCGCCGATGCGCTGTTCAAAGGCACGCAAGTCGACGGGGTCTATTCGGCCGACCCCAAGAAGGACCCGAACGCGGTCCGTTTCGACCGCATCAGCCACGCCGAAGTCATCAAACGCGGGCTTGCGATCATGGACACAGCCGCGATTGCACTTGCGCGTGAAAACAACATTCCGATAATCGTCTATTCGATCCACGAAAAAGGTGGTTTCGGCGATATTCTAAGGGGCGGCGGCCATTGCACGGTCGTCGCGGACAAATAAGCGAGGCCGGCATCCGTTGAACGGTACCGCGGACGGCACGACGGCATAAGCAGTGAACCCGGCGAACGGGTCGAGGAGATGATCATGAGTGGCGAGTTCGAAGACCTGAAGCGACGCATGGACGGGGCGATCGCCGCCTTCAAGCACGACCTGGCGTCGCTGCGCACCGGCCGAGCCTCCAGCAACCTGCTCGACGCCGTCCAGGTCCAGGCCTACGGCACGACGATGCCGATCAACCAGGTGGCCAACGTCACGGTGCCGGAGCCGCGCATGATTTCGGTCTCGGTCTGGGACAAGTCGATGGTCAGCGCGGTCGACCGCGCTATCCGCGAAGCCAATCTGGGCTTCAATCCGATCGTCGACGGCACCAATCTCAGGATCCCGCTGCCGGAACTCAACGAGCAGCGCCGCAAGGAACTGGTCAAGATCTCGCATGGCTATGCCGAGAACGCACGCGTCGCGGTGCGCCATGTCCGCCGCGACGGCATGGATTTCCTCAAGAAGGCTGAGAAGGACGGCACCATCAGCGAGGACGATCAGCGCAAGCGGTCCGACCAGGTCCAGAAGCTGACCGACGAGATGATCAGCACCATCGATCACCTGCTTTCCGATAAGGAAGCTGAAATCATGCAGGTTTAGGGTCGGGATTTTCCGGCTCGAAAGCGAGACTATGGCAACGCCCGCGCATGTCGCGATCATCATGGATGGAAACGGACGCTGGGCCAAGGCGCGCGGCTTGCCGCGCCTTGCGGGACACCGCGCCGGCGTTGAGGCCCTGCGCAAGACGGTCCGCGCCGCACCCGAGCTCGGCATCTCCTATCTGACGGTCTACGCATTTTCATCGGAGAACTGGTCGCGGCCGAAATCCGAGGTCAGCGACCTCATGGGGCTTTTGAAGCTGTTCATCCGCCGCGATCTTGCCGAACTGCATCAGAACGGTGTGCGGGTGAGGGTGATCGGCGACAAAGAGGGGCTGCAGCCCGATATCCGGGGGCTGCTGCAGGAGGCCGAATCGCTGACCGCCGGTAATGAGGCGCTGACACTGGTCATCGCCTTCAATTACGGCGGCCGCGACGAGATCGTGCGCACAGCGCGCAAGCTGGCGGAGGCCGTCGCGCGCGGCGACATGGCGAGCGAGGCGATCACGGCCGAAAGCTTTGCCGCATCGCTCGACACACAGGGCGTTCCCGATCCCGAGCTGGTGATCAGGACCAGCGGCGAGCTCAGGCTGTCGAACTTCCTTCTCTGGCAGGCTGCCTATAGCGAGCTCGTTTTCCTGCCTTGCTATTGGCCGGACTTCAGCCGCGAGCACCTGGCCGACGCCTTGCGCGACTTTGCCGGCCGCGAACGACGCTTTGGCGGGCTCGCCGCCCGCGATGTCGCGCTTTAGGCGCCGCCACGCATGAGCAACCTCCAGCAGCGCGTCATCTCGGCAATCGTGATGGCGGCTCTGACGCTTGCGCTCACCTGGCTCGGCGGATTGCCGTTCCGGCTGTTCTGCGCCGCAATAGCGGCGCTGATCTTCTATGAATGGACGCGCATGGCGCGTGCCGGGAACGGCGCGGCGCTCGGCTTCCTGCCGGAAGCACTGATTCTGATCTTCGTCGGCGCCCTGATCGCCGGCCTGCCGGCCTTGTGGCTGCTGCTCCTCGTCGCGATCCTGGTGGCGGTCGCGGCCATTGTCGCTCGGACCAAGGGGGCCGCGCCGTGGGAAGCCTCGGGGGTGGCCTACGCAGCACTATCCGGCTTTTCGCTCGCCTATCTCCGTGACGACAATCATTCCGGGCTGATTGCGATTCTCTTCCTGTTCGCCGTGGTCTGGGCAACCGACATAGCTGCCTATTTCGTCGGCCGCGCGGTCGGCGGCCCGAAGCTCGCGCCGTCAATCTCGCCCGGCAAGACGCAGAGCGGCGCGCTGGGCGGCGCCGTCGGCGGCGTTATCGCCGGAGTTTTGCTCTCAATCGCAGCCGGCGCCGGCAATCTCGTTCAGCTTGGCCTGGTGGCGCTTGCTCTGTCGATCGTTTCGCAAGCCGGCGACCTGTTCGAATCATGGGTCAAGCGCCGGCACGGCGCCAAGGATTCGAGCAATCTCATTCCCGGCCATGGCGGCGTCATGGACAGGGTGGACGGGCTTGTCGCGGCCGCGTTCGCACTGTACGTCATGGGCTGGGTCGCGGCGGGCGCCGAGCATCCGGCATTGGGGCTTTTTCCAAACTGAACGACACAGCAGTAAGGCGAAAAATGGCGCGCGCCACCGATTCGCCCGGATTGATGCCACAGTCGCGGTGGAATGTCGCTCGCGGGCGAATTTGAGGGCATGACTTGAACGACATCTTTCACGCGGTTTTCAGTACACAAGGCTTCGTCCTTGGCACGCTCGTGCCGTTTTTGTTCGTGCTGACCGTCGTCGTGTTCGTCCACGAGATGGGCCACTATCTGATCGGCCGCTGGTGCGGCATCGGCGTGAAGGCTTTTTCCATTGGCTTCGGCCCCGAGCTCTTCGGTTTTTACGACCGCCGCGGCACGCGCTGGAAGCTTTGCGCCATTCCGCTTGGCGGCTACGTCAAATTCGTCGGCGACATGAATGCGACTTCGAGCCAGCCGAGCACGGAGGAGATCGAATCGCTGACGGATGCCGAGCGCGAGGTCGCCTTCCACACCCAACCGATCTGGAAGCGCGCTGCTACCGTCGTTGCCGGGCCGCTATTCAATTTCCTGCTGACGATCGCCGTGTTTGCGGTGCTGTTTTCCCTCTATGGCCGTCCGGTCCTGGAGCCGATGGTGGCCGAGGTGACCGCCGGCAGCCCGGCGGAAAAAGCCGGAATCCAGCCAGGCGACCGATTCGTCAAAGTCGATGGCAGCAAGGTAGAGACCTTCGCCGACGTGCAGCGGCTGGTTTCAGGCCGGGCTGGCGACGCCATCACCTTCACCATGCTGCGCGACGGCAAGGAAATCGACGTTACGGCCGCGCCGGAGCCCATGGAGCAGCAGGATGCACTGGGCAACAAGGTCAAGGTCGCGGTCATCGGCGTCGTCAACAACGCCGAACTCGGCCAGCCGCGCCTGATCTCCTACACGCCGGCCGGCGCCGTGGTGGCGGCGGTCGAGGAAACCGGGCACGTGATCGAGCGCACCGGCCAGTTCCTGCAGCGCTTTGCGCTTGGACGCGAGGACAAATGCCAGTTGGGCGGTCCGATCAAGATCGCGAAGATGTCGGGCCAGGCAGCCAAGCTCGGCTTCGAGTGGCTGGTGCAGCTTGTTGCATTTCTGTCAGTCGGAATAGGATTTCTCAATCTGCTGCCGATTCCCCCCCTCGACGGCGGCCACCTGTTGTTCTACGGCGTGGAGGCCGTCATCAGGCGGCCCGTTTCGGAGCGAACGATGGAGATGGCCTACCGGACCGGGTTGTTCCTGGTGCTCGGATTCATGGGCTTCGTATTTTGGAACGATCTGTTTGGATGCTGAAATCATGAAGAAATTTGGCTTCAGCTTCGGTCATATTGAGATGCCGTTTACCATGCGTGGGGATATGCGTGACGCGAAAGCCACGCGGTACGGTTAAGTAAATACAAATTAACCGGGAGCCTTGCGTGTAGGGAAAATCCGGTTAATACGGTAAGGGAAAATACCGCACGTCCGGTTTTCTCGCCGTGGGGACTACGAGAAAAAGGTACAAAAGCCCGATGAAGGCAGCATCCAAGTTTCTGAGCGCCGCTTCCGCGGCGGCTTTGTCCGCCGCTCTGGTCGTGCCAGGCGCGCTCGCAGTGCAGTTCGCCGCCACGTCGGTGGCCGAGGCCGCGGTCATTTCGCGTGTCGAGGTCAGCGGCAACCAGCGCGTCGATGCGGAAACCATCCGCAATTACATTTCGATCAAGCCGGGCAAGCCTTTCTCCAGCTCCGATATCGACGACGCCGTCAAGGCGCTATTCGGCACAGGTCTGTTCTCGGACGTTCAGATCAACCAGGTCGGTTCGAGCCTGGTCGTCAAGGTTTCCGAATACAAGGTCGTCAACCAGGTCCTGTTCCAGGGCAACAAGAAGATCAAGGACAACGCGCTTCAGATGGGTATCCAGCTGAAGCCGCGTGCAACCTTCTCGCAGCAGGCGCTGGACGCCGATGTCGAGGCGATCAAGACGGCTTACAAGCGCATTGGCCGCGACGACGCCGCGGTGACCACGCAGGTCATGGATCTCGGCGACAATCGCGTGAACGTTGTCTTCAACATCAACGAAGGCGGCCGCACCCAGATCGCGGCGATCAACTTCGTCGGCAACCACGCTTATTCCAGCCGCCGCCTGTCGGACGTCATCAACACCAAGCGCTCGTCCTGGCTGTCCTTCGTGCTGCGCGACGACGTCTATGACGAGGACAAGCTGCGCGCCGACCAGGAGCTGCTGCGCCGCTTCTACTACAATCACGGCTATGCCGACTTCCAGGTCGTCTCGGCCGTCGGCGAGCTTGACGACGCCACCAACAAATACACGGTCACCATCACCGTGCAGGAAGGCGATCGCTATACGTTCGGCGACGTCAGCGTGGAAAGCACTATCCCGGAAGTCGATTCGAAGTCGCTGGAATCGGCGGTCGAAACCCACAAGGGCGACGTCTACAATGCCAAGGACGTCGAGGATTCGATCGTCGCGTTGACCGAGAAGGTCGCGGGTTCGGGCTACGCCTTCGCCCAGGTGACGCCGCGCGGCGACCGCAATTTCGAGAACCACACCATTTCGGTTGTCTACACCATCGACCAGGGCACCAAGGCCTATGTCGAGCGCATCGAAATCCGCGGCAACGACCGCACGCGCGACTATGTCATCCGTCGCGAATTCGACGTCAGTGAAGGCGATGCCTTCAACCAGGTTCTCATCCAGCGCGCGAAGAAGCGGCTGGAAGCCCTTGATTATTTCCAGTCTGTCGACATTTCGACCGTCCCCGGCTCGGCGCCGGACCAGGTCGTGCTGGTGGTCACCGTGGTCGAGAAGTCGACCGGCGAATTCTCGATCGGCGCTGGTTATTCGACTGGCGGCGACACGCCCGGCCCGTCGATCGAAGGCTCGATCACCGAGCGTAACTTCCTCGGGCGCGGCCAGTACATCAAGCTGTCGGCCGGCGGCGGCAGGCATTCGCGCGACTATGCCATTTCGTTCACCGAGCCTTACTTCCTCGGCCGGCGTATTGCGGCGGGCTTCGATATTTACAAGTCCACCCGCGAATACGATCACTACGACACAGACACAACCGGCGCGACGATCCGCTTCGGCCTGCCGATCACCGACAACGTTTCGACGCAGCTGGCGTACAATATCTCGCAAGAGAAGTATTCGATTGCTGATAACTGTCTGACAGGCGGCGTGTATGTTCCTGGCAGCCCATGCACGATCTCTCCGGCCATTATTGAGGGTGTCGGCGAGAGCCCTTGGCTAAAGTCATCGGTCAGTTTGGGCTTGGTCTACAACACCATCGATGACATGAAGAACCCGCATGAGGGTCTCTACGTCACTGGTGTAACCGAAGTTGCTGGTCTCGGCGGCGATGCTAAGTGGGTCAAAGTGACCGGGCGTGCAAGCGTGTATCAGACGTTGTCGGAGCAGCTCGACCTTGTCGGCCTCGTTTCTGGCGGCGCAGGCTACATTGCGGGCTATGGCGACAACGGTCTGCGTATCTTCGACCAGTTCCAAAGCAACGATCGCATGATCCGCGGCTTTGAGTATGGCGGCATCGGCCCTGTGGATCCGCTCACGGGCGATCATCTCGGCGGCACGACCTATTTCAATGCGTCGGCCGAAGCGCAGTTCCCGCTGCCTGTCATTCCAGAAAGCTTCGGCTTGCGTGGTGCCGTGTTTGCCGATGCGGCAACGCTTTACGGAACCAAGATTACTTCGGTTGCGCAGGAATCGACGGACATGAAGCTACGCGCCTCGGTCGGTGTCGGCCTGATGTGGGCGTCGCCGTTCGGCCCGATCCGCATCGACTATGCGATCCCGGTCAAGAAAGAGTCGACCGACGACGTGCAGGAATTCAACTTCGGTATCGCGACCCGCTTCTAACTTTGTGGTTGCGATGGTTCCGGGCCGGATGACGGCCCGGAGTGGACCGATCCAACCCAGCTGGATATTACTTCTGGAATGACCGATCCGGTGTTCTTCGCGCCTTCACGCCGGTACACGGCTGGCGAGGTCGCGAATCTGACCGGCGCCAGCCTGTTCGATTCCGATCAGGCCGAAATTGCCATCGAGGCGCTGGCTCCCGCCAACGAGGGTGGCAACGGCGCGCTCGTCTTTGTCGACGGCAAGCGCAATTTCGCCTTGATGCCGTCGCTCAGGGCGGCCGCGGTGCTATGCCCCGCCGATTTCGCCAGCAAGGCGCCGCCGGGCATTGCGGTGCTCATGCATCCACGCCCGCAGCAAGCTTTCGCGATGGTCGGGCGCCTATTGTTTCCGCAGGCTGCGACTCCGGGACCATTGACCGGAGAAACCGGCATATCGCCCCATGCGTTTATCGATCCATCCGCGCATATCGAGGACAGGGCGATCGTAGAGGCGGGCGCCGTGATCGGTCCCGGCGTATCCATCGGCAGCGGCACGGTCGTTGCGCCCCACGCCGTTGTCGGCCGTTCCTGCCAGATCGGCCGCGACGGCTTCATCGGCCCTGGCGTCAGCATTCAATATGCGCTTATCGGCAACCGCGTCATCATCCATGGCGGCGCCAGGATCGGCCAGGACGGTTTCGGCTTCGTTGGCGGCGCCAAAGGGCCTGAACGCGTGCCGCAGATCGGCCGCGTCATCATCCAGGACGATGTCGAGGTGGGCTCCAATTCGACCATCGACCGCGGCGCCATGTCCGACACCGTCATCGGCCAGGGCACCAAGATCGACAATCTGGTGCAGATCGCCCACAATGTTCGCATCGGCCGCAATTGCATTATAGCCGGGCTTTCGGGTATTTCCGGTTCCGTCGTCGTCGGCGACAATGTCACCATGGGCGGCGGTGTCGGCCTCGCCGATCATCTGACCATCGGGCCAGGAGCCAAGCTTGCTGCGAGAAGTGGATTCATGAACAACGTGCCGGCAGGCGAGGTCTGGGGAGGTTACCCGGCGCAACCCATGGCGGAAGCCATGCGCGAGATAGCGATGCTGCGCAGGATGGCCAGGACGCGCAAGCAAGGCGACGGAAATGGCTGATACGGTGGCAACTTCACTCGACGCGGTCGACATCATGGGGCTTATGAAGCTCCTGCCGCACCGCTATCCGTTCCTGCTGATCGATCGCATCGTCGACATAGACGGCGACGAGTCCGCCGTCGGCATCAAGAACGTGACCATCAACGAGCCGCATTTCCAGGGCCACTTTCCCCAGCAGCCGGTCATGCCCGGCGTGCTCATCATCGAGGCCATGGCCCAGACCGCGGGCGCGATCTGCATTCGCAGCCTCAACACCGAGAAGCCGTCGCTGGTTTATTTCATGACCATCGACAACGCGAAATTCCGCAAGCCGGTCGTTCCGGGCGATCAGCTCAGGATCCATGTCAAAAAAATCAAGAAACGCGGCAACCTGCTTAAATTCGCCTGCGAGGCGATGGTTGACGGCGCGAAAGCCGCCGAAGCCGAGGTTTCGGCCATGATGGTTACCGGCTGACGGTTCGAAATGCTCATGAAAGTCGCGACATCCATTCATCCTTCTTCGGTCGTCGAAGAAGGAGCCAGGCTCGGCGAAGGCGTCCGCATCGGACCCTTCTGCCATGTCAGCGCCGATTCGATCATCGGCGACTGCGTCGAACTGGTCAGCCATGTGTCGGTGATGGGCGCCACGTCCATCGGGGCCGGGACAAAGGTCTATCCAATGGCGACGCTAGGCGCGCCGCCGCAAAACACCAAACACAAGGGCGGTCGCACCACTCTGGTCATCGGAGCGAATTGCACCATTCGTGAAGGCGTCACAATGCATGTCGGCACCGACACCAGCCGTGGCGAGACGACTGTGGGCGACAACGGCAACTTCCTAGCCTACGCCCACATCGCCCACGATTGCGTCGTCGGCAAGAATGCCACCTTCGCCAATGGCGCGACGCTGGGCGGACATTGCGAGATTGGCGACAACGTCTATATCGGCGGCCTGACCGCCGTTCATCAATTCGTGCGCCTCGGCGACAATGCTTTCATCGGCGGTTGCGCGGCGGTCGTTGGCGACGTCATTCCTTATGCCATCGCCGCTGGCAACCGCGCCAAGCTGCGTGGCCTGAACATCATCGGGCTCAAGCGCTCCGGCCTGCCGCGTTCCGAAATCTACCTGCTGCGCAAGGCTTATAGGGCGATCTTCGATCGTTCCCGCACCGTCGGTGAGAATGTGGAGCTCGCCAAGGCCGAGTTCGCCGGGTCGCCAACGGCCATGAAGATCATCGATTTCATCACAAGTCGCGGCAAACGGCACTTTGCCGTCCCATCGCTCAAGGGCGACGGCGACGACGACAGCGGCGATGACGAGGGCTGAGCCGGCCAAGGCAGGGCTCGTACTCGCGCCGGGCTCCAGGGTCGGCATCATCGCCGGTGGGGGCAGCCTGCCCGTCGAGGTTGCCGATGGTCTGCTCAAGCAAGGTTTTGTGCCCTTCGTGATCATCGCCGAGGGTGAGGTCGACCGCGAGGCGGACTTTTCCGCCTACGAGCGGCAGACGCTGGCACTGGAAGATATCGGCCTGCTGCTTCCCTTGTTGAAGCGCAATGGGATCACGCATCTCGTCCTTGCCGGCGAAATCAAGCGCAGGCCGCGTTTGAGCAAGATTCGACCGACACTTGGCTTGCTGGCCATAATACCTTCCGTGATCAGAGCGCTGAGACGCGGCGACGACGGCTTGCTGAAGGTGTTGACCCGAACCCTTGAAGATCGGGGCATTGCGGTGGTCGGCGCGCATGAGGTCGTTCCCGAACTGACGGCCGGCGAAGGCACGTTGACGGCGGCTCATCCAAATCAATCGGACTGGCGCGACATCAAAGCCGGGCGCGCCGCCGCCAAAGCCATTGGCGCGCTCGATATCGGCCAGGCGGCGATTGCGATCGGAGGTCGAGCCATCGCGCTGGAAGGCATCGAGGGCACTGCCGGCCTGCTCGACAGAACGCGGGAATTGCGCGGCCACGGCAGGCTGGCCGGCAAGGCGCGCGGTGTGCTGGTCAAATGCGCCAAGCCTGGGCAGGAGCTGCGCGCCGACTTGCCCTCCATCGGCCCGCATACGATCGACGCCGCACATGCCGCCGGGCTGGCCGGCATTGCGCTGGAAGCCGGCCACGCCCTAATTCTCGAAGGTCCGGAAACGCTGGCGCGCGCCAATGCTCTCGGCCTGTTCATCATCGGCCTGCCCGCCATGGAGGCGTCCAATGGGGAGCCGGCTAATGGTCGCTGACAAGTCGCTCAAGCTCGCGATCGTCGCCGGCGAGGAATCCGGCGATCTGCTTGGCGCCGACATCGTGCGGGCGCTCGAACGCACGACCGGCCGCAAGGTGCAGCTCGTCGGCATTGGCGGCCGCCACCTGCAGCAACTGGGGCTGACCCCACTCTTCGACGGCGGCGAGATCGCGCTGATGGGCTTCAGCGCGGTGCTGCGCGACCTGCCGCGGCTGATGCGCCGCATCAGCCAGACGGCGGCGATGATCGCGGCCGAGCGGCCCGATTGCCTGATCACCATCGACAGTCCGGACTTTTCGCTGCGTGTCGCAAAGAAGATCCGCGCAACGGCACCGGCCATTCCGATCGTCCATTATGTCTGCCCGAGCGTATGGGCCTGGCGGCCGGGCAGGGCGGTGGCGATGAAGCCCTATGTCGATCACATCCTCTGTATCCTGCCGTTCGAGGTGAAGGCGCTCGCTCGTCTTGGCGGACCGCCGGGCACTTATGTCGGCCATCGGTTGACGCAGGATCCGGGCGTGCTTGGCGCCGCCAAGGCGCAGAGGCAGCCGCGCGATCTCGCCGACGACCGCATCAAGACGGTGCTGGTGCTGCCCGGCTCGCGCCGTGGCGAGGTGCGGCGGCTGATCGAGCCCTTCGGCAAGGCGATGTCGGCGCTGCGCCAGCGCGGCCACCGCCTGCGCTTGCTGTTGCCGACGGTGCCGCATGTCGCCGAGCTGGTGAAGGCCTCGGTCGCGAGCTGGGACGACAAGCCGGAAATCATCACCGAGCCGGAGCGCAAATGGCAGGCCTTCGGCCAGGCCGATGCAGCGTTGATCGCCTCTGGGACGGTTTCGCTGGAACTGGCGCTCGCGGGCGTTCCGATGGTTTCCTGCTACAAGCTCGACCCGATCGCGCGCCAGCTTCTGCAGCATTTGGTGACGACGTGGTCGGCGCTGCTGCCCAATTTGATATCCGACCGCGCGCTGGTGCCGGAATTCTACGATCAGTATGTCCGGCCGGAGAACCTGGCGCGGCAGCTGGAAGCCCTGTTTGCCGACACCGGCATGCGCGCCTGGCAAAAGGCGGGCTTTGCCGAGATTGCCCGGCGCATGGCGACCGAGCGACCCTCGGGCGAGATCGCCGCCGAGGTGGTGATGGGGTGCATAAAGAGAGCGAATAGGGAGTAGCGAATAGCGAATAGGGTTGTGTCGGCTTTGCCGCTTTCCCCCATTCGCTACTCGCTATTTCGCTATTCGCTCAATTACCTTTTGGCAATCGGCACGTAATCGCGTTCCGTAGCGCCGGTGTAGAGCTGGCGCGGGCGGCCGATCTTCTGGTGCGGATCCTCGATCATTTCCTTCCACTGCGCGATCCAGCCGACGGTGCGGGCGACCGCGAACAGCACGGTGAACATGGTGGTGGGGAAGCCCAGCGCCTTCAGCGTGATGCCGGAATAGAAGTCGACATTCGGGTAGAGCTTCTTTTCGATGAAATACTCGTCGGTCAGCGCGATCTTTTCCAGCTCCATCGCGATGTCGAGCAGAGGATCGTCCTTGATGCCGAGCTCGCCCAGCACCTCATGCGCGGTCTTCTGCATGATCTTGGCGCGCGGATCGTAGTTCTTGTAGACGCGGTGGCCGAAGCCCATCAGCCGGAACGGGTCGTTCTTGTCCTTGGCGCGGGCGATGAACTCGGGGATATGGTCGACATGGCCGATCTCGCCCAGCATGTTGAGGGCCGCTTCGTTGGCGCCGCCATGCGCCGGACCCCACAGGCAGGCGATGCCGGCGGCGATGCAGGCGAACGGGTTGGCGCCCGACGAGCCGGCCAGGCGCACGGTCGAGGTCGAAGCGTTCTGCTCGTGGTCGGCGTGCAGGATGAAGATGCGGTCCATGGCGCGCGCCAGCACCGGATTGATCTTGTATTCCTCGCACGGCACGGCAAAGCACATGTGCAGGAAGTTGGCCGCGAAGCCGAGATCGTTCTTCGGGTAAATGAAGGGTTGGCCGATATGGTACTTATAGGCCATCGCCGCGATCGTCGGCATCTTGGCGATCAGGCGCATGGAGGCGACCATGCGCTGATACGGGTCCGAGATGTCGGTCGAGTCGTGATAGAAGGCCGACAGCGCGCCGACCACGCCGCACATCACCGCCATCGGATGCGCGTCGCGGCGGAAGCCGGTGAAGAAGCGCGACATCTGCTCATGCACCATCGTGTGGCGCGTCACGCGATAGTCGAAGTCGTCCTTCTGCGCCTTGGTCGGCAATTCGCCGTAGAGCAGCAGATAGCAGACCTCGAGGAAGTCGCCATGCTCGGCGAGCTGATCGATCGGGAAGCCGCGATGCAGCAGGATACCGGCATCGCCGTCGATGAAGGTGATCCCCGATTCGCAGCTCGCGGTGGAGGTGAAGCCGGGATCGTAAGTGAAGGCGCCGGTGGTGCTGTAGAGCGAACCGATGTCGATGACGTCCGGCCCGACCGTCCCGCTTCGCACCTTTAATTCGTGCGTCTTGCCGGCGAGCTCGAGCCTGGCGGCCGACTCGCGCTTTTTGCTGCCCGGTTCCGGTTTTGTCGCAGCTTCGCTCATTCTCAACTCCTTTTGTTCCTCATGCCGGCAAGGCAATTCCTGCAAACGACACGTCGAAGTCACCGGAATGCGCGAACTCGCCACCGCATTTTAGGAGGTGCGTGCCAGATTGGGCCAAGCCCAATGTTGCACTGCGAAACACACCTTTCAATGCCAATCTTCTTGGGCCAGCTCGCTCCTAATCGATTTGATCTCCAATGCGCGCGAGGCTTTCCTGACGGCCCAGCACCGCAAGCACGTCGAACACGCCGGGCGAGGTGGTGCGGCCGGTCAGCGCGGCTCTCAGGGGCTGCGCCACGGCGCCCAGCTTGTGCCCGCCGGCCCGCGCGAAGTCGCGGATCGAAGCCTCGGCCGAGGCGGCGTTCCAGTCGCCCTGAACAGAAGACAATGCGCCATGCGCGCCGCGCAGAATCGCGCGCGCATCCGCGTTGAGCAAGCCCGCCGCCTTCTCGTCCAACGGCAACGGCCGCTCGACGAACAGGAACGCCGCGCCGTCGATCAGTTCCACAAGAGTTTTCGCCCGCTCCTTGAGGCCGGGCATGGCGGCAAGCAGTTGCGCCTTGCGCCTGTCATCGAGCTTTGCCGCGAGCGCCGGGCCGCCTTCGAGATAAGGCAAGGTGGCGACGAAGATGTGGAACAGCGCCCGGTCCTCCATCTTGCGCATATGGACGCCGTTCAGCGCCTCGAGTTTGGCGAAGTCGAAGCGGGCCGCGCCCTTGTTGACGTCGCCGATGTCGAACCAGGCGATCATGTCCTTAATCGACATCACCTCGTCGTCGCCATGGCTCCAGCCGAGCCTGGCCAGATAGTTGAGCAGAGCCTCGGGCAGGTAGCCCATGGCGCGATATGCCTCGACGCCGAGCGCGCCGTGCCGCTTCGACAGCTTGGCGCCGTCGGCGCCGTGGATCAGCGGGATGTGCGACATCGATGGCACGTCCCAGCCCATGGCGTTGTAGATCACCGTCTGGCGCGCGGCATTGGTCAGGTGATCGTCGCCGCGGATGATGTGGGTGACGCCCATGTCGTGATCGTCGACGACGACGGCATGCATGTAGGTCGGGACGCCATCGGAACGCAGGATGATGAAGTCGTCGAGATCCTTGTTGGGGAAGCGCACCTCGCCCTGCACGCGGTCGTTGACGATCGTCACGCCCTCGGTCGGCGCCTTGATGCGGATCGCGCCCTTGACGCCTGCGGGCGCCTCGGATGGGCCGCGGTCGCGCCAATGGCCGTTGTAACGCGGCGGCAGGCCCTTGGCACGTGCGGCCTCGCGCATCGCCTCCAGCTCCGCCGGCGTCTCATAGCTGTAATAAGCCTTGCCCATGCGCACGAGCTGCTCCGCCACTTCGCGGTGACGCGGCGCGCGCTCGAACTGCGAGACGGCTTCGCCATCCCAGGAGAGGCCAAGCCAGGTCAGCCCGTCGAGAATGGCAGCCGTAGCGGCTTCGGTGGAGCGCTCGCGATCGGTATCCTCGATGCGCAGCAGCATCGTGCCGCCGGTGTGCTTGGCATAGAGCCAGTTGAACAGCGCCGTGCGCGCCCCGCCGATATGCAGGTAGCCTGTAGGCGAGGGGGCAAAACGGGTGACGACCTTGTCGGACATGGAACTCTCGAGGAAGCGCTGAAAAATGCATGTTTCGCGCAGACTTCCACGCGACCGGCGTTCATGTAGCATAGGCGGTCTGGGGCGCAAGGGGCAGACCCGATGGCTGGACGTGGCCGGGGCGCGGAGGAGGGCGGGGGAACGACAGCAGGCGTCAGCGAACGCCTGATGTTTGCTCATGCCGTGCCCGCTGAGGAAGCGCCGCTTTCGCTTCCGGCGCCGCGCCCGCCAGCTGAGCTTCTGCCGCCTGGCGGCGGCACGTTACCGCCAGCCTCGCCGACAGCCAATGTCGGCCGGATCCGCAGACAGCTTGGCCGCGTTTCGCTTCCCGCGTTGCGCCGAAGCATAGGCACAGCGGCCGCGACCGAGCTCGACCGCGGCGTCGGCTTCCTGCTGGTACCGGCGTTCCTGGCCGTCGGCGTGATCTGTTACTTCTCGCTGAGCGCCGAGCCGGACCTCTACAGGCCGCTTGCGGCGGTCGCCCTGATGGCGGTCTGCGCGGCGGTCTCGCGTTCCCGGCACAGAACGCATCTTGTCTTCATGGCGGCGTTTTTCTGCGCCTTGGGGTTTCTCGCGGCCAAGCTGGAGACCTGGCGGATGGCGACCCCGATGCTGGGTTCCGAAATCCAGACACGGCTGACGGGCCGCCTCGTCACCGCCGAGGCGATGGCCAACGGCCGTGTCCGGCTCACCATAGATCTGACATCCACGGAACGTCCGAAGCTGCGCTACGCGCCGGACCGCATCAGGCTGTCGGCGCGCAGGATCCCCTCCGGCATGGCGGCCGGGTCGATGCTGACCGGCTATGCCAAGCTGCTGCCGCCGACAGGTCCGGTTCGGCCGGACAGCTACGACTTTTCCTTCGACAGCTATTTTGCCGGCATCGGCGCCAGTGGCTTTTTCCTGGGCGATCCGAAACTTGTCGCGCCGACCCCCAGTGCGCCAACGGAGGTGCCGTTTGGCGCACGTGTGGCATCGGCCGTAGAAAACGCACGCGAGGGAATTGCCGACCACATCAGGAGCAGCATCGGCGGTTCCGAGGGCGAGATCGCGGCGGCGCTGATCGTCGGCGTTCGTGCCGGCATTCCGGACGAAATCAACGAGTCGATGCGGCGGACCGGCATCTACCACATCATTTCGATCTCCGGCCTGCATATGGCGCTGGTCGCCGGCACGATCATGGTCCTGCTACGCGGCACCTTCGCGCTGTTTCCGGATTTCTCGTCGCGCCGGCCGGTGAAGAAATATGCCGCTGGCATCGCGCTGGCGTCGATCGCCGCCTATCTCGTGATCTCCGGCATCGTGGTGGCGGCCGAGCGAAGCTTCATCATGCTTGGCGTGATGCTGGTCGCCGTGCTTTTCGACCGCGCGGCGCTGACCATGCGCAACCTGGCGATCTCTGCCATCGCCGTCATCCTGGTCTCGCCGCATGAAGTGGTCGGCCCGAGCTTCCAGATGTCCTTCGCCGCCACCGCCGCCCTGGTCGGCGCCTATGCCGGCTTTGCCGACTATCGCGCCGGCAAAACGACCGCGCCGCCGGCAAAGCGTTCGTTTCTCGGGCTTCTATCGCGAAAACTGGCAATTGGAGCGGGTGGCGCCGCCGTGACGTCGCTCATCGCGGGCAGCGCGACATTGTTGTTTGCCATCTGGCACTTCCAGCGGGTGTCGCCGCTCAGCCTGCTGGCCAATCTGGCGGTCATGCCGATCGTCTCATTGGTCGTCATGCCGTTCGCCGTGCTGAGCGCGCTGGCCATGCCCTTCGGCTTCGACGGCCCTTTCCTTTTTGTCATGGGCAAAGGCCTGACGGCGATGATCGCCATTTCGGCATGGATTTCCGAGCGCTCACCGGTCGACGCCGTTGGGCTGATCTCGATCCAGTCGGTGCTGCTGGCGACGGTCGCGCTGGTCATCGCGACCATGGCTACCACTTGGCTGAGGCTTGCCGCCGTACCTTTCGCGCTCGCTGCGCTGCTGGCCATTCCGCACGTCCGCACACCGGACGTGCTTATCTCGGAGGATGCGCATCTGGTGGCGATGCCGATCGGCGGCGGCGAGCTTGCCGTCAATCGCGAACGCTCCAACGAGTTCACCACCGACAACTGGAAACGGGCGCTGAAAGCCGAGGAGATCGTGCCGCCAGAAAGGTTCGCCAAAGATACGCTGGACATTGCCGATCCCGTCGACCTGCCGCCCGGCTCGCCCTTCTATTGCAGCGGCGATCTCTGCATCGGTCGGCATCCTTCCGGCGCGATCGTCGCGCTCGCCGAGACCCGCGACACCGCCCGGCCGGCCTGCGGCTTCGCCGACCTCATCGTCATCAACGACGCCACGGCCTATAACCCGTGCCGCGATCCGCGTGTGCTCGTCGTCACCAAGCGGCAGCTGGCGCGCGACGGCAGCGCCGCCGTTTTCTTCGATCCGCAATCGGCAACCGCGCGGCCAACCGTCCGCTACGCGGTCGTAGAACCATACCGACCCTGGCACGAGCAGCGGAAATACACGCGCGAGGCGAGGGGACTGGCGCCCTATAAGCAGCCGGAAAAACCAGCCGCCGCACCGGCCCAATAGATTGTCGTCCGGGCGAAGAAGGCCGGGCAGTTCTGCTCAGTAGCGGCGGATAAGTCCGACGAGCTTGCCCTGAACCTTGACCCGATCCGGTCCGAAGATCCGGGTCTCATAGGCCGGGTTGGCGGCCTCGAGCGCGATCGAGGCACCCTTGCGGCGGAAACGCTTAAGCGTCGCCTCCTCATCGTCGACCAGCGCCACCACGATCTCGCCCGGGCTTGCGGTGTTGGCATTGCGGATGATGACGGTGTCGCCGTCGAAGATGCCGGCCTCGATCATCGAGTCGCCCTTGACCTCCAACGCGTAATGCTCGCCGCCCATGATCATGTCCGGCGGCACCGAGATCGAATGCGTCTGGTGCTGGATAGCGTCAATCGGCACGCCGGCGGCGATGCGGCCCATCACCGGAATGGATACGGCCGCCGCGGCCTCGTCGTCATTGCTTGGCGTCGGGGTGCGCGATGGCGTCGTCGGCTTGACCTGGCGACTGAGATTGCCTTGGCCGCCCTGGATGACGCTCGGCGAAAACTTCTTCGCGGCATTCAGGCCAGGCGCGATCGAGTCGGGTAGGCGCAGCACTTCCAGCGCGCGCGCCCGGTTCGGCAGCCGGCGAATGAAGCCACGTTCCTCCAGCGCAGTGATCAGCCGGTGGATGCCGGACTTGGAGGCAAGGTCGAGCGCCTCCTTCATCTCATCGAATGATGGAGGAATCCCGCTCTCCTTCAGGCGTTCATGGATGAACATCAGGAGTTCATGTTGTTTGCGCGTCAGCATCGGCGGCCCCCACGGGTTCTGAAACCAGAATCAGAAAAACAAACCCAGAACAAACACTATCTGTTCCAGTTGTGTTCCGCAACCGTTTAAAGTTTAGTGAATTTGTTAAGGCTGCCGAAACAATGTCGCATCCGGTGATGCCCTGGCCGCCCCTTGTAGACAGCGGCATTGATTCCGCTCGATTTTGGAGCTTCGGTAAGCTGAAACAAGAGCGCCGACACGATCACGAAGCCGCGGATGGGATCACGTCGGCTCGTTCCGTAAGCGCGCGGCAGCGTGAACGAAACGAATCCAAAATGCCAACCTTGGCGAAGTTCCGGTCCGCAGTCTTCGCCGTCTATGGACCAGCTAACATAGGACCAAAGGTTCTTGCCCTGTCGCCGACGGTGGTGAGACAACCCCCTTGGCCAGATCGAAATGGAGGCGGCAGCACAATGAGGGGAATTCCTGATCTCGCCGAAGTCGAGGCGATGGATGCCGCGGATCCGCTGCGCGCCATGCGCGATCGCTTCGTCTTGCCGGAAGGCATCATATACCTCGACGGCAATTCGCTGGGCGCCGCTTCGGTGGACGCCTTCAGCGAGATCGAGACTGCCGCGAGGCAGGAATGGGCGCGGGATCTCATCCGCGCCTGGAACACCGCCGGCTGGTTCGATATGCCCATCGAGCTGGGTGACCAGCTAGGACGGCTGATCGGCGCGAAACCCGGCCAGACGGTCGTTTGCGACACGACTTCGATCAACATCTACAAGGTCCTGCATGCGGCACTTGCAATGCGGCCCGAGCGTTCGGTGATCGTTGCCGAGGGCGACAGCTTTCCGACCGACCTCTACATGGCGGAAGGCGTCGCATCGACGCGGCCCGGCACGGTGCTGCGGCTCGAAGGCACCGATGCCCCGACGATTGAGGAACTGGTTGACGATCGCGTCGCGGTCATCCTGGTCAACCACGTCAACTACAAATCCGGCCGGCTGCGCGACATGGCGGCGCTCACCCGCAAGGCTCATGAAGCCGGTGCGCTGATCGTCTGGGATCTCTGCCACACGGCGGGTGCGCTGCCGGTGGATCTCGACGGCTCGAATGCCGATTTCGCCATCGGCTGCACCTACAAGTATCTCAATGGCGGGCCGGGCTCGCCAGCCTTCATCTACGCCGCGAACCGCCATCACCGCGACATTCGCCAGCCGCTCAGCGGCTGGTGGGGCCATGCCCGGCCTTTCGCGTTCGAGCAGGGCTACGCTGCGGGCACGGGCATCCGGCGGTTCCTGTGCGGAACGCAGCCGGTGCTGTCGATGCGCGCGCTGAAAGGGGCGCTGGATCTCTGGAACGATGTCGACATGAGGGCCGTGCGGAGAAAAAGCGTCGCGCTGACGGACCTGTTCATCCGGCTTGTCGAGGCCAGATGCGGCGGCTTCGGTCTTGAGCTGGAGAGCCCGCGCTCAGGCGCTGAGCGCGGCAGCCAGGTCTCGTTCGCCCATTCAAATGGCTACCAGGTGATGCGCGCCTTGATCGAGCGCGGCGTGATCGGCGATTTCCGCGCGCCATCCACCATTCGTTTCGGCTTCACGCCGCTCTATGTCGGCTACCGCGATGTCTGGAATGCAGTCGAGGTGCTGCAGGACATCCTGCGCACTGGCGTCTGGCAAGACGCGCGCTTTGCCGTCAAAACAACCGTTACCTGACTTTGAATCGGCGATGCCGAACAAATGATCTGATCGCGGAGATACCGTTGCTGGGACATCGTATTGTCGACTGGGATGACGCCTATGCAAATGGCGCCAATATCGCCGGCGGCGACCGCTGGCCGGCGGCGTGGGATGGGCCGGCGCGGGCATTCCGCGAAAGGCTGCAGTCAGAGGGCAGGGCGCGGCTCGATGTTATCTACGGCGAAGCGCCGCGCAATCGCTTCGACCTGTTTCTCCCGTCTGCGGCGCCAAAGGGGCTCGTTGTGTTCATCCACGGCGGCTATTGGATGGAGTCGGACAAGAGCTCCTGGTCGCATCTGGCTGGAGGCGCGCTCGGCCGCGGCTTTGCCGTCGCCATGCCCTCCTACACGCTGTGCCCGCAGACCAGGATCAGCGGCATAGTCGGCGAGGCCGCGGCAGCGATCGAGAAGGCGGCGGCCATGGTCGATGGTCCGCTGATGCTGACCGGGCACTCGGCCGGCGGGCATCTCGCCAGCCGGATGGTGACCACGGTCTCACCGCTATCATCCGATGTGGCGCGGCGCATACGCCAGGTCGTTTCGATTTCAGGCCTGCACGACCTTCGGCCGCTGATGTTCACAGCGCTGAACGAGACCCTGAACATCGACGAGCCGGAAGCGCGGAGCGAAAGCCCGGCATTGTTGCGGCCTCGACAGGGAGCCTGCATCACCTGCTGGGCCGGCGGCGGCGAGCGTGCGGAATTCCTGCGCCAGAGCGCGTTGCTCGCCAACATCTGGACCGGGCTCGGCGCCTCCACCCGTTCAGTGGTCGAGCCGGACCGGCATCATTTCAACGTTGTCGATGGCCTCGCCGACCCGGATCATCCTCTGACCCGTATGTTGATCGACGAATAAGAGTTACGATCGACTTCGTCGACGTATCAGGATCGACCTCGTAGACGCCTAGCGAAGCATGAGCACGCTGCATTCAGCGCCGGCTTCCGCCGCCGGCGCAAAGGGCTCGCGCACGATCAGGCCGTTGGCGTCGGCGAGCATCCGCAGCATCGAGGAGTCCTGGATTCCGAAAGGCGTCGCGACCAAGGTGCCGGCGTCCTCGCGCACGACCGCGCGCACATAGTCCTGCCTGAGGTCGTTGGCTCGCATCGCAGTGCCAAGCCGAGCCGTTCGCATATCCTGATGGTGATCGCGGCCACCGAGCCGGGCAAGCAGCGGCTTCAGGAACAGTTGCGAGCAGACAATGCTTGCCACCGGATTGCCGGGCAGGCCGATGCAGCGGATATGGCCAAGCCGGCCAAACATCAGTGGTTTGCCGGGGCGCATGGCGATTTTCCAGAAATCGAGCTGCATGCCTTCGCCGGTCAGCACGCTATGGACGAGGTCGTGGTCGCCGACCGAGGCGCCGCCGAGCGTGACGATGACATCGGCGTCCGCCTCGACCGCTTTCCGGACCAGCGCGGCAATCGCCTCCTGGCGGTCGGCGGCGATGCCGAGATCGAGCGCGAGCGCGCCGACCGACTGGGCGGCGGCTCCAACGCCGTAGGCATTCGACGAAATGATCTGGTCGGGGCCGAGCGCGCTGCCCGGGGGCAGCAATTCGTCGCCGGTGGCGATGATCGCGACCAGCGGCCGGCGCACGACGTTCAGGGCTGGGTGGTTGGCCGAGGCCGCCAGCGAAAGGGCCGCTGCATCGAGCACGCGGCCCTTTTCGAGCAGCACGTCGCCCTGGCCGAAGTCGAGCCCGCGGCGACGCACATTGCGTCCTTCCGTGGTCGGCTCCGTCACTTCGATCCTGCCATTGCCGAGATCGCGGACGTTTTCCTGGATGACGACCGTGTCGGCGCCCTCCGGCAACGGTGCCCCGGTGAAGATGCGCACGGCCTGGCCTTCCCCGACAGTTCCGGAGAAACCGCGCCCGGCAGGCGCCATGCCGATGACCTCGAGTAGCGCCGGCGCCGAGGCGACATCGCAGAAGCGCGCGGCATAGCCGTCCATCGCGGAGGCATCGAAAGGTGGCTGCGTGCGCAGCGCGACCACCGGCTCGGCCAGCACGCGACCCGCCGCGTCAGCCAGCGGAACGCGCTCGCCCGGCAGAGCCGTCACGCCGTCCAGCAGGCGTTCGAGCGCCTCGGTGACCGGAAGCAAGGCCATTATGAACCTGCCTTGTAGTCGCCTGATTTGCCGCCGGTCTTCTCGACCAGCCGGACGCCGGAAATCACCATCCCGCGGTCCGCTGCCTTGGCCATGTCGTAGATGGTGAGGCAGGCGACTGAAGCGGCGGTCAGCGCCTCCATCTCCACGCCCGTCTTGCCGGTGACGCGGGCGAGCGCGGTGACCTTGAGACCTGGCAAGGAATGGTCCGGCTCGATCTCGACGCCAACTTTGGTCAGAAGCAGCGGATGGCAGAGCGGGATCAGTTCGTGCGTCTTCTTTGCGGCCATGATGCCGGCGATACGGGCAGTCCCCAATACGTCGCCTTTCTTGGCGTCGCCGGCCAGGATCATCTCCAGCGTTTCCGGCTGCATGGAGACGAACCCTTCAGCGACTGCCGTGCGCGTCGTCTCGGCCTTGTCGCCGACGTCGACCATGTTGGCTTCGCCCTTGGCGCCAAGATGAGTAAGGGAGGCCATCCTCAAACGGCCTCGGCACGCGCCTTGCCGGTGAGCAGCAGTTGCGTGGCGGCGGCCACGTCGGCCTGCCGCATCAGGCTCTCGCCGACCAGGAAGGTGCCGATCTTGCTCTTCTCCAGCCGGCGGCAGTCCTGATGTGTGAAGATGCCGCTTTCGCTGACCAGCAGCCGATCCGCCGGCACCATGGCCGCCAGCCGCTCCGAAACGTCGAGGCTGGTTTCAAAGGTTCTGAGATCGCGGTTGTTGATGCCGATCAGCCTCGACGAAAGGCGAAGCGCGCGTTGCATTTCCTTTTCGTCGTGCACCTCGACCAGAGCGTCCATGCCGAGCTCGAAGGCAGTCGCTTCAAGATCCCTGGCAAGCGCGTCGTCGACGCTCGCCATGATGATCAGGATCGCGTCGGCGCCCCAGGCGCGTGCTTCGTAGACCTGGTAGGGATCGAACAGGAAATCCTTGCGCAGAGCCGGGAGGCGCACCGCTGCCCGAGCGGCTGTCAGGAATTCGGGAGCGCCCTGGAAAGACGGGGCGTCGGTAAGCACCGAAAGGCAGGCGGCGCCACCTTTCTGGTAGGCCTGTGCCAATGACGGCGGATCGAAATCGGCCCGGATCAGGCCCCTGGAAGGGCTGGCCTTCTTGATCTCGGCGATCAAAGCGAAGCCGCCATCTCGGCGCTTGGCTTCCAGCGCGGCAAGGAAGCCGCGCGGCGGCTCGGCGTCCCCGGCCTTCGTCTTGATCTCGGCGAACGACACGGCGAGCTTCGCCGCGGCGATCTCTTCACGCTTGTAGGCTTCGATCTTGCGCAGGATATCGGACAAGGGTCTATCCGTTCGAAATCTCGATGAGCTTGTCGAGCACCGCAAGCGCGCGGCCGCTGTCGATCGCTTGCGCCGCCGCCGCGATGCCGTCGGCCAGCGTCGTCACCTTGCCGGCCACAACCAGCCCTGCGCCGGCATTCATCAGCACCGTATCGCGATAGGCGCCGGCGGCTCCGCCAAGCATATCGCGCAATTCCTTGGCGTTGTAGGCCGCGTCGCCGCCGCGCAGCTCTTCTTTTGTGTGCCGCTTCAAGCCAACGGCTTCCGGTGTCAAGGTAAAGCTGCGAATCTCGCCGCCGGCGAGCTCCGCCACCTGGGTCTCGCCGGTGGTGGTGATCTCGTCATAGCCGTCGCCATGAACGACCCAAGCGTGATCGGCGCCCAGCGCCTTGAGCGTCTCGGCCACGGGCATGATCCACTCCGGCAGGAAGACGCCAACCATCTGGCGGCTGACGCCGGCAGGGTTCGACAGCGGTCCGAGCAGGTTGAAGATGGTGCGCGTGCCGAGCTCGACGCGGGTCGGCCCGACATGCTTCATCGCCGGATGATGCGCCGGCGCGAACATGAAGCCGACGCCGGCCTCATGGATGCAGCGTCCGATCGTCTCCGGCGGGATGTCTATTCTAACGCCCAGCGCCGTCAGCACATCGGCGGAGCCGGTCAGCGAGGACAGGCCGCGATTGCCATGCTTGGCGACCGGCACGCCGGCCGCGGCAATGACGAAGGCCGAAGCGGTCGAGATGTTGACCGAATGCGAATTGTCGCCGCCGGTGCCAACGATGTCGATGGCGCCTTGCGGCGCCTCGACGCGCAGCATCTTGGCGCGCATCGTGGCGACCGCGCCGGAAATCTCGCCCACCGTCTCGCCGCGCACGCGCAGCGCCATCAGGAAGCCGCCGATCTGGCCGGGCGTCGCGTCGCCCGACATGATGATGTCGAACGCCTCGCGCGCCTCCTCGAAGGAAAGCGCGGTGCCCGATGCGACCTTGGCTATGTGTGTCTTGAGAGCGCTCATCGTGTCTGTGCTTGCGAAACCGCGTTCGGATCGACGCGAACGTCATATTGCGACTGCAACTGCGCCACCAGCTGGTCGAGCAGATCGTCGGACATGCCGGCGCCGAAGGATTTCTGCGCGTCGTCCGGCACCGCGCTGCCATCGGCGCCCGCCGGCTCGAAGACCTCGGCGACCTTGAACAGGATCTGGCCGTCGCCGGTGGGCGAGGGGATCAAACCGGTACCGCCTTCGCCGACGCCGAACATGGCCGCGGCGCCTTCCTTGCCGAAATCGGCATCGTCGGCTTCGCGCTTCAGGCCGCGCTTGGTCTGCTTGTCGAGCTTGAGCTCGCCGGCGATGACGTCGAGCGCGGTGCCTGCCTTGAGGCGCTTCTCCAACTCCTGAGCCTTGGCGTCGAGCCGCTTGTCGGTCTCGGCCTCCGTCCAGTCGGCGACGACCTTCTTGCGGACTTCATCCAGCGTGCGGTCGCGCGCCGGCGTGACCGACTGCACTTCGTAGAAGACGAAACCGTTGCCGGCAGTCGTCAGGCCCTCGTTCTCGGTATTGGGCTCCGCCGCGAACACCGACTTGATCAGTTCGGCCGATTCCGGCAGGTCGTTGACGATCGTGCCGTCCGGCCGCTGGCCGGTACGGTCGATGGCGTCGATGGTGACGACCTTGAGCTTCAACTTCTCGGCGGCCTGGACCAGCGAGGCGCCCGAGGCGCGGGTGTCCTCGTAGCTGTCATGCACATCGAGCAGGATGCGGCTTGCCTCGCCAAGCGCCAGGTCCTTGCGGATCTGGCCGGACACTTCCGACAGCGGCTTGACCACCTGCGGCTTGATCTCGGTGACGCGCAACAGCACGGGACCGAAGGCGCCCTGCACGACCTGGCTCACCTCGTTGGCATTGAGCGAGAAGGCGGCATCGGCCACCGCCTTGTCGGCGATCTTGTCCTTGGCCAGCGTGCCGAGCAGCGTGTCGGCCTGCGTCTTGCCTTCGGCGGTGACGAGCTTGTCGAAGGTAGCGCCAGCCTTCAGCGAATCCAACGCGGCCTTGGCCGCATCCGGCGTCTTGAACACCAGCTGCTCGATGGTGCGCATCTCGGGCGTCGTGTAGCGCGCGATGTTCTTGTTGTAGTCCTCGCTGATCTGCTGGTCTGTCACCGCGGACGGATCCATGATGTCCTGCGGCTCCAGCCGGACATAGGAGAACTTGCGATATTCCGGCGCGGCATAGTTCTTCTTGTTGGCGTCGAAATAGGATTTGAGGGCGCTGTCGGACGGCGCCTCGATCGGCTGCACCAGCGTCTTGGGCAGCACGACATAGTCGATCGTGCGATCCTCGCCGCGATAGAGAGAGACCGCCTTCAGGAAAGTCTGCGGAACCTTGAGGCCGTCGGAGATCGCCTCGACGATCTGCTGGCGCACGGCCACCTGCGAGCGGTTCCTGAGATAGTCCTCGGGCCGCATGCCGAGCTGGCGCAGCAGATACTCGAAGGTGCGGCGATCGAACTGGCCGCCGGGGCCCTTGAAGGCCGGATCCTCGCGCGTCAGTTCGGCCAGCCGATCCTTGGAGAGGCCTAGCCCCAGCTTGCGCGCCTGTTCGTCGAGCACTGCGCCCGAAACGAGTTGCGCCAGCACCTGATTGTCGACACCGAGCAGCTTGGCCTGTTCGTGGGTGACGCGCTGGCCATATTGCTGCGACAGAAGGCTGAGCTGGCGGTCGTAAGCGAGGCGGTACTCGTTGATCGAGACCTCCGTGCCGCCGGCCGTGATCACCGCGTGATGGCCGCCCAGCACGCCACCCACCATGCGCGTGGTCGCGCCCCAGGCGAGGAAACTCACCACCAGCAAGGACAGCAACGCCTTCGCGACCCAGGTGCCTGCCGCGCTTCTCAATATACCAAGCATGCATACTTCCGATTTTTGCGCATTTTCGCGTGCGCCGAGTCTGAAACAAGCGCAATAGCGCCCTTCCGGTCCACTGTCGATTGCTTTGTGACCTGATTTTGGTAGTGAGGGCGCTGCTTAATGTCGCTCGGAGAACGCGCCCCATGACCCCTGGAATCCGCCCGCTTGTCGCCGGCAACTGGAAAATGAACGGCACCAGCGCCTCGCTCAACGAGCTGCGGTCGATAGGCAACGGGTTCATGAGCGGGCTCGACGCGGAGACCGAAGCGGTCGTGTGCGTGCCGGCGACCTTGCTGCAGCGCGCCGCCGAGATCCTGTCGCGCACGCCGGTGCGTGCCGGTGGAGAGGATTGCCATCCCAAGGAGAGCGGCGCCTTCACGGGCGAGATTTCGGCCGAGATGCTCAAGGATGCCGGCGCAAGCCACGTCATCGTCGGTCATTCCGAGCGCCGCGAGCTGTTCGGCGACGACGATGCAATGGTCCATGCCAAGGCGTCGGCAGCCTGGCGGGCTGGGCTGGTGGCCATCATCTGCATCGGCGAGACGCGCGCCGAGCGGGAGGCGGGCGCCACCCTTGACGTCCTGTCGCGCCAGCTTGACGGTTCCGTGCCGGCGAGCGCCACCGCCGCCAACACCATTATCGCCTACGAGCCGGTCTGGGCG
Organism: Mesorhizobium sp. ESP-6-4; assembly: GCF_020164735.1. Lineage (NCBI taxonomy): Bacteria > Pseudomonadati > Pseudomonadota > Alphaproteobacteria > Hyphomicrobiales > Phyllobacteriaceae > Mesorhizobium > Mesorhizobium sp. ESP-6-4. The sequence goes on from NZ_JAIUGS010000010.1 coordinate 58,633, forward strand.
ATCGGCACCGGCCTGACGCCGACCGCCGCCGATGTCGCCGAGGCGCATGCGCATATCCGGGGCAAGCTGACCGCGCTGCTCGGCGATGCCGCGGCCAGGACGCGCATTCTTTACGGCGGCTCGGTCAAGCCTTCCAACGCGGTGGAACTGCTCGGCGTCGACAATGTCGACGGCGCGCTGGTCGGCGGCGCCAGCCTGAAGGCAGCCGACTTCCTGGCCATAGCGGAAGCTTATATGAACATGGCTTAGCCTGCGTTGATATTCAGGTGATGCCGGCCTGCGAACGATGGTTTCCTGCGCTTCCGGTGCTCACGTACTTTAGTACGCTCCGCTCCGGTTCTCGGAAACCACCGTTCTCGGCTCGGCCTGACCTGAATCTCAACACACCCTAGCCGTCTCCCGGGCTCGCGTGGGCTAAATCGTTGTAATGGCCGCATTGGTTCCCATATTCCCGGCCACGGGCTTGGAAATGCCGCCAAAGCATTGTAAGGAGCCGCCTCCAAATCATCGGTCGTATGCGCGCTCGCGCAAGGCCTCGCCAGGATAAATTATGGAAACCGTACTGATCGTCGTCCACCTCATGGTCGTGCTCGCCCTCGTCGGCGTGGTGCTGCTGCAGCGCTCCGAAGGCGGCGGCCTGGGCATCGGCGGCGGTTCCGGTTTCATGACCGCTCGTGGCGCCGCCAACGCGTTGACGCGCGCCACCGCGATCTTGGCGGCAGCCTTCTTCGTGACGTCGCTGGCGCTGTCGATCCTTGCCCGCTACGGCGAAAAGCCGATCGACATCCTCGACCGCCCGGCAACGTCCAGCCAGGGCAACGGCGTGCTCAACCAGCTGCCGGGATCGAACGGACCGGTGGGCAGCTCGCAGCCCGCAGCCCCGGCCGGCGGCTCTGCTCCCGCGGCTCCGGCTGGCGGTGCGACGAGCACCACGCCGCTTGCCAACGGCGCCACAGCGCCGGCTCCGGCCACAACGCCTGCTCCGGCGCCCGCGAATCCGAGCACCGCGCCGGCGACCAACGGCGTCACCTTGCCGGTCACCCCTCAGGTTCCGAACCAGTAGCCGGACAAGCACTGCCGCGATCTGTTGTTCTTTGAACACAGTCGCGGCAAATGCGCGCCCGATCACGAAGATTCAACCGGGCGTGGCGCCTGCCTCAGCTTGAGGCGATGACAGCTAATCGATTATAGATTGCGCGCGGCACTTTTGGCGTCCTTGGGGGACGCCGGGCGACGCCGTGGGCAACACGCATTGAACGATCGGATCTTCGCCATGCAGCTTCGCAGCTTCATCATTTTGGGAGTCTGTGCCGTCCTCGGCATGGGTTCCGCGGCCCTTGCCGGACCGGCAAACATGGTCTCCTCCCCGTCGGTAGAGAAAACCGACGCCATTCCCGTTGCCGCCGCCAAGAGCGACGCATCGCAGCTGAGGCTTCTCAAGAAGAAGAAAAATCCGACCTCGGATGATCTCGCGCAGATCGGCAAGCTCGAGGCCAAGATCGCCGCCGACAAGCAGGCGGCAAACGATAAGGCGCTCGAGGCTCGCAAGATGGCGATGCGCGAGGCCGCCAAGGCCAAGGCTGACGCGGCGCGCCAGGAATGGCTCGCCAAGAAGGGCACTGCCGCGACGGCTGAGGTCGCCGACGCCAAACCGGCCAAGAAGACCACCAAGATCATCGCGCCGCTGGACCCGGTGGCGCAGATCATGCCGGTCAAAGCCGAGGAGCCTATCCCGGCTGAGGTCATGAACATCACCGCTACCGGCAACAATGGCGAGTTGCGCAGTGAGCAGCCCGGCCAGAAGCAGACGAGCAGCGGCGGGCTGTTTGCCGGCCTCTTCGGCGGCTCGTCGGTGAGCTCGATCAGTTACCTGCCCGAGACCCGTGCGCTTGATTCGGCGCTGGCCAAGAAGGCCGCCAAGCGGCCGTTCAAGGTGAAGCCGGAATTCGTGCCGCAGGACGTCACGTTCACCGGTTATGAGCCGGGCACCATCGTCATCGACACCAGCGCGCGCCGCCTCTACCTCGTCGAATCGTTTTCCACGGCACGCCGCTATGCCATCGCGGTCGGCCGCGAAGGCCTGCAGTTCAAGGGCACGGTAGCCGTCGGCGACAAACAGGAATGGCCGCGCTGGATACCGACGCTCGACATGCAGAAGCGCGAGCCGAAGCATTACGGCCAATACAAGGACGGCATGCCCGGCGGCGGCGAGAACCCGCTCGGCGCGCGCGCCATCTATCTCTATGACGGCAAGAAGGACACGCATCTGCGCATCCACGGCACAATCGCGCCGCAGTCGATCGGAACCAGCGCCTCCAATGGCTGCTTCCGCATGATCAACGAGCACGTCATGGACCTCTACAGCCGCGTCAAGATCGGCACGAAGGTTGTTATTATCTAAGGCTTTCCGTCAAACTGCCGAAAGGGCCGGCATCGCCGGCCCTTTTGTTTTGACTGAATCCAAGCCCGTGCGGGCCCCGTCGCCATTTTGGGAAAAAGCCTTCGCGGCGGTTTTTTCTCTGGCGGAATCAATCAGGCCGCGTTAAGCGATGACTCCCATGGCGCGATATGTATTCATCACAGGCGGCGTGGTTTCCTCACTCGGAAAAGGCATCGCCGCAGCAGCTCTTGGGGCTCTTCTGCAAGCGCGAGGCTATCGCGCGCGGATCAAAAAGCTCGATCCTTATCTCAATGTCGATCCCGGGACGATGTCGCCGTATCAGCACGGCGAAGTGTTCGTGACCGATGACGGCGCCGAGACCGACCTCGATCTCGGCCATTACGAGCGATTCACCGGGCGCTCGGCGAACCAGCAGGACAACATCACCACCGGACGCATCTACAAGAACATCATCGAGCGCGAGCGGCGCGGCGACTATCTCGGCGCGACTGTGCAGGTGATCCCGCACGTCACCGACGAGATCAAGCATTTCGTACTGGACGGCAATGACGACTACGATTTTGTGCTGTGCGAAATCGGCGGCACGGTCGGCGACATCGAGGCGATGCCGTTCCTGGAAGCGATCCGACAGCTCGGCAACGACCTGCCGCGCAACAACGCCGTCTATGTGCATCTGACCCTGATGCCCTACATCCCGACGGCCGGCGAACTGAAGACCAAGCCGACGCAGCATTCGGTCAAGGAACTGCGCGGCATCGGCATCGCGCCCGACATCCTTTTGGTGCGCGCCGACCGGCCGATCCCGAAGGAGGAGCGCCGGAAACTTTCGCTGTTCTGCAACGTGCGCGAAAGCGCCGTCATCCAGGCGCTGGACGTGCCGCATATCTATGACGTGCCTTTGGCCTATCACCAGGAGGGCCTCGATTCGGAAGTGCTGGCGGCCTTCGGTATCGACCCGGCGCCGAAGCCCCGCATGGAGCCGTGGCAGAAGCTTTCCAACCACATCCACAATCCGGAAGGCGAGGTGACGATCGCCATCGTCGGCAAATACACCGGCCTCAAGGATGCCTATAAATCGCTGATTGAGGCGCTGTCGCATGGCGGCCTCGCCAATCGCGTCAAGGTCAAGCTCGACTGGATCGAAAGCGAGATCTTCGAGAAGGAAGACCCGGCGCCGTGGCTGGAGAAGGTGCATGGCATCCTCGTTCCCGGCGGCTTCGGCGAGCGCGGTTCGGAAGGCAAGATCCTGGCGGCAAAGTTCGCCCGCGAGCGCAAGGTGCCTTACTTCGGCATCTGCTTTGGCATGCAGATGGCCTGCATCGAGGCGGCCCGCTCTCTGGCGGGTGTCGACCATGCGTCGTCGACCGAGTTCGGCCCCACCGACGAGCCCGTCGTCGGTCTGATGACCGAGTGGCTGAAGGGCAATATGCTTGAGAAGCGCAGGGCCGCAGGCGATCTCGGCGGCACGATGCGGCTTGGCGCCTATCAGGCCGAGCTCGCCAAGGGCTCGAAGATAGCGGATATCTACGGCGACACGCAAATTTCCGAGCGCCACCGACATCGCTACGAAGTCAACATCGACTACAAGCAGCGGCTCGAGGATTGCGGCCTGGTGTTTGCCGGCATGTCGCCCGACGGCGTGCTGCCGGAGACGGTCGAATATCCTGACCACCCATGGTTCATCGGCGTGCAGTATCACCCCGAACTGAAGAGCCGCCCGCTCGACCCGCATCCGCTGTTCGCGAGCTTTATCTCGGCTGCAGTGGATCAGTCGCGGCTCGTCTAGGCGTGCTGATATTCAGGTGAGGCCGGCCTGCAAATGGCGGCTTCCTGCGCTTCCGGTGCTCACGTACTTCAAGTACGTTCCGCTCCGGTTCTCGGAACCCACCATTTTCGACTCGGCCTGACCTGAATCTCAGCACGCCTTAGCTCCGGCCTGCGTGCCAGCTATGCGGACCGTAATGCAAACTTATGTCGCGCTGCTCTACAGCATCATCCTGGGCGAGGGGCGGCGGGTGGTCATGTCCGACCTGAAGGCCATGGCGGAAAGCCTCGGGCTGAAAAACGTCCGCACGCTGGTGGCGACGGGCAATCTGGTGTTCGAGGCGCGCACAGGCGAGCTTTCAAAGCTCGAGGGCCGGCTGGAAAAGGCGTTCGAGAAAAGCTTCGGCCGGCATGTCGACATCATCGTGCGCCGTGCCGAGGACTGGCTGAAGCTTGCCGCCGCCAATCCGTTTCCGGGCGAATCAGCGGACACGGCCGATCAGGTTGCGGTGCGCGTGATGCGCGAGCCGCTGCCGGCGGACACCGTCGAGGCACTCCAGGCCTATGCCGCCGCCGACGAAAAAGTATTCCTAGTCGACGGCGATATCTGGCTTGTCTTCTCGCGCGAGCGGCCGAGCTCGCGGCTGCTTGCCGCTGCCAATCACAAGCGCCTCGGCATCGGCACGTCGCGCAACTGGAACACGGTGCGCCGTCTGGCGGAGTTGGTAGGCAGTAGGCAGTAGGCAGTAGGCAGTAGGCAGTAGGCAGTAGGCAGTAGGGTGGCATTCTCTATTGCCTAAGCCCTACTGCCTACTGCCTTGTTTCAGGCCTTGGCGGTCCTTGCCCCGGCGCCAAGCGCCATGGTGCGCAGCACGTAGTAGACGGCGCCGGCGATCGCCACGCCAAAGAACCAACCATAGACGCCCCACCAGGACGGCAGCCAGTTGGTGAAGTTAGGCAGGATCGAGGAGAAGATGGCGCCGATGCCGGCTGCGATGAAGGCGTTGACATGCCACCCGCTCTGGAAACGGAACTCGCCGTCTTCGCGATAGAGTGCTTCGACGTCGACTTCGCTTTTGCGGATCAGGTAGTAGTCGACCATCATCACGCCGAAGATCGGTCCCATCGTCGCGCCGATGACGTTGACGAAGGAAGCCGCACTGCCTTCCCATGGCGCGAAGGGATAGAGCACCAGCGCGATCAGCGCCGCGATGTAGCCGCCCTTCTTGAAGTCGATCTGGCGCGGGAAGACGTTGGAGAAATCGAACGCCGGCGAGACGAAATTCGCCACGACGTTGATGCCCAGCGTCGCCACCGCGAAGGTCAGTGCGGCAAGCGCGGCCAGGAACCAGCTGTCGAACTTGGCCGAGATCTGGTCGGGATGCAGCAGCACCTCATGATAGACGTCGTAGGCGGCGATCGTGGTGACGCCGGCGACCAGCGAGAACAGAATGAGGTTGACCGGCAGGCCCCAGATGTTGCCCTTGCGCAGTGCCGCATTGTCCGGCGCATAGCGGGCGAAGTCGCAGAAGTTGAGATAGAGCGCCGAGAAATAGGTCACCCAGATCGCTGCCACCGCGAACAGCGCGGTCCAGGACCCAGGCTCGCCCGGAACGCCGGCATCCTTGGTCTTGTCCAGCAGCACATCCATCGGGATGTCGCTGGTGAAGGCGAAAGTGCCGGACTTCACGCAAAGAAAAATGGCCAAGATCAGCATCATGACCCAAACGGCCGGGCCGGCCCAGTCCTGGAAGCGGCGGACGGTCTCCATGCCCTTCTGGATGATCAACAACTGCAGCGCCCAGATGATGATGAAGCAGATCACCTCCAGCGTCGAGTGTCCCAGAAGGTGCGAGCTCTTGTTGAACTCGTCGAACCATTGCAGGCGCGTCAGCAGCGCCACGATCGCGCCCGACGCCGCGGCCGTCTGGGCGCCGTACCAGAAGCAGGCGACGATCGCCCTCACCAGCGCCGGGACGTTGGCGCCCCAGATGCCGAAGGAGGCGCGGGCAAGCACGGGGTAGGGTACGCCGGTCTTCACGCCTGCATAGCCGACCATATTCATCAGCGCATAGATGATTAGCGAGCCGATGCCGATGGCGATGATGAAGTTGACGAAGCCGCCGCAGAACAGAAACAGGCTTGCCGCTAGGTAGTAGCCCCAGAGGCTGTGGACGTCGGAGGTCCAGACATTGAAGATCGAAAACGGTCCCCAGTTCCTGACCGTTGCGGGAGCCAGATCCTCATTGTAGAGGTCAGGCGATGCGCCTTGAATGGTCATTGCAAGTGTTCCCCTTTTTGCAAAACGCGCCCTCACGCGGTGACCGCGGAGGTTAAGCCTGACGCAGGGTAACCGGCAAGCAACCCATTTGCCGGCTTTCGCCTTAAAGATATTCAATGAGAATCGCCGTTATCCGACGGCTCCAGGCCTGCATTGGCTGAGTCGCCAATTGATTTTCGCGCATGTCAGGCGCGGGCCCGCGTTTCGAACTTTTTCCATCGGCAACCAAATTTGTTTGGAACCGATTCGCGGGACGTGCGTTTATTGCGGTTCGACTGCGCTGCGGTCGACCGGGAGGATAATTATGGATCGCTTGCATTTCTTTACCCCAGTGCGAATTGCGCGTGGGCAGGGATACCCTGTGGAGGAAGTCGATAGCGTCTCCGAGGCGATGGTGTTCCTGCGGAAGTGGCCAACGGGACGGCGCGGCCCGGTTTATCAATGCGCCCTGAATTGCTGTGCGGCGGCACTGTCGGGCAAGATGTCGGCCGAGGAAGCGCGCAAAGCCTTTGTCGGCTTTGCCCGCATCACCCGGCTGCTCGACGACGACATGGCGCTGCCGCTGGGCGGCGCATCGATGGACAATGTCCACGCCCTGAGGCGCTAGCGCCGTCACGCCCCCGCGGCTGCGCTGACAGATGCGACGATGAGGCGTCGGCTTATGGTCGACGTCGCTGTGCTGTCGTCGGCTCAGTTTTCCTTGAAAGAGCGTGTGAGCGAAGCCTGCACCGGGGCCAGCATATAGTCGAGCAAAGTGTGCTCTCCCGTCAGGATCATGACCTCCGCCGGCATGCCGGGCGACAAGTGCACGTCATGCAGCTCTGCGAGATCGGCGGTGTCGACTTTGACCTTGGCGAGGAAATAAGGCTCGCCGGTCTTTTCGTCCGTCAGCCGGTCGGCCGACACCGATGTGAGCAGGCCATGGATTTGCGGCAGATGCCGGCTCGGATAGGCCGACAACACCACGCGAGCCGGCATGTCAGGATGTACCACGTCGATATCCGCCGGTTTGATGCGTGAATCGATGACCAGATTGGGCTCGTTGGGAACGATATCAAGCAGCGCCTGGCCGCTTGCGATCACGCCCGATTCGGTCGTTATGCGCAGGTTCATCACCGTTCCGGCGATTGGTGCGACAATGTCGGTCCTGGCCAGCACATCCTGGCGCGAAGGTAATTGGCTGCGCAGTTCAGCCAGGTCCCCTCGCACTTTTGCGAGATCCTCATTGGCGCTCTCGCTGTCCTGTTGGCGCAGGTTGAGGAGCTGGAACTCGGTCTCGCCGATCTGCTGGTCGTTATGTGCCACTTGCGCGCGGTTCGACGCCTGATTGGCGCGGATCTCGGCCTGGGACCGCTGCAGCGCCAGTATCCGCGGCAGCCGCTCCAGTCCCTGTTTGTACATTTCCTGCGCTGAGGCGATCTCCTGGTCGATCAGCCTGAGCTGCTCGGCCTCGGCGGCAATCACCTCCCTCGATCCTGTACTTTGCTCCTGGATTTGCGCGATGCGCTTGTTGAGGATTTGCGTGCGCCCCGCACGGGTCGCCAGGCGGCTGTCGAGCAGCGCCTGTTCCTCGGCGACCACCTTTCGCGCCGTCTCGCTGTCGATCGATGTCAGCTCCTTGGGTAAGGTGATCCGGTCCTGCCCGGCAAGCTCCGCGACCAGGCGCGCTTCGGTCGCCAGCAGTCGGATATAGTGGCCTTGCAACTCGTCATAGCGACCTTGGGCGTCGGTCGTCTTCAGGCTGATCAGCACCTGGCCGGCGCTCACCTTGTCGCCGTCCTTTACGTGGATCGCGCCGATGATGCCGCCCTCCAGATGCTGGACGGTCTTGCGATAGCCCTCGGGGCTGACAACGCCGTTGGCGACGACGGCGCTTGCCAGAAGGGCGACGCTTGACCACGCGGCGGTGCCGCCCACGAAGACGATCACCGACACATAGCCCAGCATGCGCGCTGGCCGCGTCCGTTGGTTCAGGTCGCGGCCGCTGGCGCGGAGGGCAGGTGACCGCCGCCGGACCAAGCCTGAAACCAGCAGCAGGACGAGCACGCCGGCGGCCGCAATCATCGTGACGCGCGTCGGCTGGTTCAGGCCGCTGAACGAAATCGATGCCGCGGCGACCAGATCGCCTGCGGAAATGGACAGTCTGTCCGCCAACGCGCCCAAGCTATCCATCAGCCTGTCCAGCATCGTCGAGAAGTCGCCAAATCGATCACCGCCCATGGCTCACTCCCCTGCCTTCCGGTTTGCTGGCGCATTGGCGGCGATCTTGTCCCGTATGGCCGCCGGCACCGGGATGTGCCTGGGCTGGCCTGCCAGCGCGCCGAGCACCTCGTCGCGCGTGCCGAACATCGAAAGGGATCCGTCGCGGATGAGGGCGATATGATCGGCAGTGCGCAGAAGATTGGTCTGATGGCTGATGATGACCACCGTGCGGCCCCGCTCCTTGAGCTGCTGGAGCACGTTGAACAGCGCCACTTCGCCTTCGCCGTCGAGGCCGGTGTTCGGCTCGTCGAGGACGATCAGCGGCGGGTCACCGAATAGCGCCCGGGCCAGCGCGATGCGCTGGCGCTGGCCGCGCGATATCCGGGCCCCATGCGGTCCGACTTCGGTGCGATAGCCGCTCGGCAGCCGCAGGATCATTTCGTGGATGCCGGCGAGTTGAGCCGCGGCTATGACCGCTTCGCTGTCGACGTCGCGCAGGCGGGCGATGTTCTCGGCGATCGTTCCAGGGAACAGCTCGACCTGCTGCGGCAGATAGCCGATATGCTGGCCGAGTTCCTCCGCAGGCCAGTTCCAGACTTCCGCGCCATCCAGCCGGACATGGCCGAGCGAGGGCCGCAGCGTGCCGACAATGAGACGGCAGAGCGTGGTCTTGCCCGAGCCGGATGGGCCAATGACGCCGCAGGTCTGGCCGGGTTCGACGCCGAAGCCTATCGCGTTCAGCAGCGCCTGCGACGTCCCTGGCGCACAATAATGCAGGTTTTCGAGCTTCAGCCGGCCTTGCGGGCGGGGCAGGCTGACGCCGACTGTTTGCATCGACCTGGTTTCGGCGAAAAGCCTCATCAGGTTGCGGCGCGCGGTCCGCGCGCTGACCAGACTGCGCCAGGCGCCTATCGAGCGCTCGATCGGCGCCAGCGCGCGGCTGAGCAGGATGGAAGCCGCGATCATCGAGCCGGGTGTCAGCTCGCGACGCAGGACGAGATAGGCGCCGAGCCCCAGCACTGCCACCTGAAGGGCGAGACGCAGCGAACGCGACAGGCTGCCGATGATGGTGGTGCGCTGTAGAATCCGGGTCTGGATGTCGATCAGCGATTGCTGGTTTTGCTCCCACCGAAGCAACGCCGGCTCGGACATGCCGAGCGAACGCAATGTCTCGGCGCCATCGATGAATTGACCGACGGCGGCCTGGCTGCGGCGAAGCCCCGCTGCCGCATCCTGGCCTTTGCGGCGGGTGAGGAAATCGTTGGCGAGCGCGGCGCAGAACAGGAGCACGGCGCCGGCAAGGCCGACTACACCCAATGCCGGATGCAGAAACCACATGAATGCCAGGAAGACCGGCGTCCATGGCGCGTCGAGGAAAGTCAGTATGCCATCGCCGGCAATGAAGCCGCGCAGATCGCCCACGTCCTTCAGGCCGGTTTCGAGGTTGCTGCCGGCCAGGCGCGCCTCCATCGCGCGTTCGATCACCGGAACGCTGAGCTGGTCGTCCAGCCACTGGCTGATATGCCCGAGCATCATCCGGCGGGCGTGTTCCAGCAGGCCATAGACGGCGATGGCGCCGATGACGGCAAGGGTGAGCCATAGCAGCGTGTCGATCGACCCGCTCGACAGCACCCTGTCATAGATCTGCAGCATGTAGACGGTGCTGGCGAGCAGGAGGAGATTGGTAAGCAGGCTGAAGAGAAGGAGGGCGGGCACCTGATGGCGGGCCAGATGCATCACTTCCTGGAATTGTGGCCTTGGCTGCATCACGGATAGCCCCCGCTTCGATGCCGTTTGTCAGTGCCCGGCCCCGGCGTTGAATTGGCGCCTGGGCCGGTGTCGTTACGGGGGCAGCATCGGCTGCCCCCGTAAGGTCAGGCGTCAGGCGATGTCGACCAGAATGTGCTGCACCGCTGTCGTGTCGCCATCCGCGTCCGCTATCTGGACGCCGAAGTCGAGGTGCGCGTCCGGTGTCGTGGTCTGCGTCGAGGTGAAGCCGAGATCCACGATCTTCAACACATCGTTGTCGGTCGCGTCCCAGTTCACCAGTGCGGTCTGAGAGCTGCCGCCGGCTGAGCCGGTCGCCCGGTTCAGGTCGATCGCCGTCGGCGTCTCCTGAAAGCCGGCCAGGTTCGGGTTATCGGGACCGATGATCCCGTTACCGGACTGCATGATCTGTGCACCCTGGATCACCCAGTTCTCGCCGACACCATTGTAGTCGTTCCTCTCGATGATGATGAGGCCGTCGTTGTTATCGAGTGGGAAGTCGGCTGCGTATGCGGTAGGCACCTGCCCCATTTTGTAGATGTCGGCGTTCTCGATGTAGATCGCCTTGGTGGTATGCACGCTGCTGTCCGTGCTGCTGACGAGTTGAAGGATGACCATCAGGTCCTCACTGGTGCCGATCCCGTCGAACTTGATGGCCATGTCGGCGGCCGTCTGGCTCGGGGTGATGCTCTCGGTGCCGATGCCAGGGCTGGTGTCGAAGAACCGCAGCGTCAGCAATTCGCCTTTCTGGATGGTGTCGCCAGCGACCCCGTTCGTGCTCTGGGTGGCAGACACCCAGTCCTCGTGGTTGTTGGTGACCAGATCGCCAGGGTTCCACGCGGTGTCGGTGGGTGTCGCGTTGTCGCTGTCGCCGGTGGAGTTAAGACCGAACTTGATGGTGTTGGTGACCGAGTTCGCCGTGAACTGCACGAAGAAGTCCCGGTCGGTCGTTTCGGGAGTGCTGTCCGCCTCGAAGAGCTTCTCCACCACAATGTTCGGGTGGCCGACATTGCTCGTGGGCTCCTTGGATAGAAGCTCACTGGTGTGCAGGATGTCTTTGGTGAAGCCCTCCACCGCGTCGTTCAAGGTGATGGTGTAGGTGTCAGCAGTCTTGTTGAAGACTAGGGTACCGCCCGCCGTGGCCGTTTGGTCGCCAGCCGTATTCGGGTCGCTGTCGTACGAGATTTGCCAGTTGAACGTTGCCTGGGTGGCGTCTTCCGACTGGAGCGTCGCGGACGAGCTAATGAACGGCGTCTGCGTGTTGGGGACAAGACCTGTGAGGTTGCCACCAAGGCTGAGCTGGATGCCGGTAGCCACGACGTCCTGGTCGACAAAGTCCGAGTGCGTGGTGTCGTAGAACGCGGCTGGGTGGGCATCCGCGCCAACATCGTAGCCGAAGGCTCCGGTGGCCGACGCGTTGAGCGTGTTGGCCAGCGTCTCGTGCTGGATACCTGGGGTAACGGGGTCCCCGTCGAACGGCACCGTGATCGTCGGCCCGTCGTCCTTGAAGACGAGGTTCTGGCCGATGTTGAGTGTGGCCGCCTGTTGATCGCCGTCCTTGTCGATGATGGTCGCGGTGAGTTGAATCAGGTTGTCCGCGTCCAGCGTCTTGCTCTCGTCCGGGTCGCTGGTCGGATGGACCACTGCCCGGAGCTGATCCAGGGTGACGCTACCGGTACCGCTAACGGAGACTGTGAACACAAGGTCGTTGCTTGTGGCGGTGCGACCTTCGATGATGGCACCATTGAGCGAGAGGACGACCGCCTGGCCGGTTAAGGTGTCGGTAAGTCCGGTCGAGCCCGCTGTAAAGCCGAGCGCATAGGTCACCGTGCCGGCTCCGTCTGCCCCGAAGGCCGAGCTGAAGTTCGCTGCAAAGCTCTTGGTGTCGTTGGTCGTAAGAACCGTGTCATCGACACACAGCGTCGGCTCGGTGCCGTCTGCCGTGATGCTCGGCCCGTCGTCCTTGAAGTTGAGGTTCTGGCCGATGTCGAGGGTGGCCGGTGCGTGGTCACCGTCCTTGTCGGTGACGGTCGCGGTGAGTTGGATCAAATTGTCGGCTGCCAGAGTCTTGCTCTCGTCCGGGTCGCTGGTGGGATGGACCACCGCGCGGATCTGATCGAGGGTGACGTTGCCCGAGGCGTCGACAGAGACCGTGAACACGAGGTCGTTGCTCGTGGCTGTGCGACCTTGGATGGCGCCGCCACTCAGCGAGAGGACAACAGGCTGCCCAGTCGCGGTGTCGACAAGTCCGGTCGAACCTGCCGTAAAGCTAAGCGCGTAGGTCACCGTGCCCGCCCCGTCTGCCCCGTAGAGCGGGCTGAAGTTGGCGGCAAAGCTCTTCGTGTCGTTGGCGCCAAGAATCGTCTCGTCAACGGTCAGCGTCGGCTCGGTGCCGGTCGTCGAAATGCTTGGTCCATCGTCGTTGAAGTTGATGAAAGAGCCGACTTGTTCGTTGTAGGCGTTGGCCACGTTCCCAGCAAAGTGCACTTCCTTGACGTCGAAATAGTCCTTCTCCATGTCGATATTCTTGATGGTGAATCGGTCGAACCTTCCGCCCGAGCCGCCCGCGGTCGTGAAATCGACGGTCACGCCCTCGCGGACGTTGTGCAGGACCATTCCGGTGCCGCTGAGATCAACTGTTATGCCCAGGGCGGCGGCCGTCGTCGCGACGCCGTTCAGCTTGAACGTCACTCCGGTGATATTGATCTCGGTATCGTTGTCGTCACCCGGCAACACGGAACCTTTCGCGTTGTCGTTATTGTTGTAGGCGTGGACCTCAATATCGGCCACGGTGTTGGTGGGTGTGGACTGCGAGATCGAGAAACCTGCGCCGGAGACGTTCTCGATGTGGTCGGTGTAGTTGGGCGCGAGCGGCGTGTCGGTAAAGTTCTTGCCAGCGCTCTGGGTGCCGCCATTTATCAGATCGATCTGAAGCTCACGGCCGAAGCGTACATCCTGGGATGAGACGCCCAGGCCTTGCGTGCTGACGTTGACTTCAGCCTGCACCCCATTGTCGTGAGCGGTGACAAGGATCTTCTGTGAGCTCGCGACGTCGGCGTCGAGGATGTACCAATTGTTGTGTCCGGGAGGGGCGTCGCCGAGCTGACTGAAATTGAGCACGGTCGTTCCCGTGACCGATGCGAACACCTTGTTGAGCAGATCGATTTGGTCGTTCGGGTTAGTTGCATCCGGATGGAACAACGGCACATACTGAACCAGGTACAGGTCTGCATTGGTGGCGCTGGTGCTGGCCAGCCCAAACGAGAAGGCGAGTGGGCCGGTCGGGGCGGGCATGGTGGCCGCGTTTGAGGTCCCAATGACGCCGATCACAACGTTTGGGTGAGTTTGATCTTGGAACAGCCAGACATAATTGCCATCGACCGTCCGGATGCCGCTGTTGACGCCGACGGTGGTCGAAAACGGAGTTCCGGAGGAATTCTGCGTGAGAACGACCGAGGTGATGGTTTCGCCGGCGCTCGCCGTGGCGATCACGAAGTCGCTCTGGAAGGCGACCTCGGGTGAGGCCAGCCCTCCCGGACCGTCGAGGCCCAAGAGATAGGTAAGCGTGTCGTTGGTGCTGTGCGGCGGAAGGGCCGGGTTGATGTCGTCATCCTGCGGGCCGGTGGTCTCGTCGATGATGATGTCTTGAGCTGTGATGTCGAGTGCCATTGGAAATTCTCCCCTGGTTCAAATGCGGCAGGCGCGATTTCAGCCCCAACGCCGGCAACCGGCCGCACGGACGCGCATCCGCTGGCTAGGCCAGCGCCACGCGCCATCGTTAAAGAAAACTGGAGTGGTGAATTGACTCTCAGGAGGGGTAGAGGGGGTTGGGAGGAGCCGCCGCTGATCCTCCGCTCCTTGCCCCGTCAGGCAATTCTAGGGGGATGCGTCCTGCGCGCATCGGCGGCCCACCAACGGCGGCCGCCAAGGATCGATAATGAGGGCATACTAACCGCCCCTCCCCAACAGGCATGACTGCCTGCACGCCTCCACTGCTCATATTATGAGCAGCTAATGTTTACTCTTATTTGTGGAAAATTAAAACTGGACTATTGATTTTTTAATAACTATGTGACTGGGGAAAATGGTCCCTCTCGAAATGGGACTTATGTCCCTGCCATCGAAGTATCTGAAAATAAAAGAGAATGCGGTATATTGCGCTGACAGATGTGATTATGACAGGGGCAAACAGCATTGAATAGGCTTATGCAGACGACGCTCGCCATAGCACCAATGATGGATTGGACTGATTATTTAGTGATTTCGCTGTGTTAATATAGTGTTGTGTGCAATCTCTGTGCACAAAGTCATACTCCCCCTTCCGTACTCTTTTACCCGATAGGCTGCTCTACACCTTACTCAAACCGTTTCAGTATTCGCTGGCTGAGTCAATCCCGGCCGAGAGCCACCTCAACGGGTATAATCTATGTGGTATGCCGCTGGAGCACCGTCGAGAGATCCTCCAGGAGATAAATTCGGCCGTCGTTCGAGTTCAATTCAGTGAACGCCTAGCGTTTATCCACTTGGCCGACGAGGCCGGTCTCGCAGGCATGTTTCCACGTGCAAGCTCAGCCACTATCGCAGCAGACGGATGACGGACTGGCGCGCTTCACCAAAAAAGATCTCGACATCGTCGGCGTGAAATAGAGCCCGCTGACGTGCTCCCCTGAATTGTCCTCGGGTTTGAGTTTAGCCTGTTCCTCCGATGAGGAGACGGGCAATGAAGCGATCGAGATTTCTGATGAACAAATGATCGGCATTTGAAGAACCCCAGGCTGGGCTTTCGGCGACAGCACTGTGTCGCAAATACGGTTGTGCCTTGAAGAGGGAGAACGGCAAGCTGCAGCGTCCTGCTGGCCGGGCCCGAGCCCCGCGCGATCTCCTCCAGCGACTCGAACAGGCCGAAGTCGACGCACCGGTCGTAGGATGGCGGCTGATCGCGGGCTCAGCTTCGTCGAAGCGAAGCCTGGCGAATACATCAGCGGCCGGCTTGCCGGCGCCACCAACCTCGCCTCCGGCCAATTTGCTATGATCGACGCGACGGAACCGGCTTCTAGCTCGTCTCCTGTCAGCCTCGACCCGAACAAACGCATCGGCCAGCACATAAGGGGCTCGCCCGTGACGATGGTGCTATCGAATGGACCTTCGACAGAAGACGAGGGCTGGGGCCGCAAGGGTTGCGGATTATCCCGGCTTGCTCAAGATTCGAAACGCGCCCAGGAGGTCCTCGCCGACGTATCCTCCGATGTGGCGTTTGGAGCCGCTATCGATGGGCAGCTTCTTGTGCTGGAAAGGTGAGGGCGGAATTTCAGGTCACAAGGCGAGGTTGCCGAAGTTGACCGTAGAACACATTCTCCGGAAGTTGTAGGCTGCCCGGAGCAACAGCAGGCGTTTGCTTGTTGAGCCGAGTGCGCCTGAGACGGAACATCTCTCATCACTCGCGAAGCGCGCGTCCCATAGCGGCATACACAGGAGCGCTGAGATATTCCCAGGCTGATCTTGTGCCGGTTTCGATCATCACCTGCGTGTTCATACCAGCTTGCAATGCCACCGGCATTGCCTTCAACGACTCTGGGGTCAGGACAATTCGAGCCGAATAGTAAGCTTGCCCTGTCCGCGAATCTATAAGCCGGTCCGCTGACAGGGTTTGGATATCGCCGCTCATAGGCTGCTGGTAACGCTTGCTTACGGCGCTAAGCCAAATTGTCGCGTGCAATCCCGCCCTCACTTGGTCGACATCCAACGGATCGACATTTGCCAGCACAACAAAGTTGTCGTCGAGGGGGACGATTGTCATCAGTGGATCTCCTGCCGCTATCACCCCACCGATAGTATGCACCTTCAGTTCCACCACGGTCCCACCAATGGGTGCTTGGATCTCGGTACGGGCCAGCACGTCATTGGCGGCAGCCATTTTTTGCCCCGCCTCGTATATCTTGGCGCGGGTCAATCCGAGTTGTTCGACAATGTCGGTTGCTGTAGACGCTTTAAGTTCTGCAATCTTAAATTTTGTCTCCTCCATCTTCTCCCTGGCGACGCCGATCGACGCAACGTAACCGCTCAGGGCTCCGCTTACATCCGCCTGTTCTGTCTCCAAATCGGAAAGGCGCGTCCGTACAATCAGCTTCTTTTCATACAATGCGCGGACGTCGCTAAGTTGGTCTTCGATGACTTTGAGCTTTCGGGTCGCCGCGGCAACTTGCCCTTCATACCCCTCGATTTCCTTCTGCAGACTGGCGATCATCTGCTGCAGCACGGAGAGACCCTCGTGCAAAAGAGCCTGCCGCGAGCGAAAAATGCTTTCTTGCCCAGCAATGGCATCCATCGCCTGTTTGCCGGCTTGCTTCAATTCCGGCGGAATTTCGATGGTATCTTTTCCATCTCTTTCCGCGACGAGCCGCGCCTCGGTTGCTTTTGCCTCGTACCACTGCGCGCTGATTTCGTTTGCTGCGGCCGTCGAAGCAGTGCCCTGCAATCGTATCAAAGCCTGGCCCGGCGACACGTGGTCTCCCTCTTTAACCAGGATTTCGGATATGATCCCTCCTTCAAGGTGCTGGATGGTCTTCACGTTCGACGCCACATCCACCACGCCGGGTGCCAAGACTGCGCCTTGGATTGGCGCTTCAGCCAGCCATAGGCCCGCGGCGGCGGAGAAAGCTGCCATTATCGCGAAACCCGAAGTCACCAAGCTTTTGCCGAACGGCGCGGGGTCTTCTGCTTGCACACCGCCCGAGCTTTTGTTGCGGAGGGCCAGCGAGGCTTTCACTTGACTCTCCGCAATTCCGGCTTGCTCGGACGCACGGGACTTACGATGTGATCAGTGAACTCCGGTTTCTGGCCGCCCAGGATGAGCGATTTGTCGATCATTCCGATAAATCGCT
Organism: Mesorhizobium sp. ESP-6-4; assembly: GCF_020164735.1. Lineage (NCBI taxonomy): Bacteria > Pseudomonadati > Pseudomonadota > Alphaproteobacteria > Hyphomicrobiales > Phyllobacteriaceae > Mesorhizobium > Mesorhizobium sp. ESP-6-4. Next base: position 75,929 of record NZ_JAIUGS010000010.1, read on the forward strand.
TGGAACGCCCCGACATGGTGACGACTATCGAGCATCCGGAGTCCTTCATAAATTTGACGGCCGTTTCGAGTGTCCTCCTCGAAGAAATGTCTAAATTTGCGAAAGGCTCATCAAGGACGATCAGTTTCGGCGAACGAAAGAAGGCTCTTGCAACGGCTATTCGCTTCCGTTCGCTGCCGGAGAGGCCGACGGACTCATCAAGAAGGGTGTCATAACCCTGGCTTAACCGGAGAATAGATTCGTGAATTCCCGCTATCTTGGCTGCGGAAACCACGTCGTCCATGCTGGTCTGCTGAAATCGTGCGATGTTCTGCGCAACGGTTCCTTCGAAAAGCTCGATATGCTGCGGGAGATAGCCGATGACCTCAGCCCTGATGTAATCGGGAAGTCGTGTGACGTTCATGTCGCCCAACCGGACTTGTCCGGTGCGCGGCTTAAGCAGCCCAATCAAAAGGCGGGAAAGCGTCGTCTTTCCGGTTGCGGCCCGCCCCATGACCATCAGCAACTCTCCTGGCGCCAGGGAGAGTGAAAGTTTCCGGAACAAGTCTCCCCGCGCTCCGCTGTGCTTGAACGAGACTTCATCGAGATTCAAAGCGCCATTCGGTGTCCCGGGCAACAAGACCGGTTCGTCACGCGCCGGTCTGGCAAGCTCCGCCTTGATCTTCGAGTACCCCTCGCGCGCCTCTCGTAGACTTCTGAGCTCCCGAACCGCCTTGTCGACGATCTTGTAGGCGAAGTTGGCAACAAGGCGGCCTGCGAATAACCCCCCGAGCGTGGCATGATTGTTTAAAAACAACCAGATGCCGGATGCTAGGAGCACGATGTAAAAGGCGCGGCCCAAGACCCGGATGGCAGAGTCGATACTCACCCCTCTCGCGTTCAGCCGATCCCGCTGCAGAAAGCCGTCTATCTTGCTCTTACCCCAGCGGCCGGCGATTGCGTCAGCCATCGCAAAGGCGCCCACCACGTCCTTGTGCCTGTCTGCCGAGACCAAAACTTCCCTGGCCTGCTTGGCGGCGTCGCGTTCCGCCTGGCGGGGTTCTCGCGTGAGCTTGTCCTTAAGCAGGCTCAGACCGATCAGCAAGGCAATGCCGGCCGAAGCGATCATGCAGAGAACCGGATGGATGAAGTATACACACAGCAGGAAAATGGGGGCCCAGACCACATCCATCCATGGCGCTAGGCCGCGCTCCACAAAACTGGATACCTTCTCGATGTTGGCCAGAACCGGTGGGTTAGCAACACCGGCGGTCAATCCGGCTCTCACGGATTGAGTGGTCAACTGATGCTCGATCCATACACTCCATCGCGAAAGCATTCGCCGGCGGACCGTTTCCAGCGCAGCTCCCGCAACAAGCGCGATCAAAGCCGCTGCAGTGAGGGCAACAAGGGTTTCGATGCTGCGGCTCGAAATGACCCGATCGAAGATCTGTATGAGATAGAGGGGACCCGAGAAGCGGAGAAGATTGATAAAGATTCCGAATGTCACGACAGCAGCCAAGCCGGGCCTGGACCGTCGCCACATTTCGCTCAGAGCAGGACTGAACCTCTTATCTCGTATGCTCATTGATCACCGCTGGTCATGCTCGCCCGATTACGCTGCGGTGTTCAGTGTCGCTGAAAGCTCCTGAGAAGTTCATGATTGTGGCGTCCGGCTCATCCGGCGCGGAGGCCGAGATCGGTTGCCTCACAGCGTTAAGCAAGGTCTGGCCTTCATTTCCGCTCTTGCGATCCATCTCAAGCATCGACCAAGTGTCGTTCAGAAGCCCCTGCATTTGGTCGTCGGCCAGAGCAGAGCAGCCAAGCGCCTCGATAAGGTTGGACAAAGACAACTTCAGTGCGGCCCGAGTTTTGGCCAGCACTGCGGCTTCTATGGTCTCCGCAGGAGCGCGAGCCGAGATAAAGGCTGGAATGTCGAACCGTGATGACAGCTTAGGTACCGTGACGGTGATGCTCCCATAGGGAGTTAGCCATGACGCGAACCTGGTGCCTTCGGCAGAGGTCTGGTTGAGCTTACCGAACTCCGCCGCGACGAGCCCTTGCGCAACCATTCCTAAAAATTCAACGCGCAATTGCGAGGCCTGCGCGCTATAACCGTCCGGGGCCATTCCATCCGCAGATTCTGCGATGCGCCGGAAATAGGGATTACTGCTCTGTCCGTTGGCGAGTTTCGCAGAAGCGCGAGCCCTCATGACAGGGTTCAGTGCTCCTTCCTGCAGCTCCCATGGAGAGTAGACGTGCAGCCCGGTGGCTTCCTCGGCTTCTCTCACCGCGAGCGGGGATCGGCCAATTCGTCCGCTTATAGCAAGCACGTTGTGACCCGCGGCGCGAAGGCTGTCGACGCCATATTTTGCTCCCATGGCATCATACGAGGCGAAGATTGTGCCAAGGGCAATGCTCCGCAACGACTCGGCCCAGATGAGCTCCGATGTCTCCCTTTGCTGCAATCCGTCGGCGATCTCGATGACCGCGACATCACATCCGTTTTCGGCAGCGTGGTTCAGCAGGCGGAAGGCACCTTTCTCGATCAACTCCACTGAAGCCAAGTAGGTCGTTGCAAAACCTGCATCGGTGAAATCAAGAACCAAGTCCGCCCCGGCGTCACGGACGATCCACATGTCGCCGCCGGATCCTGTTCCGGTAATCTTCAACGCAGCGACCTTCAGTCCCAATTTTTTAAAGCCCCTGACCAATGACGTCGCCGTCAGGGTTTTGCCTGCGTTCATCGATGTGCCGAGCGACAGAACAATTGGCAGCGAGGGTCGAAGATCGTCTGAACTTACCTTGTAATCCCAGACATTCAGCCGACGGCCGAATTTATCCCCAACCAACCCCAGCGGCGTAATCTTTGTCGGCGCCGCCATTCTGTCATGCCTCGAAAGCTCCTGCGCCGCGATTCCCCCGCCGGCTACCAGGTCGCACGGGCCCAAATCCGGACCAATCACCGCTTCGAACTGGTCGGGGGCATACCTGTTGCCGTAGCAGACAATGATCTCATCGCCAGGAAACATGATGGCCTTTCTTCCGCCGATGAGCTCCAATCGGCTGTGATTGCCAAGTTCATCAATGCGCGCCAGGACAAGATCGCCTGCGGCGGGCTGTATCGGGCCAGTGATAAGGGTTCGCATGTGAGAAGCTGCGACACGACGCGTCGCGAATGCGCGCTTGGCCCTTTTCATACGCCCGCGTTGTATTCTGGAAATCGCCATGACAACTCCCCCAACTAAACTATAGTGACGCTGTTTTCGAAGATTTTATTTGAATCTTATTTTATTCGACTAACCTTTGACTTACCTCTTCTTTTATGCTTTACCATTAGATAACCATAATATAACGGTGGGTTGCATGCAATGGGGCCTCGCTTGGGACTTTAGCTGCGGACTTTAGTCCCATGTTGCGCCTTTCGAATTAGCGATTCCTTAAACATATTCGAGAGGCGGACCATCTGGCAGAAGTCAGATGCGATCATGACGAAAGTCATCTTCGCTCCCTGGCGCGCCAGCTTATCTTGCTGGGTGAGGACTCCGTGCGAGTTGAGCCGTGATCGGCATGGGGCAATTGGTGTTGGGGCGATAGCGTTATGGTATCTCAGCATGGAGAAGCGAAACCGATCACGGTCGTCGGACTTCGGACGTTGTGGGGAACAAATGTTTACGGCGTAAATACAGTGATTAAGCTGTCTCTGAACATGGGATCCTTAGCGGCGACGCATGTTTCAGCTTTTGCCCCTGAAGCTCGCTCAGCGCTTTCCAGGCTATTTCCCGACTGCCCACAGGATGGTTTGGTGGCGCAGTATATTGCGGATGCGATCCGGTGCGCTGATTTAGAGCTTTGCCAGGAGATGAATTTCTTTTCGTCGTTAGCGACGCCCGCGTTCGTGAGCGACCGAGCGCATGAGACTTTCTCTCTCGTTTGGGAGTCGGATGACCCGCAGATGTCGCGCGCGGCTGCTTCGGCTGTTGTTGACGCGATCGATGAAGCAGCACGAGGCGAGGACCCCGCCGCGAAATATATGGAGGCCCGAGCGCAAAATCTGGAAAAGGCCAAGAAGCGGCGGCTTTCGAATTCAACCGCTGTCCTGGTGGCTACGGCCAAGAGGAAGTGCATTCCATTCGAGTTCGTTGCCCGCAACCATCTTCGCCTTGGCCAAGGCAAGCACCAGAAACAGTTGTTCTCGACAATATCCGGCTCGACGTCGTTTGCGTCCGCGAAGACGGCCCTGGATAAAAGACTGGGCAACAGACTTCTGGCTCTGGCCGGCATCCCAGTTCCTCGTCAGATCACCGTCCGCACCAAGGCCGAGGCGGTCGCCGCCGCCAAGCAGTTGGGCAAAAGCGTGGTCGTAAAACCGGCTCAGGCAAATCAGGGGCGGGGCGTTTCCGTCAAGCTACGGGGGCGCGTCGCCATCGAAGCCGCGTTCGAGAGAGCATACGCGCTGCGCAACAAGCAGCACTCGGAGCATAGCGGAGTGCTGGTGGAGCAGTTTATTGCCGGCGCTGAATATCGAGCGACTGTCGTCGATTTTCGTGTCGCAGCGACGGTCATGTGCCGACAGCCGGAGGTAATAGGTGACGGCGAAAAGACCATCCGCGATCTGATCGACGAATTGAACCAGGAACCGGATCGGGATGGTAGACGTCTGTGCCGAGTGGAAATCGACGACGAACTGCTGCGGCACATCCGTTTGCAGCGGCTTTCATTGGAGTCAGTCCCCATCGCCGGCAAACCGGTGGTTCTGCGCCCCACAGGCCACCTTGCCCGCGGAGGCATCCCGGTCGATGTCACGGACTCGGTTCATCCTGACAACACACAGCTATGCGAGCGCATTGCCAAGGTCTTTGGCCTGAGTATCGCCGGGATAGACCTTATCATGCCGGACATTGCGATATCTCACAAAGAGGTCGGATGTGCAGTCGTTGAGGTAAATGCGCGACCAGGCATCGAATTTCATCTTTCGACACGAGCGGGCAACTCGAGGGATGTGAGTGACCTGATTCTTACCAATTTGTATGACGATCCGGCATCTTCGGAAGTCGCTACGATACTGGTCATCGGCGATCGGCACACGAGCATGGTGGCTAAAGCCATCGACCACCGGTTCCAGGCAGAGGGACGGCGGATCGGTCTCCTGTCGAAAAGAGGCGCCTACATCAACACTGTTCCCCTGGAACTGGGCCAGCGAGTGACCCCTCAAACGCTGACTAGGGATCCTTTCCTGGAAGCTTTGATCTACGCGGCGTCTCCGGACAGAATTTGGACGAAAGGCCTCGGTTTGGCTGCTTGCCATGCGGTGTCCATAGCGCCGTCGGGCGCCGAACATAACGAAGTTCTCGGCGATCTCTTCGGCAAGGTGCTGCAGCGCGTCAACCGAGGTAATTTCATTGTAGACGAGGAGGATGAGATATCCCGCCGAGCACTGTCCACTCTGTCCCCTGCGAAGTTGATACTGGTCAGCGCCAAATCTTACCTTGACGCAGATCTGCTGCGACACCTGCAGAACGGTGGTCTTGCTCTGTTCCTGAAGTGGAGCGTCGACGGATCGGGAGCTAAAATGGTGCTTGCGTCGGGATCCGGTGACCTGGCGACGGAGCCCATTGCGTCCCTGTCCCTGTCGCGTCCGCCCCTGATCAGAGCCGACATGCATGCCATGGCGGTTTCGTACTTGGCAAAAAGAGATGGCTGGTTCGATCAGGTGGCAGTGCGGTCTGCGCCGCCCGTAGACCGGCGCGACATGGATGAAGCTCGACAGCGATGAAAATCTGTCGGTTTCGCTAAGTAAAAGGGAGTAGGGTGAATGAAAACGGTTTCGACAACTGACCGGCCGAATGTTTCACTACGCGATGCGGCGACGCTCGTTGCCTTGGCCCTGAAGCGCACCACGAACAAGGCGGGACAACCGCGGATCCGGGCAAGGATGTCATCCAAGACGTTCAAGCGCCTGACCGGGCGGCGCATCGGCGGCGCGAACTCCGCCAAAGAATTCACCGAGGAACTGAGTAACCTTGGATGGCTGATGGTCCGGATGCCGTCCGCTTACGGTTTTGTGCGTTCTGCCTCCCTGACCAAGTGGCCTCTGACAAAATCGAATGTCATTGCGAAGGAACTCGAGCAGATCGGCGGGGAATCCGAGGCGAAAGCGCTGGATGATGCAAGGCGCGAGCTTGGTGGATCAATCGACGTCGGCGGTCCATCTAATGCCTCCGATGCGTCGAACCGAGCAGAAGGAAAAAAGAAAGTGGTTCGATAGGCGCGCGTGGCGGTTTCACCGGGAAGGAACTTATCGGCGCCAATTGCTCTCAACGAATACGGAGACACAGAGAAATTTGATACTACTTGGCTTTGGAATTTCAAAAGCCCGGGCTGCCCCCAACAGGACTCCACGTTGGTAGGTTATATTGGCAAAGGATCATATGCGAAAGTGACGCCGAACTCCGCAACTGTCCAAGGCATGGTTATGAGGATATCTGGCGCAAGGATTCTTGCGGCGGGAAACATGTGGTCCCGCTCCGCAGTTGTCCGGCTACAGCTGTCCGCCGATGGCGCCGGCGGGTGTGATCCTGTGATCTCGAATGCATATCTGATCCCGGACTTAATACCGCCTGTCAGCCGATTTCGTTCCGACATGGTTGACTTTTCTGCGTGGCAGTCGTTGCTCACCGGGACGGAGATTTCAGCTACCCGCGTCGTAGAGACGCTTGCCTTGCTGATCCAGCGTTGGGTTAACTGGCCGGTCCAGTTCGCCGGGTCGGAACAGGGCGCGAACGCACGCGAGGTCGTTGCTGTTTTTGAAACACGACAAGCCCGAGCAGGGCTGCGTGCAGGTGAAGTCGCGGTCGAGCTTCTAAACGCGTTATGCAGAGAGGATCTGGACCGTTTGCGAAAGATATTCGACCAAGCTTTCGACGCCTACCGCGAGAGCACCTTGGACGTAACGCCAACGGTTGACACCCTTGCGATCGCGAAGCGTGCCCAGCATCGCGAAATTCCCTGGTCGACGGTTCCAGGTACCAACTACATCAAGCTTGGATACGGGCGGCACTCCAACATTCTGCTGGGATCGGAATCAACAAATACGTCCTCGATGGGCAGGATGCTTGCCAAGAACAAGGCAGCTACAAACGCCATACTCGTCGCCGGCGGACTGCCGGTAGCAGTGCAGCGACTGGCGCGCAGTGTCGAAGAGGCGCGGGACGCTGCCCGCTGGATTGGATTTCCGGTGGTCGTAAAGCCGGCGTCTGGCAATATGGGGAGAAGCGTTACAGTCGGGGTGCAGAACGAGGTTCAACTGCTTGAGGCATACGAGCATGCTAGCCGCGTTTCGACTCGCATCGTTGTTGAGGCGATTCTCAAGGGCGAAGAATACCGGTTGCTTGTAGTCGGTGGAAAATTCTTTGCCGCCTCCTGTCGCCGCCCAGCGCACGTCAGGGGCGATGGCACAAGCACGGTGCAACAGCTCGTCGACCGAGAGAACCTTAACCCCGAGCGACACGCGGGCATGCACTCGAGTTTGAAGCCGCTCCCGGTGGATAAGATGGCTCGGTCATGCTTGGCGGAGCAGCGCCTGTCGCTCGACGCAGTTCCGGGAAAAGATCAGATCGTTCTTCTGCGGCGGGTTTCAAACGTTTCGCAGGGCGGCACAGCAGTTGATATGACCGAGGCGGTTCATCCGTCTATCCGCGAAGTTGCCGAGCGAGCGGCGGCACTGCTTGGTATCGACGTTTGCGGAGTTGATTTCATTACCACCGCAATAGACCGACCATTCTGGGAAACAGGAGGCGCGATCTGCGAAGTGAACACTCGGCCGATGTTGGGGCTTCACTTGGCGGTGGTCGAAGGCACGCGGCGTGATGCGGCGGATGCAGTGGTCGAGATGCTTTACCCCAAGAGTTCGCCCAGCCGGATACCGCTGGTCGTAGTCTTGACGATGGCCGACGGTGATCCGTTGGCGAATGCGATCCGCGCCTCGGCCGAGGCGTCTGGTCAACTAGTCGGCTTGGCATCTATCGAAGGCACACTGATTGGGAAGCAAACGTGCCGTATGCGTTTCGGAGATCACCTCGATGGGATTGAGGCTATCGTGGCTGATGCAACGCTCGATGCGGGGATTGTAGTGGTTTCGCCGGAAGAGGTGCTTAACAAAGGCGTGGGCCTGGATCGAATTGATATCGCGATCTTGCCGTCGGGAAACAGTTCGGCACCGGCAAAACATGCACGCGAGATATTAACACGAATTGCGGATGGGCGGGTGATTGCCGCGAAGGATCCCGCAGTCGTCGACAAGACGCTCCAAATTATTGGCCGACCAGCTGGCAATCGTCAGCGCGGTGAGTCGACCAAGCAACCGCGCGTAGCAGCAGCCCCAGCAGCGAGACCATGCCGAGGGGCCGGCAGGTTTTCGACAGGAGAAAGCGCCAACTTCACAGTGCTCCTAGTCGGCGATGTGGGCTTTGGAGAATCGTATCTCGAATATCCGCGCATGGCGTCGCTGCGCGAGAGCTTAGCAATCAAGGGACACCGATACTCGCTAGCCCGAGTCTCGGATGTACTTGCCAGTGGCGATCTGACGATCGGAAACCTTGAGGTGCCGCTCGCCGCGACGCCTGATCCCTCCTTGAAGGGCCGCAAAAACTATCTAGGCTCATCAGATCCTGACGAGACCGCAGCAGCGCTAGTGGAAGCAGGATTCAACGCGGTGTCGCTGGCAAACAATCACAGCCTCGACTGTGGGGAATCGGGCCTACGTGAGACAATTCGACGACTGAAGGCCGCAGGTATCACCCCGTTCGGTGCCGGAGTGGATTTGGCAGAGGCGGCTCGACCCTTGGTCAAGACGATCACGGTCGGCGGCGTCGAGCGGACGATCGTGATTTGGGCCTGCTTCGAGTTTCGCGAGAAATACGACAAGCAATTCAGATGGTACGCTGGCAATACGAAGCCAGGGATTAACTGCATTACGCCCGAGGCGATTGCGACGCAGATCGCGGACCTCCGTCGAACGTTGCCGTCTCCCTTCTTTATCGCCTATCCCCATTGGGGAACGGACTACACGAGCACGGAACCTTATCAACGTGAGTACGCGCGGCATCTCGCGGCCGCAGGGGTTGATCTGATAGTCGGTCACGGTGCGCACACCATTCAAGGCATGGAGATTGTGTCCGGGCGGCCGGTTTTGTTCGGATTGGGCAATTTCGTTTGGAACACCCCCGGCCGATTTTCAAAAACTCGGGCAGCTCCTTACGGGCTGGCCGTTGCCCTTCGTTTTGAAAGCCGTGCGAATGACGGGCTGTCGTTGTCTGTTCGCATGTATCCTCTGTTGACGGACAACGACATAACGCATTTTCAGAATCGACCGGTCAGTGAGGAAGAGTTTCCGCAGGCTTTCGCCGTTCTGACAAAGCGCTACGATGGCGGTCGTGACCTACTAACTGGTGTCGATGACGTGGGAAGTTTTGTCGAACTCAACCTTGAGGCCACATCAGGAGCATGAGAAGTCTTCGCGACATGGCGCCGAACAACTGACTGGCGCAGCACCAGCGGAACTTGCCGCTGCCGGAATTGCAGTGACTGGGCCGTGATGTGGCTCAACAACTGCTCCTCAGTAACACAACGTAGGGGCGAATATGGTTCGGCCGTCGAAACTCGTGCACAGGATCAGCGGACTGGTGCTGGCTGGCATCGCTGCAACCGCAATTCTCATATCGACAACTCCCGCGGCAGAAGTGGCACCTCCGGCGCAGGCGGGTGGCGCACTCGTTATAGTTGGCGGTGGACCCATTCCAAGGGAGATCTTGGCTTGCGCCATGGAGCTTGCTGGCGGCCCAGACGCTCGTATCGTCGTTCTGCCCCAAGCGTCTCGTGCCGATAAGCACAGCGACTCTCTCGTTGACGCGTTCCGAGCTGCTGGTGCTAGGAACATCCGAAGTTGGCGTTTTGAGAACCAGGGTCAAGCCAACGAGAAGGCCGCTTCCTCGGCAAGCGTCGCGGGCGTCGCGGACGCAATCAATCAGGCCAATCTGATCTGGCTTTCTGGCGGTTCTCAAACGGCCCTGATGGCGGCGCTTGACGCATCTGGATTCAGTCAGTTGATCCGGGAGCGGCATCGTCGCGGAATTGCTGTGGGCGGTTCGAGCGCGGGAGCAGCGGTTATGGCGGATTGGATGATGACGGGCGGGAGCCAATCACTGAAGTCAGTCATCGCCGGTTCGGCCCCGACCAGTAGGGGTTTAGGCTTGTGGCCCGGAGTGATAATCGATCAGCACTTCCTCAAGCGACGACGAAACAATCGTCTGCTCACTGCAGTTCTGGATAGGCCAGATCACGTGGGCATAGGAATCGATGAAAGTACGGCGCTAGTTACCTTGGGTGACCAAGTTGAGGTCTTGGGCGAAAGCTCGGTAATTGTATTTGACGCTCGCAACGCCCAGCTTAAACCCAGTGATGAGGGCCTGCCGATTGGCGCAATGGGAATATTGACGCACGTACTGGTTCGGGGGATGAGCCTAGCCGCCGACATACCAAGGCCAACTGACGCTTCACAACCGCCAACGCACGTATCAAACTCAAGCATCTGTGCCCTTCAACGTGACTGAATGACCCCACCTAGCCTTGGACGGCGACTACCGATCAGGGGGGTAACGGCCGACAGCGCGATCAAAAGCACCCGATCATTGCAGGCCCAACAAAAACCCTCATGATTCGTTGCTGGCCACCTGATTGAACGGGGTGCTCATATGGAGCCGGGCCATCGACGCGCAGCTGTTCGGGCCGGCCAAGCGCGGCGATCGTCCGCGCGGTGGACGTTCGCAGGTGCTGAACGCCATCTTTATGTGCTATGGACGGCTGCCAACGCGCGGCCCAAGGATCTGCCGCCGAGCGTGGGACTCGGGCGGCACACTGCAGAGCATCCACCACGCGCTCGAAGGTACAGCCGGTTGTGCCACGATGACCGTCTGCTCGCTATGTCGCCTAACCTGGTCAGCGCTGTGGTAGCCGCCGAAGACGAACGCCTCCGGCTGTCCATTCTTTTGTGCTGAGATGTTGGTTGCAGCCCTCAATTTGTAGCGCGCCTACACATCGACCTGAGCCGAAGGGCACGAAAAGGGCCGGAAAACGAAACGTTTACCGCGAAGGCAGCTCCGGGTTGTTTAGCAAGAGCGAATATATTATCCCAATAACACCTCGTTTCGATGGGAGTGACAGATGCGACTTCTGATCCGTCTGTTGGCGGTGACCTTGGGCTTAACGTTCTCGGGCCCGGCGCTTGCCTGGAAAGTTGGCGGTGGCACGACCACCGCGACCATCAATGGGACCAAGCTCACCGTATATACTTATCATCCAAAATACTGCAGCAACCCATCGCTCCTGTTCGTGTTTCACGGCCTCAGCCGCACGGCTTCATCCTACAGAGATTACGCGGAGCCTCTGGCCGATCGAAATTGTCTGATCGTGTTGGCGCCCCTCTTTGACCTGGAACGATTTCCAAGCTGGAGCTATCAGCGGGGAGGCATCGTCAACAACGGTACAATCCAGCCTCGGGACCGGTGGACTGTCTGGTACGTCAAGGGCCTGGTAAGCTGGGCCAGGGCGAAAGAGGGATTGCCGAACGCGCAATATTATCTCTTTGGGCACTCGGCCGGAGGCCAATTCGCTTCCCGCGTTGCAGCATTCGCCTTGCCGGACGCAAAGAGATCAGTTGTTGCCAACCCCTCTTCTTACGTTTTGCCATCCCTGTCAGAGGCGGTCGCCTATGGCCTGGGATGCGTTTCCTCCGGTTGCGTCTATAGCCCGGATCAAGCCAACCAGGAATTGAAGGCCTATCTGGCTTTGCCGCTAACCATTTATCTCGGAGAGGACGACACAGGCGATGCCGAGCTGGGCGAGAGCGCAGCCGCGATGCGTCAAGGATCGACACGCCTGGAGCGCGGCGAGTTCACATTTGAGCTGGCGCAAGCCGTCGCGACCGCCAATGGATGGCCCTTGAACTGGCGTCTCGTGATATTGCCTGGTGTCGGACATTCGGCAAGTGACTTGTTGAAGTCCGATCAGGCCGATCAAGCCTTTGGGTTCAAATGAGAGAGCGGCGGTTCGGGCGACTTCCGAGTTGGCCGGGAATTTAGCATTGTCTAAATTACTGTCGATCTAGAGTGTTCTCCGGAAGAGGGCATCTCGATGCCGAAGTTGAAAGATCTGCTGCTCGACCGGCGGGGTAACATTGCCGTGGCAGCCGCCTTGATCGTTGTGCCTTTAGGCTTGGCCCTGGGCCTTGGCGTCGATTTTACCAATGCCGTCGTCTGGAAATCCAGATTGCAAGAGATTGCCGATTCAGCGGCTCTCGCCGCCGTTGAAAGCGACGAAACAAACGAGGTGGCCGCACAGGCAGCGAAGGACTGGGCGCTTGGCAACAGCTCGTTTGCAGCCGACATCATCGTTGATGCGGACGTCACCACACCTTCTTCCACGTTGCAAGAAGCGGTAGTCAAAATCTCAGCCGGATTACCAACCGCTTTTATGACTCTTGCAGGATTTCAGAAGATAGACATCCAAGTAACGGCAACAGCTCGGAAATCCGCGCCTGATTACTGCATCTATGCCCTCGATCCGGACTCCAACGGAGCGCTGACAGTGACCGGCTCGGGAGGAATATCGGTTCCAAACTGCGGCATTCAGGTGAACTCCTCTGGTGGCAGTGCGCTTAGGCACGTTGGAAGCGGAAAGATCATCGCCAGGAAAATCTCGGTAGTGGGCAGCTATCAAGGCGGCGGCTACAGTGTCACGCCAAAAACGAACGAACCTCTGCTCACGGACCCACTTATCACGTTGCCAGAACCTATTCCGCCGAACGGCTGTGACTACAACAATCAGGTGCTAGCCGATGTCACCATCCCGGCCGGTCGGGTGTTCTGTGGGAGCATCGGCTTCGACGGAGATGTGACCCTCGCTCCAGGAATTCACTACTTCCACAACGCGGTAGTAGCCATCGGCAGCGATGTGGATTTGAAAGGTAACGAAGTTACGATCTTTCTCGACTCGGGGTCCAGTATCATCCAGTCACCAGGGAATGGTTCTGTACGGCTTTCGGCTCCCAAGGACGGAGTCTATTCTGGACTTTCGATATTCGGATCTCGCCAAGAGTCGGACCGAACACCGGCTGTGTCATTTTCAGGAAACAAGAATTACTTGGTTGACGGAGTCATTTACCTGTCACACCACCGCTTTCGAATGAAGGGAACGCATGACCTGAAGCTGGTGGCCAAAACAGGTTGGCTTATCGCGTGGCAATTGCTCTTCAGTGGCGATTCCAGCGTGAGCATCGACGCTTCCGAAACCTCTGTCAGGAAAGGGCTACGCAACTCAGAGGTGGTTTTGCTCCGATAGCGAAAGCCGGAAAGGATGAATTGGACGGGGTCAATTCTGTGCTCTTCTGCGATCGCAGCTCGCTGTTCTCGCCTCCGCTAATGCGCACCGCCGGAATCTCGACCGGGCGGCCCGGCTGCATTGGGCTAAGGGGTATTTAGGAACGCAGCCGGGCCATGCCGGTGGATCCTCCCGGCATTATGATCTTGATCTTGAATTAAATTAAATACAAGCTTCCTCTAATTTAAGGATTCGGGACACGGCGAGCCCGGCGGGCAGGAGCCACCAGCGCCAGCGCCGCGCTCGATAGCTGCACTTGCGCGCGCTTCCCCGAACTCCCAAACCGCGCCTACCACATAGAGTCCGATGAGGATCTGCAGCCACTCGGGGCGGGCGCTGGCGAACAGCCAGTGCCCGCTGCCGCGCCGCCGATAGCTCCCGGCAAATACCAGCACACGATGCTCCAGTCGATGTCGCGACGAAACGCCAGGATCCGCACCGGATTTGCCATGAGCTCGGTAAGCGTGATCACGGGAGCGACGGCGGTACTGCGGTAAGGAACGACACCCGCCGGGATCAGCAGCAGACCCCCGCCGCACGCCGAGAGCGTATTGGGGTCCAGGCGAAGAAGCCCGCGCCGCTAAGTAGTCCAAGTTGCAGCGCGCGCTGCAGCCCGGGCGGGTGCAGTCCTAACAAAGATTCCAAGCGCGCTCGCTGACGTTCCTACGAGTGCCGCCTAGTATTCGGAAGGCGGTCAGCGAGAGTTAGCAGATGGCGCCGTCTTACCCCGAGTGCCGACGGCATGGTCCTGAGTGAGGCACCCGTCTGCGTGCCGCTGACCGGGCACGGTATGCTCGGCACCCGACAGGGACTACCCCTGGCCCGGCACAGCATCGGCTGTCGGCGCGCTGTTGTTTGTGCCGTTCAGGAAGGGTTGGTTCGAGGTCGTCAAGCCATCCGCCGATGTGGCCGGGCCGGCCACCAGCGAAAATGCTGCAGAGAGGGTAAGCATTCGCATGAAGGTTCTCCAATCATTGCAAGGAGTTCAACGTCTTTCCCGAGGCGCGAACTTAAGTTGCTCGGGAGGTCAACAGGGCAGGGCGGCCGTCCCTTCATTGTCTTCAACGGTGCGTTCCGTCGCCGTGCCGCCACTTCGCGACCGTCGTGCGGCTCAGGCCGTATTGCCGGCCCAGGACGCCGGTCGATTCTTGCGACGTTGGAACTCGGCTCGAACTCGCGGCGTTGTGCGGGCGTTGGTGTATGTCTGCCATAACGCCTCCTGCGAATTACGGCTTCAGGATAGCGTTACGACTCCCTGGGACTGAACAGCAGGCTTGCTTTAGCCATGGGACCGACTCTGGCGCGGCTTACCGGTTAGTCAAGATTGTTCTAATGTTCCAACTTGTCGGGAACCGTGGCTGCGGTGACACGTCGGACGCGTCATTGGTCGATTCTCCTTCAGGGAACCGGCCGCCTCAGGAACAGAGCCCGTCGCTTACGCTCTTGGCCGCGACGGGCTTTTCTTTTCCGGCAACGAACACATGTTAAAGCGCGTCAACGCAAACCAGCGTAACATTCGCTCTCTGTCCACCCCCCCGAGCAGGAATATGGCCCGGGCTGTTAGCCCATATCTCCCGCCCCTGACAGGCCGGGCTTCCTTATTGTCCACCCCCAAATCAGCGCATGAACCCTTTGTCCCTCAAACGGATAATGAACCTTTTGCGGGGCCTTGCTAAAATCGGCCCCCATGCCTCGCTTCTTCTTCGACCTATCTCATGGCGGTGATGTCTACCACGATGCACGTGGAGATACCTTCAAAGACTTTGCGCAAGCCAAGGCAACGGCACTCGACCTCCTACGAAGGTTCCCGGCCGGTGATCGCGATCTAACCTGCACGATCCGCGACGGATTCGGGCGCTCGGTTGCAAACGTTAGCATCAAATCGGGTATTTCGGGCCGGGAAGCATTCGGACCTCAGTCCTCGTTGCAGGACGACACGCTATCGAAGGCCTTGCCATTCCTCGCTGGCGGCTGAAACTACCCCTTGGCGACTAACCCGATAGCCCGCCGCTGGTGTGCCCCCACACCTGGCGGCGGACTAAGGGTGGCCGGCGCCTCTGTTTTGGAGATTGCCTAAGCGTGCGCCGGCCTGGCGAACCGTGATCCGCCGCATATGCAAAGTAGCTAAAGCATCTGCGATCGACATGGTGTGATCGCGGAAGCTTGGGAGGCTTGACGGCGGCGGCTTCAATAAGTGACGATTAATATACGGTAAATGGTCGATCCTTCAGGGGTGTAGCCAATTGCTGAAGCCCGCTGTTGGACCCCGGCAGCGGGCTTTGCATTTTAGAGGCTGTTAATACGTGCGCCGTAGCCCTCAAGGCTGGCCATTCCGACAACAGCCCGTCGCCTAGCGTGAAGCGCGGCCGACATCACCCTTCAAAGGGAGGAATGATCTTTGCTCCGGCCTCTTGCCAACGATGATCTCCGATCGCCATATCTCACTCGGATGGGGCGACCTCTCTGGAGATCGCCGTGGGCAAAGAACACCCCTTCGTTGAAGATACGCTGGGCAAGAAGCTGAAGGCCGGCACAGGCCTGTCGGTGAGCTGCCTAACGTGCAAACGCATGGCCGTGCTCGACATGGCCGAGATGGTGAAGCGGCTCGGGCCGGATCATTCCGCCATGCATTGGGGTCTGATCAAAGTCGTCTACTGCCACGAGTGCCGTGCCGCCGGTCGCGACGACCGGAATCTACAGTTCACGAATCATGCGATGACGCCGAAGCAGCGCAAGGGTTCGACGCCTTTGCCCATAAGCTGGCGGGCATAATTGCAAGCCCTCATTTGGAACGCTTCGTGCAACAAGCGGACCATCAATGCTCTCCCTCGTCGGCTAGGTATTCCCTCACATTTCCGAAGTCGCGGTACACCCCGCCGTCGGGATGCTTTTTCTCGTGCCACGAGATCGACCAATAACCAGTGTCCTCAAGATCTTGCATAGCGCGGATTCGATCGGCATCGGCCGGAAATTGCTGCTTGAGGAGTGAGTTGACTGCGTCCACCCCGCCCAGACGATAGGCTTGCAGGCAAATGTCGTGAAACATTGTCTATCCCCGAAAAGACTCGCATGAGCAGAATTGCGCAACTGGAGGCTGCAACGCAAGCGGGCTCTCTCGCCTTAGTTCACCCCGACCGGACCGTACCCTCTTCAGCGGCGCCGGAATACGAGAGACTATGCCTCGCCCTAATCATCGGAACGGTAGGAAAGGCGCGCAATCATGCTGCCGAACGTTTCAGTAGCTCCGCGTATCGGCTCGTCTCTAAACCGTAGCCAGGATATGGGCTGCTCAGATACTCCTGCATCTTCCGGATCACGCCGCGGCCGGGGATCACAAAAGCGGGGTGAATGTCACGCACCAGCGCAATGCCCCGCTTGCAGTATTCCGGCTTCAGATCGCCGAGACGAACAGGCCGGAATGGTCGTTGGGCAGCTTGTTGATCGCCGCGGAGCTCACCTCGCGTCCGACTCGGTTGAATTGAAGCAGTCCGTCGATGTCGTGAGTGAGAAGGCTCTTCAGGTCGCTTGCAGGACGCGACTGGCAAGCTCGATATGACAAAGTGGCCGGCGCCAGTGATTCGAACGTTGCTTGACAAGGACACCCGCCAATACATTGAGGGCAGCCGATGATCCGGACGACGAAAACCGGACAGGTTCGTGAGACCAATTTCTATACCGCCGAATTCAATCGACTGCAGCAACGCGGGGAAGAAGCTTTGCGCCTTTACCGGATCGCGGCCAGCGACTGCCCGCGGAGCTTCGACTAATACCACGCGGCCAAGGCCACACTGCGAGGGTTGGGCGCGGCGACATAGGCTCAGAAGATTCGGCAAAGGTGCAACGCAAGAAGTTCGTGAAGCTTGCAAGAGCTCAAGTTGGATGGGCAGCAGCGGATGTCTGATGATCTCGCATCGAAAGCTGACCGACCGCTTCCGGCCCGAAATAAGACATTCATGATCGTCCTCATCGGCGTTTGTCGCGGGGTAGGCGAAGGCTTTGATGTAGGCAAGCCATTGTAGCTCACTTGGCGAACCAATCCGCTCTGTTTCTGAGCCACCGATGGCGCCAGTGCCTCCGTCGGCCATTTCCTAGAGCCCACCAACCTCTCGAAACCGAAGGACGGCTGAAGCCTCGACCGCCTATGCCGCAATGGCGCGTCGCGAGTTTCATCCCCTGGGCGAAGCCCGTTCCTCGCCGAACCAAGAAACGCGCGCCTGCGCCATCCTACGCTTTGCTGCGGTCGCAAGCGATACGGCAGCGGTCGCCTGTGGCCTCACGATCGCCATCGAGGCCGCATGGTGCGGGCTCGCAAACGAGAACGGAGACTGAAAAATGGCGACCATCGGCACCGTCAAGAAGACCAATACGAACGAATTCACCCGCGAGATCGTCACGCCGACTTCTGACCGCGCGAATAGCGCCCGAGTACGAAAAGCAGCCGCAGCTGCCCCATATCGCTAAAGTCTCCCCGTCAGTACCATTCGGCAAGCGCGCCATGCTAGAACCATCCAGGAAAGGCAACGCGTGCCGCCGTCGCCAGCGGTGGGATGTCCTCGTCGGGGACCGAAGAATAGGGCCACAACAGCTGGGCCCTGATCGAACTCCAACTGCCGGCTGCCGCCATTGCCTTGTCGAGGGCGGCGTCGCTGACGGCGTAGCGTGCCCGAAATGGTAGGACGTGGTCCGCGAGAAAGGCCTGTACGCGTGCTTGCATCTCGAAGGCCGCTTGTTCCCCGGCTCGTATCTGCGCCCACCACTGCAGTGCGCCTTTCGGGCTAAGGCAGGCGATGTTCGAATAGCTGCCATGCGCACCGTTCGCGTAACCGGTTGCCAGCGTGTGGCCTGGCACGAACACCGAAAGGCCCGACAGTTCGCGCCGCATGCCGGCGTACCAGCTGGCGTCGCCGCCGGGGAGTTTTGCCCCGACAAGCGAGGGTACCGCGGTGCCCAATGCGGCAATACTTTCTAGAGCGAGCCGCCGCTTGGCGTGGGGCGGGTTATAGAGCACCAGAGGAGTGCTCGGCGCTGCCTCGGCCAAGCCCGAGACGAAACGCAGCACTTCTTCGTCGCTTGGTGGCCACCAGTCCGGCAAGGTGAATTGCACTCCGGAGAGTCCCAATCCCCCAACCCGCTTCAATCGCTCGCATGCAACTCGCGGATTGGACTGGCTGATGCCGATCTGGAATGGGATTCTCGCGGCACCGGCGACTGCCGCCACCATCTCGCTCAGCCGGTCGAACTCTGCTTCAGTCTGGCAATGGAATTCACATGCCGTGCCGTTGGAATAGACGCCGTGAACGCCGGATGCGCAGAGCCGCGCGAGGGTTTCTTGCGTGGCGCTCCAGTCGATATTGCCATCCAGGCCCACGGCCAGCATCACGGCGCCCCAGATGCCGCGCGGCGCGTCTGCGGGGAGGGCGGAGAGATGATCACTCATGGTCCGACTAGCGCAGCGTGAAGCAGAGCGGCATGAAGTCTCCAAGATTGACCTCTATGCGGCCCCTCCTTGGAACGATCAGTAGCGGCGACAACGATCCGGTGGTGATCACCATGCCTTTTTTGAAGCTGCCGAAATGATCGTCGGCCATTCCGGCGAAAGCGATGATGGGAGAAAGGGCATCGCCAAACGGGTATTTGGCGGTCTCGCGCTGGCTGATCGCTCCGTCGCTGGAAAGCGTGATCGCCATCCCGTCGACCTTCGGCGCTTGCGCCAGTGTCTGCCTGCCGATGACGTAACCGCCTGTGACCATATTGTCGGCCAGCGGCGCGAACGGGCCGGCTTTGGTCCGGTCGTCAATGCGAGAGCCGATGAGCTCGATGCCGAGAATGAAATGCTGGATGGTCTGCAACACGGCCGAGCGGCCAGCTTTGGCGATCTCGGGCGTCAGGTCGGCGCCGAGCCTGACAGCCACTTCGATCTCGAGCCCGGCGAGGTCGCGTTCGCGAAGTTCGATCGTTCCGCCATCGTCGACAACTATTCCGGCGGGGATCGGCGCAGCCATCGCGATACCATCGGGCGGCATGGCCACCTTGGCGACGGGCACGCGCTCTCGGAGCTGCTTCAACACCGCGCCTTGAACGGCCATCGCATCGCCGCGCGTCAGGTCGACCAAACGCGACCCCGGTACGCGTCGACGCGGGTTCCCGTGAGCCTCGGCGATGGCCTCGGCAATCGTATCTATGTCAGCCGGCATCAGCGATTGTTTCCTCGCGGCGGGATTTGTCCGAGGCGTGGGCTGCCTCGATGATGCCGATGAGGTTGCGCCCATAGGCGCCCGTCACCGGTACCGGCTTGTCGTCGACGATAGCGTCGCGCAACGCTGCCCATTCGCGTTTCACCGCATTGTGCATCCAGGCGGGCTCGAACGAATCCGGCAGGTCGGTCCACACGGTATCCCGACCAATCATCGTGCCGCGATCCATGTCGATGCGTAGCGTGCCGCGCTCGCAGACGAGATCCATCGCAAAGCCGACCGCACCGTTGCGATAGCCAATACTCTGCACCTGGCCCAGGCCGCCACGTTTGAAACGCAGCGCCAGCATCGACGTATCATCCGCTTCCTGCTGATGGAATTTTGCGCCGAGCATGGCGCTCACCGAGATGACTTCGTCATCCATCAGCCAGACGAGACCGTCGAGCGCGTGAATGCCGGCCGTCATCAGCATGCCGCCACCGGTAGCATTGCGCAGGTGCCAGTCGCGCCGGTTGTGCTCCATCCAGAGCTTGATCATCCAGCTCGACGCGATCAGCGGCCGTCCGATCTCGCCTGCCTCGATGACCTTCTTGGCTGCCATGCAAGGTTTCGAGAAATGCAGGAGGTGGGCGACCATCAGCTTGACGCCACTCTGCGCCACAGCCGCATTGATTGCATCGCATTCGGCTACAGTTCGCGCCATCGGCTTTTCGAGCAGAATGTGCTTGCCGGCCTTGGCCGCGCCGATCGCCATTTCGGCATGCAGCGCGTGCGGGGCAGCGATAACGACGGCATCGACGCCACTGTCTTCGAGAAGTTCGCGCCAGTCGGTGTAGCCCTTGCCGCCATATTCGGCCGTGAAAGCCGCCAGCGCCGTCGCGTTTCCACGGCAGGCTGCGACGAGGCGGATGCCGTCGACCTCCTTGATTGCGCGTGCATGCGCGGCGCCAAAATCGCCCGCGCCGATAATGCCTAGTGCAATCATCGTGCTGCCTTCTGATATGCGGCGTCGATCAGCGACATCGCCGCAACATAGTCGTCTATGGAGATTGCCGGCGCAGCGTTTCGCCGCAACCGTTCGAATGTGTCGCGCATGCTGAGGCGGTAGCGAGTAGCCGGCAGTTCGACCGGCAGGTCCACAACCGTAGCGTCGTCGAGAGTTGCGCAGATCGCCTTGTCGCCACGGTCGATGAGCGTGGCGTTGGCGGAGACGATGCGCCATTCGAAATCCCCGCCAGGGAGCATTGAAGCGAAGGTATAGCCCGCCTCAATGGTGAACACTGCGCCGGCATTGTCCTCGAGCACCAGCAATGCGTAGTCCTCAACCGAAGCCCTGTGGATGCGGTTTCCCATCGATACATCTTTGAGATGGAGCTCTCCACTGGCCAGGCTCAGCGCTGCATCGACACCGTGGATGCCCAGATTGCGCAATGCGCCACCTCCGCCAATCGCGGGATCGACCACCCAGCCGACACCATCGGCGGCATAACGCTCGGGCGGCCCGTTGACGACGCGGAAATGGCCGTGCGCGACTTGGCCGGCGCGGCCTTCCCTTCGCAGCCTCTCAAAGGCGATCACCGCCGGGCCAAAGCGATTGGGTAAAGGCACGCCGACGAAGGCTTTTCGTTGATGGGCTAGGTCTCTCAGTTGCATCAGCGGCGCCGTGCCGGTCGCTGCCGGCTTCTCAAGGATAAGCGGGACGCCGGCTTCGATTATCCTGCGCGCCCTGGCCGGCAAGCTCGAAGGATGTCCCATCAGCAAGATCAGATCCGCAGGTGTTGCAAGGACGTCTTCGAATGCAGCAATCGCGCTCAGCGAGTTGCGCGCTGCAAAGCCCCTTGCATGCGCCTCGTCCTCATCCCACACGCCGATGATTTCAGCGCCGGCATCGCGCGCCGCATCGAGATGCAAGTCGGCGTGCCAATGGCTAATGCCGGCTAAAACGACTTTCATCTCCCGATATTTCCTCCTGCACTTGCAGGATATCCTACAAGTCGTTATAGGACAAGTCGTCAGCCCCTCAAGCGAAGTGGTTATCGGCGTCGGACAGCAGTGGAAACAGGAAACAAGATGCCGGTATTGAAGTCGATCGAACCGCTTAGCCGACCACCGCTTTTGCATGTGACCGTCCAGGAGAGCCTGAGGAATTATATCGAGGCGAACAGGCTCAAGGCAGGCGACCCGTTGCCCCCGGAGACCTTCCTGGCGCAGCGGCTCGGCGTTGGCCGCAATTCGGTCCGCGAAGCGATCAAGGCGCTGGAATCGATCGGCATCCTGGAGACGCGTCGTGGCATCGGCGTGTTCGTCAAGGAATTCTCCTTCAAGCCACTACTCGACAATCTGGCTTATGGCCTGCAGGACTCGCTGCGCGACGTCGAGGAACTGCGCGAGATTCGGCGTGTGCTCGAGACCGGGCTGATCTCCAAGACCATCGAGATGATCAGCGCCGAAGACATCGACGAGCTTCGCCGGTTGACCGAAAGCATGCGCCAGCGCGCGGAGCGCAGCGAGAGCTTTGCCGAAGAGGACCAGCAATTCCATCAGATGCTGTTCCGCTGCCAGAACAACCACATGCTCAGCGCATTGATCGATATCTTTTGGGTGGCGTTCAACAAGGCCTCGGATTTCACCAATCTCGACAATCCGACGCCGCTCGCCACCTGGCGCGATCATCATGAAATCGTCGAGGCGGTCGCCGCCAAGGATGTTGACCGGGCACGTAGCCGGCTCGACGATCACTACAGAGGTATCCAGCAAGTTATCGCCAAAAACCGCACAACCTGAAAAATGCCAAGGGAGGAAACCATGCGCATCAAGACGATAGCCATCGCTGCCGCGCTGCTGTTCGGCACCGGCCTGCCGACCATCGTGCAGGCGCAAAGTCCAAAGACCATTGCGGGTGGTTTTGACGTCGGCCCCGGCGGTTTTCCCAAGAACTTCAACCCGCTAGTCGCGACTGGCGGCTTCACCTGGCTCAGCACCTATTTTGAACCGCTGGTCGTCTGGAATGCGGGGCTGACCCAACTCGAAGGCGACCTGGCCAAGAATTACACGGTGAGCGCCGACCAGCTGACCTATACATTCAACCTGGTCAAGGAGAGCTGGCACGACGGCAAGCCGTTCACGTCGAAGGACGTGAAATTCACCATCGATCTTGCCAAGAACAAAGCTTCCGGCAGCCTGTTCGCGGCACGCCTCGGCGATATCGCTTCGGTCGAGGCGCCCGACGACAGCACCGTAATCATCAAGCTGTCGAAGCCGAACGCCTCCTTTCTGTCCATTCTTTCGCAGGTGCTGATCCTGCCGGAGCATGCTCTTGCCGGAATGCCGCCGGAGTCGCTGGCAACCAGCACCTGGTGGTCGACCAATCCGGTCGGCACAGGTCCGTTCAAGTTCAAGAAATACGTCACCGACCAATATGTCGAACTGGCCGCGGATGACGATTATCGTGGCGGCAAGCCGAAAGTCGACGTGCTGATTAACCGCTATTTCGAGAGCCCGGCCGCGGCGGTCGCGGCGCTGCGTGCTGGTGAGATCCAATTCACCTATGTCGAGCCTGACGACGCGGCGTCGTTCAAGACCGATTCCAACTTCAAGGTGATCGAAGGCGGCTCCTACGTGGTCAACTATATCGGTCTCAACCAGCAGGTCGACCTGTTCAAGGATCTCAAGGTTCGTCAGGCGATCATGTACGCCATCGACCGTAACGCGATCATAGAGAGCCTCTATGGCGGCGCAGCCAAACCAGCCAACTGCGGCTTTGTGGCGCCGCAACTGGTCCCCGAAGGGCTGGAAACCTACGCCTACGATCCGGCCAAGGCCAAAGCGCTGTTGGCAGAGGCGGGCTGGGACAAGATCAACGGCGACAAGCCCATCACGTTGCTGACCTATTACGGCTCTCCGCAGGCTGCCAATGTCATGGCAGCCATCCAATCCATGCTGTCACAGGTCGGCGTTAACGTCGTGCCGCGCGTCGTCGACACGCCGACCTACAATGGCATCGTCTACAAGGGAGGCACGCCGGACTGGAACGCATTTCCCATGGTCTATGCCGGCCTGCAGAATGGCCCGAACCCGGCTGGCATCAATCCGGGCCTGAACAAGTCGCAGATTCCGCCCGCCGGCTTCAACACCATGCGCATCAAGTTCGACGACCTGAGCGCGGCTTTAGACAAGGCGCTCGGTGAAACCGATGCATCGAAGCTCGATGCCGCTTGGCAGGACGTTTGCAAGGTGATGAACAAGGACCTTCCGTGGGCAACGCTGTGGGTGGCCAATCGCTACGGCGTTGCCTCCAATAAGCTGAAGGATTTCGTCTGGACGCCTGCGCCCGCCGGCGGTCCTTACGCCGCTCATCCCGAGGCCTGGGACATTCAGTGAGCAGGCGGGTCTCCCGGCCCGCCACAAGGGCCGGTTTCCTCTGGGATTCGGCCCACACCATCCACTTGCGGAAAGCCAATGCTGAGCTTCATAGCCCGCCGCTGCGCCACAGGACTGTTGATGCTGGTTGCCTTGAGCCTCCTCATCTTCATCTTGTTGCGCCTGTCGCCGGGCGATCCGATCGACGCATATATCAATCCTTCCGTGCCGATGTCGGCTTCCGATCTCGAGACCCTGCGCGACCGCCTCGGTCTCGATCGGCCGCTGCCGCTTCAGTATTTCGGCTGGGTGCGTGCGGCTCTGTCGGGGGATTTCGGCTATTCGATCCAGCGCAACGGCGTGCGGGTGTTGCCGCTGGTGATGGAGCGCATCGGACCCACGGCTCTCCTGATGGGCGCGGGGCTGGCGATCGCCATTGTCGTCGGTATTGCGACCGGTATCTACAGCGCCGTGCGCCGCAACGCCTGGCCCGACATTGCGATGTCCGTGCTGTCGTTCATCGGCATATCGAGTCCGGCCTTCCTGACCGCTCTGCTTGGCCTCTATTTTTTCTCGGTTCTGCTGCGCTGGGCGCCGTCAGGCGGCATGCAGACCGCGGGCGCGCCATTCTCGATCTCCGATGTGCTTGCCCATCTAATTCTGCCGGCATGCCTGCTGTCGATCGGCCACGCGGCGCTGATCATGCGTTATATGCGCGCTTCGCTGCTCGAAGTGCTCAACCAGGATTATGTCCGCACCGCCCGGGCCAAGGGCGTGCGAGAGTTCTGGGTGATCATCAAGCACGCCACCCGCAACGCGCTCTTGCCGGTCATCACGCTGATCGGGTCGACCGTTGGCATCGCGATCGGCGGCGCGATCTTCCTGGAGAGCGTCTTCAACTGGCCAGGCATGGGCTTGCTGCTGGTCAACGCCGTCGGCACGCGTGACTATCCCGTCATCACGGGTGCCACGCTGGTGATCGGTGTCTGCGTCATTCTGGTCAACATTCTCACCGATGTTGTCTACGCCTTTGTCGACCCGCGCATCCAGGTGGGGTGATGACGATTGCCGAGATCGAACCACCCATGCAGCGCACCAAGGGTCCATTGCGCCGCGCACTCGGCCGCTTCATCGAGAACCGCGCCGCGCGGGCCGGTCTGGTCATCGTGATCCCCGTGCTGATAGCGGTCATGACCTACCACTGGTGGTGGCCATACGCTCCCAACGCCATCGACCTGAAGGCCATGAACAAGGGACCGTCCGCCACCCATTGGCTCGGCAGCGACGGTGTCGGCCGCGACGTTTTCGCGCGGCTTCTGCAGGGTGGTCGCATCTCGCTGCTGGTTGCCGTCTGCTCGGTCGCGATCTCCACCGTCATTGGCTTCCTCATCGGTGCTATCGCGAGCTTCGGCGGCCGCGTCGTCGATGCAACCGCGATGCGCTTCGTCGATCTCGCCATGACCTTGCCGCCAGTCATCTTCTTGCTGGTTCTTGCCTCGATCGCCGGCACCGGCATCGCGCCGACAATCCTTGTCATCTCGCTGCTATCGTGGCCAGTTCTGTCGCGCATGGTCAGGGCCCGCCTCCTCGAACTGCGCGAGCGCGATTTCGTCGTTGCCGCGCGCGGCATGGGGGCAGGGCTGCCGCATCTCCTGTTTCGCCACGGCCTGCCCAATTGCATGGACATCCTCGTCGTCTACGCGACTTTGCAGATCGCCAACGCGATCCTGTTGGAAGCTGGCCTCTCTTTCCTCGGCCTCGGCATCGCACCACCCGAAGCGAGCTGGGGCAATATGCTCAATCTTGCCCGCTCCACCGTCGTCCTCGAACAATACCCCTGGCAGTGGATGTTCCCCGGTGCCGCCCTCGTACTCACGGTCCTCGCCATCAATTTCATTGGCGATGGCCTGCGTGATGCTTTCGATCCCCGATCCGATCTCAACTGAAGGTTTCAAAATGCCACTTTTTACCGGCGTCGTGCCGCCAGTCGTTACCCCCCTCAACAACGACTACAGCATCGACTTTCCGTCGTTCACCCGGACGCTGGAGAACCTGCTCGACGGCGGCGTCCACGGACTGTTCGTGCTTGGCTCGACCAGCGAGGTGGTTTTCCACGACCAAGGCGGGCGCAAGGCGATCATCGAGCACGCGGTAAAGGTCAACAACGGCCGCGTTCCGATCTTCGCCGGCGTCATCGATCCGACCACCGACCGTGTCATCAACCATTCGAAGATCGCCAGATCGGCCGGAGCCGACGCAATCGTCGTCACCGCGCCCTTTTACACGCGCACCAGCCAGCCGGAGATCATCGATCATTTCCGCTATATCAAGGATGCGATCGACATCCCGATCATTGCCTATGACATCCCGGTCTGCGTCCATATCAAGCTCGATCGCAAGACGACGGTGACGCTTGCCAAGGAAGGCACCGTTGCCGGCCTGAAAGATTCCAGCGGCGACGATGGCAATCTGCGTTATGTGCTGAAAGACATGGCCGGCGACGCCGGCTTCTTCGGCATGACCGGCTCCGAGATCATGGTCGATACTGCTCTCGCCATGGGCGCGCATGGTGTTGTGCCGGGCATCGCCAATGTCGACCCGCACGGCTACGTCAAGATGTGGAACCTGATGCAGGCCGGCAAGCATGCCGAGGCCCGCGTCGAGCAGGAACGCCTGCTGAAGCTGTTCGAGATCGTCTGGATCGCGCTCGGGCGCACCAGCGCCGGTTCAGCCGGCGTCGGCTCCTTCAAGACCGCCATGCGCAGCCTCGGCATCATCGCCACCAACAGGATGGCCCGCCCGCAGCGCGATCTCAATGCCGAGGAAACCGCCAAGGTCGACGCGATCCTGCGCGACGTCGGCCTGCTTGGCTGATCATGGAAGCGCCGATCCTCCAGATTGCCGGATTGCGTGCCGTGTTTCGCATTGCGGGGCGCGACATTGCGGCCGTACAGGACGTTGATCTCGAGATCGGCTCCGGCGAGACCGTGGCGCTGGTCGGCGAGTCCGGTTCGGGCAAGTCAGTCACCAGCCTCTCCATCATGGGGCTCCTGGCGCCGAAGATCGGCCATATCGCTCACGGCCATATCTCGATCAGACGACGCGACGGTTCCGTCACCGAGCTGACCGGGCTGGACGCGGAGCAACTGCGCCGCGTGCGCGGCAACGACATCGGCATGGTGTTTCAGGAGCCGATGACCAGCCTGAACCCGGTTTACACTATCGGCGAGCAGATCGCCGAGCCGATGCGCATCCATCTTGGCAAATCGCATCGCGAGGCGGCAGCCGAAGCGGTGCGCTTGCTGATGCAGGTTGGCATCCCGGACCCCGCGCGGCGCGCGAAACAATACCCGCACGAACTCTCGGGCGGCATGCGTCAGCGGGCCACCATTGCCATGGCGCTCGCATGCAACCCGACATTGCTGATTGCCGACGAACCGACGACGGCGCTTGACGTGACGATCCAGGCGCAGATCCTCGATCTGCTTGCCACTCTCCAGGCCGAACGCGGCATGGGCATCCTCTTCGTCACCCACAATCTTGGCGTTGTTGCGGAAATCGCCGACCGCGTGGCCGTCATGTATGCCGGCCGCATCGTCGAGACCGGCCCGGTTGGCGAAGTCTTTGCCCGTCCGCGCCATCCTTACACGACAGGCCTGATGCGATCGGCACCGCGACTTGGCCAAGCAACGGTGCTGAAGGCGGCCGGCACACCGCTGCCGACGATTGCCGGCAATGTCCCCTCGCTGGCCATGCTGCCCGGAGGCTGTTCTTTTGCTCCAAGGTGCCCGATGGCGATCGACTCCTGTCGCGCCGCCGTGCCGCCGCTGTTGCAGGTATCGCCGACACAGACGAGCCGCTGCATCCGCTGGGAGGAGCTATGAGCGCGCCGGCTCCTTATCTGTCCGTTCGCAACCTGACCAAGCATTTCGCGCCGACAGCGTTCTCGCGCGGACCTGTGGTCAAGGCGCTGCAGGATATTTCATTCGACATTCCACGTGGTCAGGTGGTCGGGCTGGTCGGCGAATCCGGTTCCGGCAAGACGACAATTGGCCGTTCCGTATTGCGGCTGATCGAGCCGACTTCAGGCGAGATACGCTTCGACGGCAAGGACATCGTCAAGCTCGGGGCGAGGGAGCTTCGACGTCAACGTCGCAACATGCAGTATATCTTCCAGGATCCCTTCGCCAGTCTGTCGCCGCGCATGACTATCGGCCAGATCCTCACCGAGGGCCTCGATATCCAGGGCATCGGTAATCGGCCCGAGCGCCGCGCCCGCGCCGAAAAGGCGCTCGCCACCGTCGAACTGCCGGTCGATGCCTATGACCGCTACGCGCATGAATTCTCGGGCGGCCAGCGCCAGCGCATCGGCATCGCGCGAGCCCTTATGCTGGAGCCCGAGTTTATCGTCGCGGACGAACCGGTCTCGGCACTCGACGTGTCTATTCAGGCCCAGGTGATCAATCTTCTTCGCGATCTCCAGGTCCGGCTTGGCCTCACCATGCTGTTCATTTCGCATGACCTCGCCGTTGTCGAATATATCTGCGACACGGTCATCGTTCTCTACCTCGGACGCATCATGGAAGTCGCGCCCGCGACCGATCTCTATGTCCGGCCTGGGCATCCCTACACACGGGCATTGCTGTCGGCCGTCCCATCGCCAGATGCGTTCGCCAGGAAGCAACGGCAGATACTGAAAGGCGACATCCCAAGTCCCGCCAATCCGCCGTCGGGATGTGTTTTCAGAACGCGCTGTCCCGCAGCGATGGCTGCCTGTGCCGGCGCCGTGCCACGGCTACGGGAGATAGCTCCTGGACGTATGAAGGCATGCATTCGCGACGACATAGGCTGAACATGGCAGCCTAAAAATTGGAGTAGTTCTGATACTTTTTGGGACATTCACAGTCAGCGCGCAGTTGAGCGGGGAGGTGTCCGTTTCTGTACCCGCAATGGGGGCGGAGGAGGTTGGAAATATAGGGGATAAGTCCGGGCCAGAGATGCCGCAACTTCGTGGTCAGGTTGATCGAGGACGCCGCAAAGGGCGCGTAACTGCTGTCCATGACGAAAAGAGCGGGCCGGCACGAAGAGCCGGTCGTTGCGCCCACTCAGTCGCAGGCGGGAGCAAAAAAGGCCATCCCGGTATATGCGGAGGTGGACGGCCTTCTTTGCGATGCTTCACACCTTAATAGGCCTTCTTCGCGGCGCTCCTCCTGTGCTTCACCGGGCATTTGTGCTTCTTGGTCGCCTTGCAGGCCTTCCTTACGTGCTTCTTAGCCTTCTTCATGGTCATAGCATCCGAAGCGGGTGCAGAGCCAGTTGCGGCCGTCGCTGCTGGCGCTGGCTTCGTAGCCGCGGCGGCGTCGTTAGGGCTGAGAACTGGCATCGAGACGGCGAGCGCGAATGCAAGACCGACGGCAGACAGAAGAGACTTTTTCATGTGTCTATTCCTTGTTTGGCAAGTCGGGGGTTGAGCGTCACCCATCAGGATCGATGGGTGTTACTCCAAGCAGCTTCAAAGCTTTCGCGAGCATCCGGATTCCCTGCGCCTCCTTCTTCTTGGCGCAGTACCGGTTTCCCTTTCTCTGAAGAGCTTTCGCCGCGGTGACCTGCGTTGCCGCGGCATGCGTTTTGAGGGCTTCGTCGACTTGACGGCTGAGAATGGTGCAACGCTCGGTCCGGGTGAGCGGCGCCGCCTTTGAGGTGGAGGGTCCGGTCGCTGCCGTAGCGAGCGACAAGCTGAGCAACGCACCCATCAAGTTGATCGAGATTCTGTGCATCGCTTGTCGCAAACCCGAGCAAGTGCAGCACTGCTGCAGCCGATGAACTGATCCCTCCAGAGCATGATACGCTTGAATGATTTCTGCAGTTTTTCCTGAATGTTTCTGGATTGTGTCTGCCCTCGTGCGGAAGGTTCGCTGCCGCAAATGCCGAAGGAGCATGCGCCAAAACTTGGTGGTGGCATGACACGGATCATTCACGCCTGCGGTGGTGCCAATTGAGCTGTCGGGCAGGAAATCAATAGTTAGAGCCGGCGGTCGGTTTCGTTCGATAGCCTCCGACAGTGCGGCGAGCGGGCGGAGGGAGTTAGCCCGCCTTTAAAGATAAGCGCTTCTATTTGCAGCCGTTACCGGCCGTTCGCACCCAGTGACTGCGGCGAGTAAAGGTCCTATTTTTGTTAGATTAGAAATCCATCTCGGTGGATCATTAGCGGTTCCTAAGCCGGACAACACTAACCTCTGCCGATTGGTAGGGGATCCCGGATAAATGCCTTCAGGCGAACAACAGGCTTCGGCCTAACTTATCTGCGCTCTTTCCCTTTCGACCGCATCAAGATCGATCGTAGCTTTGTCAGCCTGATATGGGAAAGCAGCGAAAGCCGGGCGATCGTCAAGGCCGTCGCCGAACTTGGGGCCACTCTCGGCATGACCACGACAGCCGAGGGCGTCGAAACTGAGGAACAGTATCAGTTGATCAGGGAGAATGGCTGTACCGACAGGGTTGGCTGTACCGACAGGGTTGGCTGTTCGGTCGCCCCCTACCTCAGTCTAAGGTCTTTGCCCTATTCGAAGAAGCAGCCCATTTGAGAGCTTGATAATCGAGAAATGGAGCAAGATTGGCGTGCGATGCGATCCATACAGGTCGTACGGTTAGCCACGGCTTGGTTCAGGCAGGCGGGTTCGCCGGTTCGTGAGGTCCCCCGGGCAGACGCTTGTGCTTCTCGAACAGGTGCAGCTTTTCGGGGTATCCAAGCCTCAGCGCCGCGTTGCAGGACGGGCATTTGAATGAGGATATGGTTTTAAACCATGTGCCTTTTCGTACGATGGGGCGTTCGCACCGTGGGCACTCAAAGGTGAGATATTCGTCGTTAAGCTCTTGAGGAATCGGCAATCCGGCACCTTTAGGCTGATGGATGCCCACCATCGTCGCAGGTAATGGTGGGCATCTATGAATTGGCGATGAAGGGACTATGCTCGCCAGCACTCCCAAATGAAGATCTACGGAATATGTTGCGTCGTCGGGACTTATGAGTTGGCGGATAAGACGTCTGTCCGACGCGTATTACGACTGACGGGCAAGACACAGGTGTCGGGGTAACAACTCGGGCTTTTGCGCTGTTCCCGAGTAGCCTGCCGCGCACGTTGCCACTTCGCGCCCCATGCTACTCCAGTACTGCCCGCTGGCTCTGGCCGGCGGGCTTTTTGTCGGGCGGCGGCCTAGACGTGCACAGCCTCCGTTTGCGGTATGTAGAGCGCATTCCCTGATGGGACTTTCGCCGCGACCTGAAGCGTGAACAGGAGATGATTTTCATCGTCCGTCACTTTCATGATCCGAGGCTTCGTATACTTCCAGAAAGAATGTTTGCTCTCGTTTATCATCTCGCCGGCAGCCCGCACGGCTCCTTCCTTGCCGCGGGAGATTGACACCATCTACGTCGGAGATGAATTAGCTGTTGTCGACGTGGAAATAATAGGTCGTGATGATGCTCTGCCCTTAGTCGACAGGCCCAAACCATCCGGTGCAACTTTGTTTCTCGGAGCTTGGCAACCAGAGAAGGCACGGGACAGTGTCATCGTGTTTGAGGGATCAATCGAAACCGGGGGAATTCTCATGAAGAAGACTTACGAGCAGCCGACGCTGGCTCGCAAGGCGAAGCTTTCCGCAATCGTCGCGGTCCCATCTGTGCCGCCGCCTCCGCCCTGATCTATCGAAGCTCAGGCGAACTGGATAAGCCCGCTACTTCCGGCCGGCGGGTTTTTTAATGCGCGGATTTCCATGGAGGTCATTTACTCAGGATAGGACTCGCGCCTGAGACGAATACCACGCCCGCCGATTCGAATGCTTGACGGATGGCTGCGACCTTCAACGGGCGCGGCGTCCTAATACCATTCTCAAAATCGCGTATCGTGCCCTCACTCAGATTGCACTTGGCACTCAGACGGACTTGTGACCAGTTAAGCAGGGCTCGCGCGGGCTTCGACTGCTCTGGAGTCAGCTCGGCCACCATCTCAGCTGTCCATGTCTAGCGGCTTATGTCCCGCCTGACCGTGCCAACTTGCCGAAGGTCCGCGAGACCCTTATCAGCGGCAGCGGCTTTCCTGCTTGTTGCCATCGGAGTTCTTCCGGTTGGGTGAAATCACCCTTGACGGGTACAAGCTAACTCCGCGGCGAACCGCCGGTTCCAAACCATTACGGCGTTGCCGACCAGACCGGGCCAGCCACTCCGCCTTTGCTTTGCCAAACCCTTCGGCGGCGCACGCGATCCCACAGCGCTTTTTCTGATCGCAAGGTTCCGAAGCCGCCGCACATGTTGGGCCCGGTCGGCCATCAGTACGATAGCGAGTTTGCCGGCCCCACGCTGCGCCCCGATGCGCCACTGGATGGCGCCGAAAGTGCCTCATACATTACGAACGTGATCAGGGGTTCGAGTCGGGAGAGCACTACCGCCTTCCCCCCCACTCGGAGAGCGTACAATGTTTTCTACAGTGTCGGGCGTGATGGGTCTGTCTTGGTGCTGCGAAGACCGGTAGGGCCGGGAGAGTCTGACACGCAAGCTACCTGCGACGCGAACGGCAGTTTTGCGACCCATCTCGATCATCGAGGTGACTTTTGCCCCTTCTTAAAAGCAGACTTCGCCTGCGCAAGGATGGCGGCGTCCAGTGACACCTGAAAGCGGTTTCATCTTCAAGGCCACAGCGCCATCATGCGGGCCAAATCTACCTACTGGTGGCTTGCGAATCTCGGGTCGAAGGCAGACTGGCCTCGAGGAAGCGATGCCAGGCGCCGCCAAGAACAAGCGCGGTTTCGGCCGCACCGAACCCCGCCGAGGAGAGGCCTTGCGCCAACTTCGGGAAATCGAGGCTCGATCTGAACCAGGATGGCTGCTGCGGGAAACTTGCCGCCGCCTGTGTCTCGCGGGTCCAGCGGCCTTCGCGCATCCAGCGCACCACGCTGTCGGGCTGGTCCTGGCAGAGATCCGAGCCGATGCCGAGATGTTCAGGTCCCATGATCCCGGCCGCTTCCGCAGCCATTTTCCCGAACTGCTCCAGCGTCGTGTCCGATCCGTTCGGAAGGTGCAGCGGATAGAGCGACAGGCCGAGCAGCCCCTGCTTTGCGCGCAATGCCTGCAAGAGGGTCTTGGAGACATTGCGGTTGCTGTCGCGCAGCCAGCGTGGATTGGCGTGGCTGACGACCACCGGCTGCTCGGAGAGCGCGATCGTTTCCAGCGCGGTCCGCTCGCCGGCGTGGGACAGATCGATGATCATGCCGAGCCGGTTCATCTCGGCGATCGCCTCGCGCCCCATCCGCGTCAGGCCGCTGTCCTCCTTTTCCATCCAGCCGCAGCCGAGCAGCGACTGGTTGTTGTAGGTGAGCTGCATGAAGCGGATGCCGAGATCGAAAAGCATCTCGATCAGGCCGATGTCGTCCTCGATCGGCATCGGGTTCTGCAGGCCAAGCAGGATCGCCGTCCGGTTCGAGGCCCGCGCCCGCTCGATGTCGCCCGCATCGCGCGCCAGGAGGATCAGGTCCTCATTGTCGCGAAGCCAAGTGCGCCAGTCGACGAGATGGCGCACCGTCTCGCGGAAACCTTCGTGATAGCCGACCGTGGCATGGACCGCGGTCAGCCCGCCCCGGCGCATCTCCTCGAAAATTGCGCGCGACCAGTTGCAGTATTGCAACCCGTCGATGAGCACCTGCGGCGCGTCGCTGGTCATTCGGGCGCGCCCGCGTGGATGTAGGAGGTCTTGATCTGGGTGTAGAACTCGACCGCGGCGCGGCCTTGCTCGCGCGGCCCGTAGCTCGAGGCGCGGACGCCGCCGAACGGCACGTGATAGTCGGTGCCGGCGGTCGCCAGGTTGACCATTACGCAGCCGGAGCGCGAGGCGTGGCGGAACTTCGTGGCGCGCGCCAGCGAGCGCGTTGCGATGCCGGCCGTCAGCCCATAGGGCGTATCGTTGGCAAGAAAGATCGCCTCGTCGAGATCGTCGGCGCTCATCACGCAGGTGATCGGCGCGAACATCTCCTCCTGGTTGATGCGCATGCGCGAACGGCCGTTGAGGAACACTGCGGGCGCCATGTAGTGGCCGCGATGCGCCAGATCGAGCGCCTCGCCGCCGGTCGCTAGCTCGGCGCCTTCGCTGATGCCGAGCGTCACATAATCGAGATTGGCCGAGAGCTGCTCGGCGCTGACGACCGGCCCCATCTGGACGCCGGCTTCGAGCGCATGGCCGACCTTCAGGGCCTTGGTTTTCGCCAGCAGCTTCTCGACGAAGCCGTCATGCACCGGCCGGTGGACGATCAGGCGGGACGAGGCCGTGCATTTCTGACCGGTGCCGCCGAAGGCGCCGTTCACGGCAAGGTCGACGGCGCGATCGAGGTCTGCATCGTCCATGATCACAAATGGATTCTTCGACCCCATTTCGAGCTGCAGCTTCACGAAGCGCGCGGCGGCGAGCGCGGCGATGCCGGAGCCGATGGCGCCGGAGCCGGTGAAGCTCAGCCCTTGTATGTCGGCATTGGCGGCAAGCTCGCGGCCGATCGTCGATCCTGAACCCATCACCAGGTTGAACAGGCCCTTCGGGATCGCCTGCCGGCTGATGATCTCGGTGAGCGCCCAGGCGCTGGCCGGCGTGACGCTGGCCGGCTTCCAGGTAACGGCATTGCCGAAGGCCAGCGCCGGCGCGATCTTCCAGGACCCGGTGGCGATGGGGAAATTCCAGGGCGAAATGATCGCGACGACCCCAAGCGGCTCGCGCTCGATCAGCACATCCACGCCGGCCCTGACGGAATCGGACGAGGAACCCAGATTGCGCAAGGCCTCCGCGGCGAAATAGGTGAAGAACTGGCCGGCGCGATAGACCTCGCCGACGCCCTCGGGAAGGGTCTTGCCCTCCTCGCGCGACAGCAGCTCGCCAAGCTCCTTCGAGCGCGCCATCAACTCGCGTCCGATGGCGTCCAGAACGGCGGCTCGCGCCTCCAGCCCGGCCGCCGCCCATTCCCGTTGCGCGCCTTGCGCCGCCGCGACGGCGTCATGGATGTCGGACGGCCGTGCCTGCGCGAAACGCCCGACAACATCGGCAACGTCGGACGGATTGATATCCTCGACCCAGTCGGCACCGTCGCGCCATTCTCCTGCAACGAAGTTCTGACCGCTCAACATCCTGTTCGACCTGCATCAATTCGGTTGACAACGACCTAACCAATGCTGTGAACTTCAATCAAGCTCAATTTTTGGCACAAATGTTCAGGCAAGCTTAACGGTGACCAAAACCATCAGCCTGACCGGCATGCGCAGCTTCGTCGCGGTCTGCGAAACCGGCGGCGTGCGTGCCGCCGCCGACCAGATCGGCCGCACGCCGTCCGCCGTGTCGATGACTTTGAAGCAACTGGAAGACGATATCGGCGCGCCGCTGTTCGAGAGCGAGCGCAAGGGCGCGCTTTCGCCGGTCGGCCGTATCGTGCTCGACGAGGCGCGTGCCATGATCGCCCATTACGACCGCGCCTGCCTGGCGATGACCAGCTACGCGGCGGACCGGCAAGGCCGCTGCGACGTGGCCAGCGTGCCGTCGGTCGCCGTGACCTTGTTGCCGCGCGCGATCGCCCAGCTTCGCGCCGAAGGCAGCCGGTTCGACCTACACGTCCGCGACAGCGATTCCAGCGCCATCGTCGAGGCGGTCGAGAACGGTATGGTGGAGGTGGGCCTCTGCGTGCTCGCCGGCAGGCGGACGCAGCTTAGCTTCGAGCCGCTGTTCCATGAGCCGCTCGATTTCGTCTGCCCGGCCAACCATCCCCTGGCAAGATCGAAGCGCCCGTTGAAATGGGCTGAGCTCGATGGCGAGAGCTTCATCCGCAATGGCGCGGCCGCGGCACTGGGGCTTGCCGAGACCGAAGCGCTCGCCGCCGGCTCCAAGCTAACCGCGACCAATGTGAGCTCCAATTTGGCGATGGTGGAGGCCGGGCTCGGCGTCACCATACTGCCCCGGCTCTGCCGCTGGAAATCGAGCCACGACGTGCGGTTCGTGCCGCTTGCCGATCCGCGTTCGAGCCGCACCGTCGGCTGGATCGCCAAGGAGGGCCGCAACCTGCAGCCGGCGTCGCTGCGCTTCATCGAATGCATCCGCCTGCAGACGCGGGCGAGCGAGGGAGAGTTCGGCTATGCGGCGGCATGATCGGTGGGCGAGGGGATGACACGCCTGACCCAAGCCCGCATCGAAACGCTCGCCCGCGCCGCGCTGGTGCGGCACGGCGCCAGCGAGGGACAGGCCGAGGCCTTGGCCGCCGGCATCGCGGGGGCGGAACGCGACGGGTTGAAGTCGCACGGCTTGATGTATCTGTCGACCTATTGCGAGCATCTGACCTGCGGCAAGGTGCTGGGGCGGGCCGAGCCGCGCCTGACGCGGCCGGCTCCGGCGGTCGTCGCGGTCGACGCCGCCAACGGCTTCGCGCATGCGGCCATCGCCCTCGGCCTGACGGCGCTGATCGAGGCGGCTCGCTTGCAAGGTGTCGCGGCGCTCGCCATCTGCAACTCCTACAATTGCGGCGCGCTCGGCTACCACACCGAGCGGATCGCCCAGGCCGGCCTGGTTGGTTTAGGCTTCACCAACGCGCCGGCCTCAATCGCACCCTGGGGCGGCCGTAAGGCGGCGCTGGGCACCAATCCCTGGTCGCTAGCTGTCCCGGACGGGCAGGGCGGGGCGCGCTTCGTCATCGACCAGAGCGCCAGCGTCGTCGCCAAGAGCGAGGTCATCAAGCGCGCCCGCGCCGGCGAGCCGATCCCACCCGGCTGGGCTTTCGACGCAAGCGGCGAGACGACCACCGATGCCGGCGAAGCGTTGAAGGGCACGATGGCGCCGGCGGGCGGCTACAAGGGCGTCGGCTCGGCGCTCTTGGTGGAGATCTTCGCCTCATGCCTGACGGGAGCCAACCCCGGGCTTGTCGCCAGCCCCTTCTCCGGCACGGCCGGTGGCCCGCCGGGAACCGGGCAGTTCTTCCTGGCAATCTCGCCCGATGCGACCTCGGCCGGGGCATTCGCGGGGAATCTGGAAGCCGTCGCCGGCGCCTTTGTCAGTGAAGCGAGGCTTCCGGGCACGAAGCGCTTTGACGCGCGAGAGCGGAACGCAACCGAAGGCATCGCGGTGGCCGCCGAAACGCTCGCCACCCTCGAAAAGCTGGCCGGGACCGCCACATGACGGCGATCGCGCTGCGCCCGCCGGAGGTCGTCATGCGCCTTAAGCGGCTGGGCGCGGCGCATCCGACGCGGCTCAGTTTCCTGCGCCAGCTGATCCGCCGCGCCTCCAGGGAGAAATGGCGTGTCAGCAAGCATCTGTTCGACCTCAACGACAACGGGTTCGGGCGTGCCGTCTATGCGATCGAGACGCCGGCACGGACCTA
This sequence comes from Mesorhizobium sp. ESP-6-4, assembly GCF_020164735.1. Taxonomy (NCBI): domain Bacteria; kingdom Pseudomonadati; phylum Pseudomonadota; class Alphaproteobacteria; order Hyphomicrobiales; family Phyllobacteriaceae; genus Mesorhizobium; species Mesorhizobium sp. ESP-6-4. The sequence continues at coordinate 113,284 of NZ_JAIUGS010000010.1, forward strand.
CAGCTTGGTCGCCTTCTCGACACCGCTCGATGACGAGAAGCGGTCCGACCGGGTGATCGCGCAGGCCTGGGATACCAGCTACGTGCTTTACGACGGATTGCCGGACGCCGCCGAAATCGCGCGGCTGGAAGCAAATGCGCCGCTGCAGGAGGCGGGCCGCTACACCAGAAGCGAGCTGGTGCTGGCGCGCGCGAACAAGAGCGTGCGGCTGTTCGAGGACGTGGCGTCGGCGCTGGCGCGGGGACAACAGCCGGACGAGGAGCAACTTCTCGGCGTCGGCTATCTGCTGCGCACCACGGCCGTTTACGGCAACGGCAAGTTCGGCATCGCCGACCGCGACGAGATCGCCGCGCGCCCGGAGCTTGCCGGATCCTTCCAGGCCGAGATGCTCACCGTCTGGCTGATCCGATCCTTCACGCTCGACCTTGTCGACCATATCGCCCGTCGCCGCAATCCGGCCGGCGCGGCGAGGCTGGCGCCGCAGTTGCGCCGGGCGCTCGGCGTGGGTAACGCGACGGGACTCGGCATGGCGCCCTTCCTCGTGCGCCACCCGCTACTGACGCATAGCTGGTTCCTCGCCCGCGAAACCGCGCTGGCGCGGGTGCGCGCCGAGCCGCAGGCAGGCGAGGCGGAACGGAAAATCTTTGCACAGTCGCTCGCCGATCTGGCCCAACGCGTCGCCCGCTGGCACAGCGACGATGACCGACAGGCCGGCGCGACCCGGTCCCTGGCCGCCGATCTCGATCGGCTGTCCGAAAACCTCGACCGCCTTCTGGCGAAACCGCAGCCCTGGGATGCGCTCTACCGCTTCGCGGAAGAGCACTTCTCCCTGGAAGGGCAGGAGGCCTGCGTCTCCCTGATCCTCGAGCCGCACGGGGCGCTGGTCGACGAGCTCGGCGACACGATGAAAGCCGACGAGACGCCGGGCCATGCCATCGACGGCGGCATCGACTGCGGCTCGCTGCGCCAGGCGCTTCTCGAATGCTATTCATGGGCGAGGGCAATCGACTTTGCTCAGCCGGCTCACAATGCGCGCTTCTGGTATGTATCGGCGGAGAAGCTCGAGCCCCGGCTCGGCGAGCGGTTCGAGGAGGACGGCGCCGAGCTCGAACAACCTTTGGCCACCGCGCGCGACGCGCTCAGCCTGGCGGCCGCGCTGGCGCAGGAGCCGGCCTCGGCCAGTGTCGCGGACTTCCTGCTGCGCCGGCCTGAATGGCGCCATGCGGTGCGGCGCGCCCAGATCGTCGCGAAATTCCCCTATGCCGAGATCCACGACAATCTGATCGGCGCCGAATTGCGGCCCGTCGACATATTGCGTGCCAAGCTCGCTTTTTTCGGCGCGCGCAGCTTCGATCCCCGCTCGGACCGCTGGCTGCGGATCGCGCTGTTCAGCGGCGAGCCGCTGATCGAGGATGTCGCCGTGCAGGCAGGAGAGGCCGCGTGATCGACCTGTCGCTCAACGAGGTGGAAACGCTGAGCGCCAAGGCGGCGCGGGGCGCCGGGTTTTCATGGGGACTGGCCGAGGATATTGGCCGCGCCGCACGCCGGTTCGCCGTCGAGGACGACAATTGGGGCATGGCCATGCTGAGCCTTGCCGAAAACGCGCAATCCCTCACGGCGCCCGATCCTGCTCGCGCGGCGCGCTGGCGAAAGGGCAAGGCCGACAAGCCTGCCCAAACGCCGCTCTGTCCGATCCGAACAGCGGCTTTGCTGCTCGACGCTCCGCTTCCGGCGAGCGCGCTGCCGCTGGCGATCATTGGTGTCGGGCTGCCGGTCTGGCTCGACGCCATGCTGCGCCGCTCGGCCATGCGCGTCGCGCGACCTGCGGGGCTGGCGAAGCGCGCCGATGTCGTCATCGAACATCGCGCCGAAATCGAGCAGCCGGCCACGGGCCGGCGCGGCGCGATAGACGAGCAAACCCTTGCGGCGCTCAGTTCCTTCGCCGCCAGAACGTATGTGCCGGAAAGCGAGCGATCGCGCATGCGCGGCGCAGGCGGCGGCCGGGTGGACGACGAATAAGAAGGGAGAATAAGTTGAGCGCAGCCGACGGCCAGAAGATCGCCATGCGTGGGGCGGGCTACTACTCGACCAACACCGTCGGCGCCAAATACGTCATCGACAAGGTCGGCGATCTCGTCGTCAAGGCAGTCGCCGGGATGCCTCGGCTGGCCGATGGCCAGCCATTCGCCGTCGCCGATTTCGGCGCGGCGGACGGTGGCACCTCGATGGACATGATGCGGCGGCTGGTCTCCGCGGTTCGGGAGAGGGAACCGGACCGGGCGATATCGATCACCTACACCGACCTGCCCCATAATGACTTCTCGACCCTGTTCCGGCTGAGCCAGGGACTTTTGGGAACCTCCGCCGAGGTTCCGCTGGCCGAGACGCCCGGCCTTTACATCTTCGGCAGCGGCACCAGCTTCTACCGCCAGATCCTGCCGGACAATTCTCTCTCGTTCGGCTTTTCCGCCACGGCGATGCACTGGATCAGCAAGCGGCCCTGCATGATCGCCGACCATGTCCAGGCGGTCGGCGCGACCGAGGCCGAACGGGCGCAGTTTCGCGCCCAGGGGCTGCGCGACTGGGAGACGATCCTGTTGGCAAGGGCCCGTGAGCTGAGGCCCGGCGGCCGGCTGGCGCTGGCCAATTTCTGCGTCGACGAGGAAGGCCGCTATCTCGGACATACGACCGGGGTCGACATGTTCGACAGCTTCGCGCGCCATTGGCGCGATTTGCTTGCGGCGGGGCGGATCAGCGAGGCGGAATATGTCAACGCGACGTTCCAGCAATTCTACAAGACGCCGGACGAGTTCGCAGCACCCTTTCGCGATCCCGTTTCGCCGGTGTCTCAGGCCGGGCTGAGGCTGGAAAACATCTTCACCATGGTGACGCCGTGCCCCTATGCCGAGGCCTTCCGGGTCCATCGCAACGGGCAGGATTTCGCCAGGGCCTATGTGCCGACGCTCCGCTCCTGGTCGGAAACCGTTTTTGCGAACGCGCTCGATCCCTCGCGTCCCGCCAATGACCGTGCCGCAATCGTCGACGATCTTTACGGCGCTTATGAAGCCGAGGTCGCACACGCTCCCGAAGGTCACCGCATGGACTACGTCCACTGCGTGGCGGAGATCGTCAAATCGTAAGGGGTACCGAGAGTTTGCGCGCCGCTTCCTGAAAACGTTCAGATGACGATCCTCCGGGCCAGCTGTCCATTCTAGAAGATTCACGGCATCTAGCTGCCGGTCGGCTTTCGGCCCAAAGCGGTGGACAGGTGGGTCTACAATTGGCCTTCGACTGGGGTTCCTGGAAGCCTTTCGAACTTTCTGCCTCGCGCCGCCAGCCGAACTGCGGGCATTGGTGAAGGAAGTCGGGGATCCAGGCCCCGCTGTAGTGCAAGCTTGAGGCACTCGCCGATGGCGTCGGGGCCACTGGCCCGTTTCTCGCATATGTTCGCGGCCAACGGAGCGGTGCAGTCATCAGAGGATCATGGCGTCCTCTTGGTTTGGCTATCTTGCCAAGCAGACGCAGAAGCGGCGTGAGCAGTCCATGCGCAGCGTCGTGGTCGAAGAGATTCGGCGGCAGTCACGGCCAGCCAACTTCTTCAGTGCGCGGAGTGTATGTCGAGACATTGCCGCCAGAGAGCTTCCGCTGGCAGGCTTGAAATGGAGGTAACTTACGGCGATATCTTTGTGCAGCGTTCACTGGACAACGCGATGTCGGGGATCATTATCGATCAATTGGAACGTCAAAAGACCGCACGGGGGAAGCAGCTTCTAGATCAAGATCGCTAGAGGATGTGAAGGTCGCCAGCCTATCGCGGCCGCCGGGGCCCGGCAATGAGCGCTTTTCCATTGAGCAGGGTGATGACGGGATAGCCAGGGTGCTGATTCACAGAAGGCCGTAGGAAGGCTCCCAGTGTGCCGCCCGTCCCCGCAACCAATTTTATCATAAATCAATAACCGTCCCGATTTAGCCGGGGCGGTTTTTGCTTTGAGAGGCGCGAGTGACCTTTGATACACACGAAGCTGGTGAAGCGGGTTGCTAAAGCTGTGCTGCACTCGGTGATTGTGCCCTCATAGAGGCCGACGAGAGAAAGTGTTGCGGCATGTTAGAACCGGTCACGGAAGCGGCCGCTTTGCGCCTCGTGTCGCTCGTACAGAAAGGTTGAGACTGAAATGTAAGCGGACGACGCCCACGGGCATCGGCTGCATTGAAAGGAGATCAGGAACGGCACGAATTTTCCAACACACACTGGCAAGACCGACGGAATGTGCCGCACCTTTTTTGGATGTGGTTTGGCTAGACGTCCTGTTGCAGCATTCGTTCAAGGCCGCTACGCAGCGCATCGGCCTGCACTGGCTTGCTGAGCAGAAGGAAATCTTTGAAGTCCGCCCGAAGCTGGCTAGCCGCATATCCGCTGACGAACGCAAAGGAAATGCCCTTTGCCAGTAGGCTCTCCGCGACGGGATATGATGTCTCTCCCCCCAGATTGACGTCAAGAAGGGCTCCATCGACTGTCGTTTGCTCAAGGAGCTCAAGAGCCTGCGAGACGGAAAGCGCCGGTCCGATTACACGATATCCCGCCGCCGCCAATTCGTCGGCCAGGTCCATGGCAACAAGCCACTCATCTTCAACGATCAGGACAGCAAGCTGCCGCAGCCTGCCATCTTTTTCACCCCCTACCATTGGTCCATCACTTTTAGCCTTACAGCGGAAAGCTCAATTCGAGAACAAATCCTTCTGGGGGAAACCTTACGTCCAATTCGCCGCCCAATTGCTGTTTCACCTGTCCCTCGACCAGAACAAGGCCGAAGCCCTTTCGTTCCGGCGCTTGGACTTTGGGGCCGCCTTTTTCGATCCATTGAAGCCGGATGCGCCCGTGCTCATGCTTCCAATTCACAGAGACACCGCCGGTCCCGTTCGATAGAGCACCGTACTTGGCTGCGTTTGTCGCAATTTCATGAATCACCATGCCCAGCGAAAGCGCGTGCTGCGGCGCAAGGGCCACCTCGGCCCCTCCCAGCTCCAGGCGCTCCACGCCGAAGGTCTCAGCCTCCACACGGACGAGATCCCGGATCGACACCTTCGTCCAGTCGGCCTCGGACAGAAGCGAATAGGCTCGGGCCATCCCATGTAAGCGACCAATCAGGTTGTCCGAAAATTGCTCTAGGGAGGGCGCCGTCTTGCGTGTGCTCTTTGCAATGCTGATGACCACCGCGAGCATATTCTTGACCCGGTGGTTCAATTCCGAAATGAGAACCTTCTGCTGTTGCTCCGCTCGCACGAGCGAGGCGACGTCTACGATGGTGATGACGACACCGCCGACCTCCTCATCCTGGTTGCGGTATGGAGCGAGGCGCACAAGGTAGTGCGTTCCGCCGTCGTCAGCGGAAAGCTGGCGTTCGATGCCTTCGCCTGAGCGAAAGACCTTGCGCACCTGCGTCTCGAGATCGGGATACTGCAACGCCCCCGCCAATTCGGTCAGGGGCCTTCCGATGTCCGCCTGACGCAGGCCGAAGAAATCGGCCGCGGCGGGAGTAAAGTTGCGAACCACCAAATTGCCGTCGAGGAATACCGTGGCGATTTGCGTGGCGGCGTATAGGTTCCTCAGATCGGTGTTCGCGCGGTCGAGGTCCTCGACGCTGGCCGCTAGTTCTGCGTTGATCGTCGTCAGTTCCTCGTTGAGCGACTGCATCTCCTCCTTGGAGGCCTCAAGCTCTTCGTTCGTCGACTGAGCCTCCTCGTTGACGGAAACCAGTTCCTCGTTGGATGACTTAAGCTCCTCAAGGGCGGTCTCGTATTCCTCGATTGTGGACTGGAGACGTTCGCGCAACTCCCGCAGCTCGCCTTCCGCGACCGCCTCAGCTTCTTCTGCTTGCCGCTCCGCGCCTTCGACCGTGGACCGGTTCCGCCAGCGCTCGACCGGCGTGAACAGGACCAGAAACAGCGATTCACGCCCTTTAGGCCCGCCTAGAGGCTCTATCGTCAAGTTGGTGATGTTGCCGCTCTCGCCGTTCTGGTCGAGCATCAACACCTGACGGCTGGCGGAGCGTCCTGTTTCCATTGCCTGACGCAGAGCCGCCCGAAGATCGGCTCGCAGCTCGCGCCGTGCCAGATCGAACAGGTGCCGGTTGGGCGCGCCCTTCGGCATTCCGAGGAAGCGGTCGGTGTTCGAGGAATAGTGGAGGATCTCTCCATCGTGAGTAATCACTACATGCGCCGGCGCATGCCGTTCGAGAACCTGCAACTCGGCCTGCTGGCGGACGCCGTTTGCATCAAATTGGTCCCGATCAGACGTAACGCCCCGCTGCCGCAGGCCTGAATGGTCTAGGGCCATTGGTAGACGCCGCGATCGCGACACGCCGCCATGGTCGCGGGCCTGGAAGATACGGTTTTGCTTGTCGAGCGGCGCAAACAAATCGCCGTGCCGGGCGACGCCTTCAGATGTACCGAGGAAGAGATAGCCCCCCGGCTTGAGAGCGTAGTGAAAAGTCGGGATCACCTGATTCTGGAGTTCACCGCCGAGGTAGATCAACAGGTTTCGGCAGGAGACGAGGTCCATGCGCGAGAACGGCGGATCGGAGATGACGTTGTGCGGAGAAAAGATACAGATCTCACGCACATCCTTGGAGACGACATAACTGACGCCGTCGCGGCGGAAGAAGCGCTTGAGCCTCTCGGGATTCATATCTGTCAAAAGGGCGGGCGGATAGCGTCCAGCCCGTGCGACCGACAGCGCCTCCTCATCGATATCGGTGGCAAAGATCTGAACCCGGGGCATGATCTCGAGTCTCTCCATCTGCTCGCGCATCAGAATGCCCAGCGAGTAGGCTTCTTCGCCGGTGGCGCATCCGGGCACCCACAGCCGAATCGTTTCGTCGGCACCGCGCCCCTCAAACAGCCGCGGCACGACTTGTTCCTTCAGTGCTGAGAAGGCATCGTTGTCGCGGAAGAAATTGGTGACATTGATGAGCAGGTCCCGGAACAGCGCCAGCACCTCGGAAGGGTCATCGTGGAGGCGCTGCTGGTAGGCCTCGAGCGTTTGCAAGTGAACAACCTTCATCCGTCTGGCGACACGGCGCATAAAGGTCCGAGGTTTATATCCGGAAAAGTCGTGTCCCGCGTGGCTGCGCAGCAGGCTCGAAATCTCTTTTTGAACGCGCTGAACTTCGTCGCGTTGCCGGTCCTGTTGATGATTGATGAGACCGTCGAATGCGCTGAGGCTGTCCCGGATCTGGAGCAGTCGTTCAGGCATATGCTCGACCGGCTCGGCAAAGTCGATCAGACCGCTTGCCATGGCGCTGGCGGGCATTTCCGGATTTCGCGGACCCGAACCATCTTGCGCCTGCGCCATGGTAATGCCGCCGCTCTCCTTGATCGCCTTGACCCCCAGCGTTCCATCGGAATCTCCCCCGGAGAGCACGATGCCAACTGCATTCTCGCCCTGATCTTGGGCCAACGAGGCGAAGAGGATATCGATCGGCTTGCGTTCCCGATGCACCGGATCGTCGTCCGTCAGCCGCAGTCTGCCATCCCTTACCGTCAGGATCTTGCCCTCGGGCATGACATGTACGGTGTTCGCCCGCAGCTCCGCGCCCTCTTCGGCAACAAGAACGGAAATCGCAGTATAACGGCCAATGACCTCGTGCAGCAGGCTACGCCGTTCGGGGCTGAGATGGGTTACAATGATAAATGCCATCCCGCTGTCGTTCGGAAGTTCTCGGAAAAAACCCTCAAGTGCCGGAATACCCCCGGCCGAGGCGCCGATACCCACAACGAGCGGAGTCTGCGATGTCATAAGCTTAATCTAGCGCTGTGCGATGACACCGACAACGGAGGCCGATTGTTGAGGCACATGCGGAGCCCGCCTTAGTCGCTGATAGAATCGATGTTCGGCTGAGCGGCTTCTATATCCAGCGGCGCTTTGGGGCCGGATGGGCGAAATGACCGGCTTCCTATAGTCGCCGGTACCGTTTGGAAGACCACCGTACAAGAGCGGCTGTGATTTCGATCAACTGCCGGGGTGGTTTGCACCGAAACAGGAGCACCAGCAAAGATGCGTCTTACGACCAGAACACCTTCTACGAGGCTTGGCGGCTGACGATCCAGCGTCGCAGTGAGAGGCGATTTCATTCCAGTCGTAGACACGGACCTTGCGGGGCGGCTGCCGACCCTGTGCAATCAGATCCAGCATATACTCCCGAACGCGCTCAGCCTCATGAGGCGGCAGAACGCTGGAGATACGGAGGCGGCAGAAATCGGATAGTTTTACGGGAGAGCAGTTTCATATTCGAAATTTCAGGCACTGATAGCAGCTTTGGGAGATGCGGGCGGCCAATAGCCGATTCTTCCGGTTTGGCGTCGTCAAAATTTGCCAGGCAACGTCCTGTAGACGAAGCCGTTTCCAGCGGCTTTCGCTAAGAAACGATCTCTTGACTCACAATCGTTGTTAGTAAAGAGATCGTATCTAGTGGATCAGGCAAGGAACATGGCCGTGCCTTGCTGCCAGCAAGACAACGGCAACCCTCGCGATCGAAGCGCTGGCTGAAGCTGGAATTCTCGTCGAAACGACCGGCAAGAAGCGTGACCGCAGTTTGCCTACCGAGCCTATATGGAGCGTCTGCGGATAGGGACGGATTGCCTGATCGCAAATGAAACGAACGGGTCAGGGCTGGCGACATCGGACCTCACATCGCGTAACTTTGCAGCTTGCATCGCCACAACCATCAATCACTTCGATGCGCCAGAGCGTGGACGTTTGCGCCACCCTAATCAGAGAATGTCCGCTTCGCGCCCAATTTCGGTCCTCAAAGTTAGCTGTGCCCCTGTCTAAAAGCGGACGTCCCAGGCGACCGCGCTGGAAGTCATGGTACGCCACTAGCAGACGATCCGCTTGCCGCCAGCAACGGCCCCTAATTCAACACATCGAGAGGCCGCGCCCCGCCCCGCCTGCAAATTGTTCATGTGAGATGAAGGTTCTGCACTTCGTAGGTCCAGACCCGAAACCCTTTGAGAACATGCGGGCCGAAGGAGTTGATGAGCGGAATGTCGGCCGCATCGCGGCCGCGGGCGACGACGATCCTGCCAATCCTGGGCGTGTTGTTTCGGGGATCAAAAGTATGCCAAGCACCGTCCAGGAAGACCTCGATCCAGGCGCTGAAGTCCATGGGGTCGACGACCGGGACCCCGATGTCGCCGAGGTGTCCGTTGACATAGCGTGCAGGAATATTGAGGCAGCGGCACAAAGTCAGCGCGAGATGGGCGAAGTCGCGGCAGACGCCTATGCGTTCCTGGTACGCCTCGAAGGCCGTTCGCGTCGATCTGGCCTGCATGTAGTCGAATTGAATATGACCGTGGACGAAGTCGCAGATTGCTTGCACGCGGCCCCAACCTGGGGCAGTGGCGCCAAACATGTCCCACGCCGCCTGGCTGAGACGATCGGTTTCGCAGTAGCGGCTGCCCATTAGGTAGACAAGGCAGTCGTCTGGCAAATCCCACACCGCTACTTCGCGGGCAGCTGGCAGCAGCCTGTCTATCTTGCCGTCATCCTCGATCGTTGCATCGCCCCACATCGTCAGGTCGCCCGCGGGCGCGACAAGCCGGCGGCATCGGTTGCCAAAGACATCATGGTAGGTCGATGTCGGAACATCGGGCGTGGTGAAGACCGTTTCGGGGATCCTGATGTCGGCCGCGCGGTCGTCGTGGACCGATAGCAGGCATACCAATGCGGTCGGTTGCTGGCAGGTCAGCGTGATCTCATAGCCGTAGCGGATCAGCATGTGGATCTTTCCTGCCGGAAATCAGCGGGGGTCAGAGTGCAGGATTCGCGACGGTTGCCGGAGTAGGCTTGGCAAGCAACATCATGGATGGACACCAGCAAGGCCTCGAATGCTGAAAGGTATCTTGTTTCAGCAGGCCCGGTCTCGGCCAAGGCGATATCCGATTTCGCGAGCGCCTCGACATCGACCAAGAAGCAAGCCGTCATGATCGGTGAGGCGGACGGCGTTGCGCGCTGAAAACGTGGAAGTCGGTCCAGGAGCGACCAACTTTCACTCGACGGCCATTTGATGGTCCATAGAAATCGCGCCCGGACGCGCCGCCCTCATTTTCCCAGACCGCAAGCGCGGCGAAGTTGCGGGTCCGACAGCTTTCGTTGTTATGGCCACTCATGATGTTAGCCGATCCTCATTACTCGCCTCCCCGGCGAGAACGCCCGAATAGAGCGTTGCGCCATTCGCATCGGCGATCGTCATGGCGTCCGGCCGCTGCGGCATGTTCAGGGTCCCAGCCAAAAGCCTGGCGATTTCGATCGCATCGTCGAGGTCGGCGGCTTCCGCGGCCTCGCGGCCGAGCACGGCATGCGCATCGTCCGCTTCTCGGGTGCGATAGAATTCGATCATGATCTTCATCATCATCCATCTCGCTGTGTCAGTTCTCGCCTTAGCCGCGAGGGGTACTGATGTCAGGAAGTCTGGTGTGGGCGCCGAACACGCTTTTAGGCTTGGGCAGGGCCTTTTCCTGCTTCGGCTTCCTGATTTCCCGGCTCGAGCGTTTCGGTCCCTTTGCCATGTGCGAACGTCCTTTCGATGAGCGTTATGGTGTCACCCGGCGATGTGGCGACCGGTTCGAGACTGTCTTGCGTCGCCACCCGTTCATGAGGTTCGCCGTCGTTGCGGATGCGGTACTGCGCCGAATCTTCCCTCGGCGGGAGTCTGGCTGTGATCCGGTAGATTTCCGAAGTCTTTGGAAACGTGCCGAAGCCGCCCTTCAGCCGGACAGCCTGTCCGAGGGCAAATAGATGCGTTGCGGCTTCGCGGCGGACCGGGTGTGCGTTGCGTTGCATCATCGTGGTTCTCATCATTGTCTCTGGTCCTGCTCCAGTGCGGCTTTGAGCGATGCCGGTTCGATCGGCACCATCTGCCGCGTAGCACCGCTTGCGGAGATCGCCGGCAGGTGAATGAAGGTGGCGACGCGGCGCCACGCGATCAGGGAAGCTCCTTCGAGGGCTTCCTCGTCGTGATCGACGCGGTAGTCCCCGGGTGGTTGCGGTGCATCAAAGCCGGGCAGCGAAAACGCCGACTTGAAGCGAACGATAGTTGGTGTGGTGCGGCTGGTCATTTGTTGCGCCTTTCAGCGGAAACCCGCGCCTGCGCATTTCCGTATCATTCCCACTCGAACCACCGGAATGATGCCCGACGCTGCCAGTACATCCGTGGTCAGCGTCGATGTCATTCCAGGGGTTCGAACGGAACGAAATGTGCGCCGGACCGGCGCTGCACTCGTTTTCGAGAATTCGGTGGTGAATGGCGGGGCTTGACACAAAGCCAACTCGACCAAATCAACGAGTTTTACCTATGCGCCTCATTTGAGTTCTAAACAAGGTCGAGACGCATTATATTTGTCCCTTGAAATAACAGACGCACGCCCGCAAAATTCAAGCCGGCAGAAAATTTCCCACGAGCGCGGATGAATTTCTGCGCGGCTCGAATTATTTCATTCGAATTCTTGGCCATCGGCGAGAAATAATTCTGGCACTCCTATCTATCGAGTGCCAACCCGCCTATACAGAGGCAGCGGCCCGCCCAATGCCGGCCACAGAAAGAAGTTCCCCATGAAATTCCGGCCACTCCACGACCGCGTCGTCGTTCGCAGCGCCGAAGGCGATACCAAATCCAAGGGCGGCATCATCATTCCCGACAATGCCAGGGAGAAACCGCAGGAAGGCGAAGTGATCGCCGTCGGCCCGGGAGCACGCGACGAAGCCGGCGCCTTGATCGTGCCCGATGTGAAAGCCGCCGACTTCATCCTGTTCGGCAAATGGTCCGGCACCGAGGTCAAGATCGATGGCGAGGACCTTCTGATCATGAAGGAAGCCGACATCATGGGCATCATCGACAAGAGCGAGACCGGCATTGTCGACAAGACAATGGCCGTCAAGGACGCCGCCTGACCGGGCAGTCTTCACGGCAAACGGCGCACTCCAATTTTCGAACGGGATCAACGATCATGTCTGCCAAGGAAATCAAATTCTCCACCGACGCGCGCGACCGCATGCTGCGCGGCGTCGAGCTCCTGAACAACGCCGTCAAGGTGACGCTCGGCCCCAAGGGCCGCAACGTCATCATCGACAAGGCTTATGGCGCGCCGCGCATCACCAAGGACGGTGTGACGGTGGCCAAGGAAATCGAGCTTACCGACAAGTTCGAAAACATGGGCGCCCAGATGGTGCGCGAAGTGGCCTCGAAGACTAACGACCTTGCCGGTGATGGCACCACCACCGCCACGGTGCTGGCCGCCTCGATCCTGCGCGAAGGCGCCAAGCTGGTCGCTGCCGGCATGAACCCGATGGACCTCAAGCGCGGCATCGACCAGGCGGTCACCGCCGTGGTTGAGGAAATCAAGGCGCGGGCCAAGAAGGTCAAGTCGTCGGCCGAGATCGCGCAGGTCGGCACCATTGCCGCCAATGGCGATGCCAGCGTCGGTGAGATGATCGCCAAGGCCATGGACAAGGTCGGCAATGACGGCGTCATCACTGTCGAGGAAGCCAAGACCGCCGAGACCGAGCTCGACGTCGTCGAGGGCATGCAGTTCGACCGCGGCTATCTCAGCCCGTATTTCGTCACCAATGCCGACAAGATGCGGGTCGAACTGGAAGAGCCCTATGTGCTTATCCACGAAAAGAAGCTCGGCAACCTGCAGGCGATGCTGCCGATCCTCGAAGCGGTGGTGCAGGGCGGTAGCCCGCTGCTGATCATCTCCGAGGACGTCGAAGGCGAGGCGCTGGCCACGCTGGTCGTCAACAAGCTGCGCGGCGGCCTCAAGGTCGCGGCCGTCAAGGCGCCGGGCTTCGGCGATCGCCGCAAGGCGATGCTGGAAGACATCGCCGTGCTCACCGCCGGCCAGATGATCTCGGAGGATCTCGGCATCAAGCTGGAAAACGTCACCATCGACATGCTCGGTCGCGCCAAGCGCGTGCTGATCGACAAGGACACCACCACGATCATCGACGGCGCCGGCGCCAAGGCCACCATCCAGGCGCGCGTCGCCCAGATCAGGGGTCAGATCGAGGAAACCACGTCCGACTACGACAAGGAAAAGCTGCAGGAGCGGCTGGCCAAGCTCTCCGGCGGCGTTGCGGTGATCCGCGTCGGCGGTGCTACGGAGTCGGAAGTCAAGGAAAAGAAGGACCGTATCGACGATGCGCTGAACGCCACGCGCGCAGCTGTCGAGGAAGGCATCGTGCCCGGCGGTGGTGTGGCGCTGCTGCGCGCCAGGTCGGCGCTCAAGGGCCTGACCAGCGCCAATGCCGATGTCACCGCGGGCATCTCGATCGTGCTCCGGGCCCTCGAAGCGCCGATGCGCCAGATCGCTGAGAATTCCGGCGTCGAAGGGTCGATCATCGTCGGCAAGCTTGCCGACAGCAAGGACCACAATCAGGGCTTTGACGCCCAGAACGAGGTATATGTCGACATGATCAAGGCAGGCATCGTCGATCCGGCAAAGGTGGTGCGCACGGCACTGCAGGATGCCGGCTCGATCGCAGCGCTTTTGATCACCGCCGAAGCCATGATCACCGACATTCCGACCAAGGATGCCGCACCTTCACCTAGCGGCGGCGGCATGGGCGGAATGGGATACTGAGATCTTGGCGCCAGGATACGGCCGTGCGTGAACCGACGCTACCCCCGGTGTTCGGCAGGCTTGGGGTCAAGTCGCCGGTCGCCATCGTGGCGGCTTCGGCCACATCCAGCAATATGACGAACCTGGCGGCCCGTATGCGAGAAGGTCTCTCGTCGCGCAGGGACCTGGCTTTGAACCTCGGCGTGGTGCTGTGGACAGTACTTGTCCTGGCGGCGGTATTTTTCATTCTGCAAACCTGAACCGATCGGCGGCGGGCGAAAACGAAAGGACGCGGAATATGGCAAACCGCTACGCCCTTGTATGGACCCTCCGGACAGCTGGACCGTTTTCGACGTCTTCACCGGCCAGCCCGCCGAGTCCGATCACAAGATCATGGTCGGCATCAATGCCGGCCAAGCGTACGAGATGGTCAGCCGGCTGAACGATCAAGACGCCAAGCGGCGGGAAGAGGCCGGCCGCTGACTTGTGGACCTGAGGATACTAGCGACCGTAGGCGAACTTCCGGGTGTAACTCGCGATCAAATTCGCCTGTCGGGGTCTTCAGTCAGTGCTCGCTAGAGAACACTGTCAATGTGTAACCGAACGAGCCAAGACCGACGACTTCCTCATCGAGGCGAATTTTCCCGGAGCCGTCGAACCAGCCGGCCAGCGTGGTTTCGGTGGTCTGGCGCCTATTCCTGCCTCAGCCGACCATCAACCTCTTTCAGGAAATGAGCTTCATTGAGGAGCTTTTCCCAATCCGTACCGAAGCGCTCAATCAGATCACGAGCCTGTGCTTCCGTGAGATTCGCTTCTCGCGACAGTCGGCCGGCCAGGAGGTCGAATTCGGTGAGATCGGTCTCGGGCAAACTGCCATCGCGGTGCTGCATCGCCTGGGCGATAACCTCGAACACGCTGCCGACTTCCTCGTAAATCTCGCTGACCTCGATGCCCTCTCGGTCCGCAGCTTTACATCGCTTGGTCGGTCAGATCGCTTATGGCGGCAGGGTCGTCCGTCACCACTTCGGGCAAATGCTCTGCCATCCAACGCTCGAGGAAATTGGCGCCGCGTGTGCTCATTTTTCCATAGCGGAAGCCGCATATTAGGTTCCGCTGATCTTAATTGGACCGTGAACCTTCTCTTTCGGGGAGCGTTGCCATTGGTTTCAGGAGGTTTCCGATGGCGCGCTTTCAAATCGAAGAGATCTATGGCGAACGCCTCGTTGCCACGACATCTGCAGAGGCACCTGATGCGCTCAGCGCCGCAGAGACCCTGACGGGAAAGGCGATCTCCACCAAGGCCTTGCAAGAGCACTGGTTTCGGGTTGTCGACGAACGCGAAGGCACCGTCCACGAATTCAGAATTGCAGAGGAGCCGCCAAAGGATTTTGCCAAATGATGAACTGCTTCGGCGCAAAGCCCGGCTCGCAGATCAAGGGTGACACAGGATTATGCGAGCCGGGCCTAGCCGCCGGCACCTATTCCGGGGGGACGTGGTTTCAAACTCGGCGGTAAGTAAAAGTTGTTCGATAATCCCTCGTGCTGCAATGAGGACTGAGGTCCCATTACGCTACCTGCTATGGTCTATTCGGCATGTGAAAGAGCCCGCCTGCCATGCGCACTCGACGGGCTGTTTATCGAGTGTGAAGCGTTGGATTGCGGAAGGCACCCACCCGACGCGACGCGCTCTGAAAGGAAGCAGCCTAGCGCGCCGGCAACGTGAACAATCACCAGCCAGCCATGACCGCCCTCTCTCAGCGAATTTGCAGAACTCTCAGCACACTACCGTGTCGGCACCCAAGGGCTGCAGCGAAACACCTTCCCCGGTGGGGCTGCTGTGACCACGGCTGCGCCCGACCGTCGCAGGAACAAAAAGCCCTGGCGCCGATTGGTTTTTTGAAGCCAAACCCGCGGAGGAAACGGGATGACGGTCGAACTTGTAGTTCTCGAAATGGCGGCTGCCCGGCAGCACGCAAAGCGAGCTGACCAGTCGCTGAAGCAAGCGACGGCCATGCTCCACGATAACCATGGTATCGCGGTGAGCATTGCGCTGTGCTGCCGCATCCGAAACGGGCAAGCGCGCGCGAAGGCGGCCAAGCGTCGCCTGCTGAAGATCGCCCCACCAGCAACCGCGCACTGACGAGCAACAACACTCATGCAGATCTCAGATTTTAACACCGCATCGATGCACGGGAGCCAACTGTTCCGTGATACCAAGACGGCGATGCTCGTGGTCCGGATCCTGCACCAGATGAAGCGGACTGCGGCCGCGGTCGACGACGTCGCGGACGCGCTTGAGGAGTTTGCAGCAGCCACGCACCGGCCGGTGGCACACTTCACCCGGCTGGGAACGGGCGAAACGCTCGGGCTTTAGCCCACGCGACAGGCGCGGCGCATAAGCTATCGATTTCGGAGGGAGTCACTCGCCTCGCCCTACCGGGCCACCTGCGCCACCATTCCCGTTCAAGCACGCTCGCCACGAGGTCGGCGGCTGGTGTGCGCGGCGCGGCATGCGCGGCAGCATGTTCGATCAGGAACTGAGGTTCGGGCATACGCTCGGCGGCTTCAGCGAAGCATCCGAGAGTGCATGAGAACGCCGCGGCGCGGATAGAGACCTCGTCGTCGTCGGTTTCTGGCACCGTTCCACCAGGCCGGGCCTTGATCAGCTTCTCGACCTCTCGGAGGCCCACCAGTGCCGGCGAGGCTTTCCAGTCGAACCGGCGCGCGCTTCCGCCGGCTTTTCCTTCAAGATGACCTTGCCAAGCATCACCTGCTCGGAGCTATTCTTGTTGATCTGCCGGCGAGCCTTCATGCCGCGCTCGTGGCTTTCGGCCAGACGCAGCGCCAAAGCGCGTAGCGAGCCCGCAAGCGCGATGGGCGGGGCTTTCAGGGCTGCTGCAATGTCGTCAAAGATCGCTTCCATGGTTGCCACCTGCGATTTCTTCGAGGCAACCATAGATCGAAACAGGGATCTTTGAATCCCCCTCGCTGTTGCTGCAAAACCTACAGCGACCATGGTCATCGGGCTCTATGACATTCCTTGTGCAAGCTTCCTCAGGCGGACCATCCAGGGAAAGGGGCACACAGTTTGAGGGAAGGGGCTCGCACGCCGGCGCCTCGAAAGAGGATCGCGACAGGGCTCGTACCTCAGCCGGCCAACAACGTCGGCGGCTGCTCCCCGGGTCTTGCCACCGCGGAGCCCAGGTCGAGAAAGATGGCATGGTCCAGATGGAGGCAGCGCAGGCCCGCGGCATGTCGCGCGCCATGCGCTTCCGCCGCCTTGAGCGCGGGCAAGCCACTCACCTGCTCGCGGACGTCACGGCCGTACTGGGATCTATCGATATCGTGCTGGGTCACGTGGACGGATAGGCCCGAGCCATCGAGAGCGAGCCCAACGTCGGAGTTGAGACGGTATCGCATCAGACGGCGTAGCTAGCTCCGCTGACCTCTTCTTCAACAGCGGCTATGCACTACTGATTGTCGGTTCGGCCCGCAGAAGCCTGCACCTGCGCGTTTATCCGTCCACCACAAGGTCAAGGAAGGCGTTGGCCGCCTCGACCTTGCCGATCGCGGGGAACCTTGGAGATCTAACAGACCACCGCTGGGAACATCGCCGTTGGGAACAATGTCTTTCGGGCGTAGTTCGGTCGCGTCCAGGCGGAGAGCGGCCAATCATGTGTCTACAGCAAACGACCGGAAGTTCGCGGCCTAAGCCCCGACGGCGGACCAGGCCAATTTTCATTCCTTGCGCAACCCTGTCGGCAGGCAGGCTGGACCCACAAGCTGACGCGAGCACGTCGTGCGCGGCCGTATGACTCTTTTCAGTTTCGTGACAGCGCTGAAAGCGACGTCCGGGATCCCAATCGCATTTCGGCAAGCGATGCAGATCAGCTCGCCTATGGAGAAGACGATGCCAATCACAAGAGTTCGAAGGGCACATTCACGCCGGATAAGGTGAGGTTTTTGAGGCACGTGCTGGAAGCTGGCGCAACGGCCAATGAAAGCGAAGCCCAAAGAGAGGGGCGCTCATTGCGACTGGTCGCCAATTTCATGACCGGCATGTCAGACGAGCGGGAGTTGAGGGAACTCTCGCACAAGCCGCTTGGTAGGTAAAATTGCGTCGATCCGGGAAGAGCAACAGCTGGGCAGGACGTGATTGGCGCGTTGGCGTACAAGGTGTCGATGCTGCCGTTGAGACGACTGCCGATCCAGTGGCGGGCAATCATCCTCTCTTGGATCGGCAATGACCAGCGATCCTCTTGTTCCGCTCGCGAAATCCATTCGAGAACGCGACGCGGTGCTGTTTGTTGGGGCAGGCGTCTCGATGAGCGTCGGCCTGCCGTCCTGGGAGAAGCTGATCGAGCGAATGGCGGATGAACTCGGCCTGGAAGCGGACCTTGGCAGGCAACGCGGCCGCTTCCAGACTCTGGCCGAGTATTACCGCATTGAGCATGGCAGCATCGGACCGCTGCGCAGTTGGATGGACCGGCACTGGACCGTCAGCCGCGATAAGATCGAACAGTCCGAATTGCACCGTCTCATCGTCGCGCTGAACTTCCCGGTGATCTATACGACGAACTATGATCGAAACCTTGAAGTCGCCTTTGAAATACATGGCGTCGAATACGTGAAGGTGGCCAATGCGAGGGATGTCTCGAAGGCTCGCAGGGACGTCCCCTATATCGTGAAGTTCCATGGCGACTTCGATGACGATTCCTCCTTAGTCCTCACGGAAACCGATTATCTTGATCGACTGTCGTTCGACTCGCCGCTAGACGTGAGATTCCGTTCGGACGCATTGGGCAGTACGGTTCTGTTTATTGGCTACAGCCTTTCCGACCTGAACATCCGGCTGCTTCTGCATCGGCTCTGGCAGACTTGGAGCCGGTCGGGCTATGAGGCGGATCGGCCCCCCTCGTTTATCTTCATGGCACATCGTGATCCTGTCGAGGAAGCTGTGCTGGCGCGTTGGGGCATTACGGCGGTGACGGGCGACGATCCAGATCCTGAGACGGGACTCCTTAATTTCCTTTCTCGCCTCGCTGACCTTGTATACGCCAACGGAATGAGTCGGCCCGGGTCTGCCGCCGGGAGGCGAGGTGGGGCCGGGCCTACCCTCACCGAGTGACGGCGGCTCGCCGAAGATGGGGTGGATAGGTTAAGGTTTCTTAGGTTCGGGCGCTGCTTCAGCTTACGCTGGCCTACATATGGCTTGCGTTTACGGAGCTCACGTGACATCGAGCAACAAATCGCAGGCCAACTTTTCAGCGGATAGATGTTCCGGCACGCGCTCTAAAAGGCCGTCGCTTGTGCGCAACCTCAAATGGGCCGACCGCACCGAAAGGCCTAATTTAAGGTTCGTACGCCGTCCGGTTTTGTCATGGCGCACGGACGCTGGCCGCGGACATCTCCCTCGCCCAAACACGAGGCGCTGAGATGCACAGCCAAGTCCTAGAACCCTCCCACCTCGACATGCTCACTCGCGTTCTGCACCACGCTGCAAGCAGGACGGGCATTAACTCGACTCGGACGATGCGCAGAACGTCGCCGTTAACGTTGGTCTATCTGTTCCAGAGAGCGATGGTGAACGAGTTTGACCTTATTGACACCTTGGGGCCCAGTCGCGCAAGAACCTACGCCGCGTTGGCTAAACAATCCGCTCGTCCGATAGTAACCTGGCTGACTGCATTGTGGCGGATCGCAAGCTGCTAGGTCAAGCAGGCGACCGCAACAGTCGCTTTCTATTGGCCCTAATCTTCCCGCCATAGTAACTTACAAACTTGTTTGCTGGCGCGCCCACAGCGAGCATCATAATTGAGCGGCCGGCAGCCTCGATTTTTTCACTGATCATCAACTTAGCTTCGCGTTCAGCCGCTTTGCCGCCACTAGCAATTCGCATACCTCTAAGCCAGATCACTTGCTGCGCCTCCAGTATCGAAAGTGAGAGATCGACCCATAGATTGAACATTGAGCGGTCCTGATTGGGATGAGAGAACGGCAATCTCGTTCGTCGGTTCCGCCGAATTGGCAGGTCGAAAAACTTCTCTCTGGGAGCGAGTTCAAGGAAGAAGCCGAACGTTCTCTTCGAGACTTGCGCGAGCGGTGACGACCCGATCCTGCCCGAGAAGAAAAAGCCCCGTGGAGAGTTCCACGGGGCCTCATCGATTACAGCGGTGTCGTTCGGCGAACGCGATCGCGTTCCGCTTGGATGTCATCAAAGGGCGCTGCGGTAGGGTCGAATCCTGTCCATCCGGCGGACTCGTAAGCGCTGCGCCGTTCGTCAAGATTGACGGAACGCTCTCCTCGCAGGATGCGCTCGGCCTCGCCGGTCAGCCGATCGTCCACTCTGGCAGTCACCAGACTGCCTCCGCGGCGCACGCCTTCGGCATAGACATGGGCGTCACGTTCCGAAACGCCAGATTCAGTCAGCGCCCCGACGATGCCGCCTGCGGCTCCACCAACCACAGCGCCGCCAACCGCGCCGACAGCCGTAGCAGCGAGCCAGCCTGCGGCCACAACGGGCCCGACACCGGGGATCGCCATGATCCCGAGCCCCGTGAGCAGGCCGCCCGCGCCGCCGACGAGCGCTCCCAGGCCGGCACCAGCGGCGGCATCTTCGCCGGCTTCTGAAGTCTCATCCTGCCGATACCAATTGTCGGAATTGTTGGCCACGATGCTGATGTCGTCTCGCGGCACGCCAATGGCTTCCAATTCGCTCACGGCGTCGGAGGCGTCCTGATAGTCATCGAAAAGTCCGGTGACAGTGGTCATTGTTTCACTCCATTTCTGAGTTCGGTTATTGAGCGCCGGCAACCACGTTGCCTTGGAAATCGAGCGCTACGGTCACCTGCTTTCCGTCTTTCTGGGCGGTGCCGCGCCAGATGCCTTGGTCGTCCTTCGTCAGCGCGCTGACATTGGAGAAGCCGGCATCCTGAATCCGCGATTTCGCCTGCGCTTCGGTGAAGCTGTTGGCGCCAGGCACGGGCGCGGCCGGATTATTGGTGTCGCTCGTGGACACCGCGGGCGTCGTCGAGCTCGTCGTGGAAGACTTGTCGCTGGTGCCGGATGCGATCTTTTCGATCATTTCCTGATGCATCTTGAGCGTCGGCAACGTCTGCTGCGCGAATGTCTTGAGCTGAGCATTGTCGCCGTCCTTGGCGTAGCCTTCGAACAGCTTCACAGCGTCAGCATGTGCGTCGCGCTGCATCTGCACGTAAGACTTGTCGAATGCGTCCTTGCCGGTGTTCAGGGTGTCGAGTTCGCTCTTGTGCGCGGCGTCCGTCTGGGCAGGCACCTTCAGTTTCTGCTCGCCGGCGATCGTCTCCAGCTTGGCGTTTGCCGCGCCGTGATCGTCGATCATCTTCTGCGCGAAATCTTTGACTGCCTCATCTTGAGCCTTGCCTTGTGCGATCTTGCTCGACTCGACCTCGAACATGCCTCCGGCGGCGGCCTTGTCGACGAAGTCCTGAGCTTTATCGGCGGCATAGGACGGCACGGCAAATGTCAGGACCGCGCAGGTGGACAGCGCTGTCATTAGAAGGCGGTGTTTCATCGATAAGTTCCTTGCTGAATGGGTGTCACTCAACAAGCGCCAGACCCCTTTGTTCCGGTCCAACGACGATTTAGGCCACTAAAGGAATGCCTCTTGCTCAGGAGGCGGCGCTAGGTCGTCTGTAAGGGCGAGGTGCGTCGAGATTCGCGCCGCCCCAATCGCGACGAGCCAAGCGCGGGCCGGCTCTTCTGTCGCGTTCGACCCTAGCCGCGGTCAGCCGCCGTTTGCAGGATGTAGAGCGCATCGCCATCAGCAATGCAACGGCGGGTATGGCCTGCCATTTCATTCGGTTAGTCCTTCTGCTCGTCACGCTTACGGCTCGGCGGTAGCGGGGCGGCGAGACGGATGTCCTTGCCGCCGGTGACCATAACTCATGACAGCCTCCGGATGAAACTTGACGTAAGAGATCACGGCGGTTTTCACATCATCGACCAGTTCTTCCCTGAGCTGATGCCAATCCAAATACTGTGCGTTGCCCTGCGAAGGTTTGACCCTCCACATGGCATAGGGTGCAGTTCGGAAGTATTCGAGTTCGCCCTCGATGACCGACTCGCCATGCACCACGAGGTGCCCAGCGAGCACATAGGTTTGGCCCAAGCGCCTTGGAAACTCGGAAGACGCGCGAGTGCCAGATTGGCTGCCGTCATGGGATGGCAGGCAGGGACTTCCGTGGGCTGATTTGCATCTAACGCAGCTAGAGGAGCAAAAGGCCAGGAGGACACTACCAAGACACAGATCAGCGTTTCCACGAAACCTGTCTGCATCTTACGCATGGGGCTTCCCGACGCCAACGACCCTTTATATATCTTCAGCATAAACATTCGCAGGGAATGGCATCCTTGTCTCGGCGAGCTTTCCACCCCACGAGCAGTCTTGCAGGTACCAGTTCGCGTCGTCGCACGAAGCCGCAGACTGTGGCAAACGGGACTGGTATGCTCCACCTGCGAAGGGGCGGCCAGATCAGATACGTCCGAACCATCAAAGTATGCACCGACCGTGCCGCGCTGTTTACGATCAACTACAACCGTGATGAAAAGGAGCCCTACGATCCGATTGCAGTTGGCATGGTGCGGTCGTTAAGGGCGGAAGGGTGCTAGCGCCCGTTCGTCGGGGTCTCGCCGATCATGCATGGAGGCGGACAGCGCTTATTGAAAAACTCTTCGCGCACTCAACCGGCTATGGTCTTTTCAAGAATGACAAGCTGAACGCTTTCGCGCTCTGCCGGTCGTTCGGGCGAGGCCATGTCGTAGGACCGGTCATGGCCGAAAGCGATGCTGATGCCGTGGCAGTTGTCCGGCCGCACCTAGCCGACCATTCGGGGTCTTTCCTCAGAGTCGACACTCACATGCACAACGGCGAGTTCGCTGCCTTCCTGTCACATGCCGGAATGCCGGTCTTCGACACGGTGCTGACCATGTCGCTGGGCAAACGCCTCGCTGATTTTGCGAATGGCGGCTCGCCAAGGATCCATGCGTTAGCAAGCCAAACCCTCGGGAAATCACCTTCTTTCGCGCCGTGGTTACGAGCGGGCGTGGTGGTGTTCGGACGAGAGCTGCGGTTGGCACAGCCGTAAAGCGCTTCAGGGAAAGTAGCAGCTAAAGCGAACCTCGCGCTGGTTGGCGAGTGCCGAAGCGCCAGCACAGGCTGCGGGATCAACTTGGCGCCGCCAGCTCGCCCGCCTCTTCGATCTTGTCCAGAACAGCTTCGGGCGCCACGTCGCGCTTGAGTTCCTTCAACTCGTCGTCACCTTTGGTGTCCACGTCCAGCCGCTTGGCAATCTCTTCGACCATCTTGATGAGCTTGGTCGTCTCATGTTCACTCAGCAGACTGACCTGCAGATCGAGGTCTGCCCGGGCATTGTCCTCGGCCGCCATGCGGTTCTGGTTGATCAGAACGAACGTCGACAGAAAGATCGCCTCGACCGAGGCGAGCATGGCCAGGATGACCAGCGATGGATCAAACGGCTTTATGAAGGTTACGACGCCGAGATTGAGTGCGATCCACGCCCCAAAGAAGATGAGGTGAATATAGACGAACATCATGCTGCCGGCGAAGCTGCTGATAGCTGCGGCCGTGCGTTGCTCCACGGATGCAGACCTCGCGTCGCGTTTCCGTCTCGCGACCAACGCCTCTATGTTCCGCGCCAGAGCAGGGGTGAGGCCTTCCGCCGCCGAGGTGGTTGGCGTGACGTAGCCCTTGCTGTCGGAGGCGGTTGTAGGACTCATTCTTGTCTCTCCCATCCAGGCTGCCTAACTCCCGGTTTGACGATTCGCTCCATTTTGCTCGGCTTCGAACGTGCGCATCCATGTTCCTGTCCGCAATGCCGCCGCCGCATTGATGATCCTGCGGACCACCGCTCGTCATTCCTCGGCGTTGAGTTGCGTGCCCGTAGAACCTATTTAGCGGCCATGCCTGTGCGCCGAAAAATCGACCAGACCGCGAAGCTGGTTGGAGAGTGGACTCTTTCTCCGGCGGCGACGCTTGGATCGTCGGTCCGGTCAAGGGGAATCTTCCTCGAGATGCGCGCGCGTCTTCCCTTGTCCTTGAAAACGCTGCTCCACCTAGAGTCCCGAGTGCTCAGCTTGCGGCTGCCTGAGGGCTCTGACCTCGACGTTGAAGCCGCAGCGGCAATTGTGTCCGAGGTCATGCGGAATATCGAAGATCTCCCGGTAATCCCTCGAGAAGTGGAGGACATCCTTACAATCTCGTCCGGCGAGCGGCACCGTTGGCTGAAGGACGGTCGCTTGCAGAGCGCGGGGACCAGAACCGTCAAACTTCGCGGACGCGCGAGAAAGATCACCTTCCACGTGTTCGACCCACGTCACATCGAGGATTTGCTCGATCGCGATCTTGTGACCGTCTGGCGCGAAGAAGACGCGGCGACGGCGGCCGAGAACCGGAGACGCGCCGCCGCAAAGGCAGCCCTGAAGCGCGCGCAAAAGAGAGGGCGCGGACCGGCAGGCTCAACCAACAGCAGCAGGAACGAGGATCCCCCTTCCAAGCTGCGCGGCTGGGAAGATTTTGAGGGCGAAGGGCTGCTGCGCTGACCGGCTCGTCGCATCGTGCGTGATCAGCAGGGTTTCCGCTGGAGGCCAGCCGCGAGGGCCGATGGTGACTGCGCCGCGACGGTGGCCGCCTCTGACGCGCTGTCGGGGGCATCGTTTGATCGTGGCAACGTGACCTTGCCCGACCGGCTTACCGGGATCATGCGGGCAGAATCACCGACGGCAACTTGATCTTGGACGGTCTCCTCTGGCCCAGCCGACGAGCGGCTTCCAAAGCCCCGCCCGCGAACGCTTTGGCGACGAACGCCGTTATTAACATCTCAGTGAGAAAATCGTCGACGGCGGCCGAATCCATTTCAGAGCCGCGGGGATCAATTTCTGTCAACCGCGATCGCGCTTCTCTTGCCGCCGCGGAGGCATCTTCTGCGTGGACCAGCGCTTCAAGCCTCTCTATCGGACCTCGCGACCTAGATCAGCGTGATCGGCATATAGGAATAATCACCTTGTCCTGCCGGAAACGCCGCTCCAGCGTGGTACGGCGAGCACGCCACTCACGTAGGTCGATCTCCTCGGTCATGACTTCAAAGATGACGATCTTGTCGGCGTTTGACTCGGCCCCCTTTCTCCACAAACCATCCGCAGGCGCCTGAAGATAGGCGGTAACGCCGTCGAAGCGGCTCGCCAGTTCTTCCTTTACCCTCTCGAAGTCCCCTTGGGCGAAAGGCTGGCCGCCATTGTCCATGCAGGGAAGCAGTATTTGAACAAGATGCATGGCGATCAGTGACGAAAGCTGTGGTTGGTGTCTGCAAGATGATTGTGAATGTCCGTGGCTGCGATCGCAGCGTGGCCGGAGGCTACCGCGATCTGGTTGATTTCGTTCACCACATCACCAGCGGCATAGAGACTGGGCACAACGGTTCGTTGATGCGCAGTTGCGGGTAATCGCAATGAGCTTCGCGCGGCTTTCACCGGCATCGAAAACAACAACTCGACGCCGGAAGCGGCCGAGATAGGTCGCGGCGGCGAGCCCAGCGGGGCCACCTCCAACTATCAAGCAGTCATTTTCCTCGGAGCGATGATGTCCCTGATCAGTCATGACTTGATCCCAACGAGCTCACCTGAACCCCAGAGAATGGGTCGTGACAGGCTGCAGCCTTGCGGATTGGCGTGCCTGGGACTGCCCTGTCTTCGCAGCTGTCTATAAGGAAACGCTTCCAGGCGAGGGGGCTCGCCTCCCCAATTTGCGCACAGGGAATGGAAGTTTTGACGTTGGTCCGATCATGATGACACAGTCCTATGGGATCCCGTCTCTCCCACTTCATAAAGCCCGGGGCCGCTATTTGGTTCAGCAACATTCCCCAAAACGCACCCGCCGCCCTTCTGGGATGGCCCGCGATTGGTTGTCCTCAAGATCGACGATAGCCAACGCATGCCGCAAATGCGGTGCCTCGCGTTGCTCCTCGCGCTTGTCGTTCGCGCACATGGGATTAAGGTGTTCTTGGGGGTGACGGGGGAGAAGATTGTCTCGTCGATCGGCACGAGCCCATCTGCTTGGACTAATCGCGGCAGCCGTGTTGCCCGTCTGGCTTTTTGCTGCCCATCTGCTGGTGACATACGCACTGCACGAGCGGTCACGGATCGAGCAGGAAGCCCTGTGGACCGCTCGACAGGTGTCGCTGGTGGTCGAAGGCGAACTCTCCAATCTTAAGACGGTTCTGGACGGCCTCTCCAGGTCCCCCGCTCTGGCCAGGGGAGACTTGCTGGCGTTTGGCTCCGAGGCGCGCCGCCTTGTCCAAGGGACGAACGAGGTGATCACACTGCGGAATCTGGACGGTCGCCAGTTGGCAAGCACCGGACCTGAGCTGGCCTCCGATACCTCCTTGACAACACCGCTCACGGTTGATGACCGCGAGCAACTGAAACTGGCTGGAATTCTCGTCAGCAACGTGTTCGCCGGGCACAGGGCTAACGAGTATCGCGTCGCCGTCACCACGCAGGTATCGGGGTTCAACGGCCAACCGTTGTTCCTTTCGATATCAGTTCCTACCGAACGCATCCGCCTTGTCATGCTGCCAGCGGTTCCGGAGGGGTGGACGGTCGGTGCCGGGGACCGCGAGGGAAAATATGTCGCCAGATCCAAATTGCATGATCAGGTGACCGGCAGGCCCGGTTTGCCTGAATACGTGGCTAAGGTCGTAGGCCGCTCCGGAACCTTCCAGTCTCAGAATTTCGAAGGGAACAGATTGCTGGCTGGATATTACCGATCACCCTATTCTGGCTGGTTCTACACCGCCAACATTCCACTATCCCAGGTCCAGGCACCGCTCTGGTGGTCGCTCGCGCAGATCGGAGGGATCGGTCTTTCGGCGCTGCTTTTCTCGCTCGCTCTGGCCTACTTCGTCGGCCGGAGGTTTACCAAGGCCACCGCAGATCTCGTCGAGCGAGCCGATGCGCTCGGCAACGGCCGCGCCGTGGAGCCGATCCTCACCTCGGTCGCGGAATTCGACACGATTGGGCAGGCCATGATCACGGCAGAGCATGCAATTGCGGAGCGCACGCGCGAGTTGGAAGCGGTTTTAGAGACGGTTCCCGCTGCGGTCTGGTTTACCTATGACCCGCAAGCTCGCCAGGTTATCCGCAACCGGTTTGCGGCGGAACTTATGGGTCTGTCGCCCCCGCCGCAAAGGCCATTTGGGAAGCCGGATCTGGTGATCGACACTCTTGCCTACAAACACGGCCAAACCATCAGCCGGGAGGACCGCCCGCTTAGCAAGGCAATGCGAGGCGAAGAGACCACCAACGAGGAATTTGCATACACTCTGCCATCAGGGGCGCAGCGATATTTGCTTTCCAGCGCGCGGCCCATTCGCAGCTCGGAAGGGTCGGTGGTGGGCGCAGTGCAGATCAGCCTGGACATATCTGACCGCAAACGGGGGGAGGAACAGCGCCAGTTGCTCGTCAATGAACTGAACCATAGGGTCAAGAACACCCTTGCGGTGGTTCAGGCCATAGCCGCCCAAACTATGCGCAACGCCAGCAGCCTGGCACAGGCGGGTCAGGCGCTTTCCAGCCGACTTGTGTCCCTGGCAAAGGCGCACGACATCTTGACCCGTGAGAACTGGAGCGGCGCCGACCTCAGCGCTCTGATTGCGGCCGCCGTTGAGCCGCATGCATCTCTCGACCGTTTCGACCTCGGCGGAGAACAAGTCTGGCTTCCACCCAACATCGCGCTCGCTTTCGCCCTAGCGCTTCATGAACTGACGACAAACGCGATCAAATATGGATCGCTCTCAAACGCAACGGGATCGATCGCGATCAATTGGAAGCTGCAGGAGGCTGGAGGCGACCGGGTTCTTGAGCTCGATTGGCGTGAGAAGGGCGGTCCACCTGTCACCCCGGGTAAAACTGGATTTGGTACGCAACTGCTCCAGCGGGTATTCGAGGGAAAGAACGCTGGTGGGGTGAAGATCACCTACGATCAGGCTGGTCTACATTGTGCGTTCCGGATGAACTTGAGCGAGGAAAGATAACACCCCCAACGCTCACGGAACATAAGTTCCGATCGGGCGTTCGGGTTCGCTCGGGGTCTCGGCGGTGCGGTCCTAATCGTTGAGGACGCGACAATGATTTTGCTCCTCGCCGCCATTCCTCAGGTTGGTGCGGTATCAGCTGGAATGAGCAACTTGGCCCTAACCGGTCAAGGGAGCGCTTGACAACCTTGTTCCTATTTTGTTCACTGTGGGGATGGCAGCCACAGGGAGGCCGGTGATGAACATCTTGATCGATGCAAGGCGCGCGAGCCCAGAAGAAAAACAGCGGGGTCTGGACGCTGCTCGGGAAGTGATCGAGCGTTCCGGGTTGACACCTGAGGAAGCGGCTGAAGGCTCATTCGCGGTCGAAGGCTGGGATGAGATGGGTTTCCCACCGGACCAAGAGCCATCGGAACGGGAATATGCTGCCGCTGACGTTTGGTGGGCAGCTAGCAATGCCGCAATTAAGGCGTGTTGTGAGGGGTGGCCCGACGAGAAGCGCATGCAGGTCAGCGGCATCCAGTTGCTGCATAATCCGGATATGCAGCTCGCCGACCGTACCACTGCACTCAGTCGGATGCGCGCCATCATCCAGGCCGAAGACGGCGAGCACGAGTACCATGACGATAGGGTCTTCTTGCTTGCTCTAGCCGCCACTGCTGAGGTTCCGGACAGTTCGAAAGTGCAGCGACTCGTTAGCGCCGTAACCGTTGCCTATACATCGCTGTCACTCGCAGGGTTCCACCCATATGAGCCCGTCGAGCCAAAGCGCCAGGCGGTGCTTGACGCCATCGACGCTCTTGAAGCGGAATCAGCGCCGCTCAACTGAGAAAGGCCGTTGAATGTCCAACGACGTCCTTCCTGGGCAGAAAAAGCCGAAGCTGATTGTTGTGGTCGCATTCGACCGCGGCGACGACGGCGAGCTATTTCCGATGTACGGCCCGGCCGATGAGCAAAGCGAAGAACGGGCGACCCGTACCGCCAAAGCACTGGCTGGCAAACACGTTGGCGTCATCGCCTGGAGCCGGGATGCCGATCCGGCGCTTGGGGACTACGGCCCGCCAAACACTTTGTTTGTGAGCGGCGATGTGCCCGACATGGAGTGATACCAATGTGCGGGCGCTAAACTCGATATCTACCTTGGCGGAAATCCATCACCTCTATCGACTGACCCGTAAGCCGATGGCGCCAAGCGGCCTTTGGTGCTCGATCGCTTCGAAAATCACTTCAAAGACACTGTCGATTTCCTCGGTGATCTCGGCGGCCGGGATGCCTGCTTGTTCGGCAGCTTTCATCAGTTCGTCCGCCAGGTCGCTCACGGCGACCGGATCATCAGTGATCGCGTTCGGCAGGTGCTCTGCCATCCATCGGTCGACGAAGTTGATACCGCGTGTGCTCATGGAGTCATGAAGCACGCACACTCCACTATGTTCCCGACCCAGCGACAAGCACCGGCTAAAGAGGTGGAACAAGAGGGCAACGTGGGTGTTTCTGCCAGTCAGGAGAAACCGACATGGTGGACGACAAGAGCAAGCGCGACTTCCGCGAACGCGATCGGGTTTCCGCCGAGGAAGACGATGAGGTGGAGCATTTCGCCCAGAAGGTCGCGCTGACGCCGCAGCAGATACGCGAGTTGATCAAGAAGCACGGCAATGACCGCGAAACGCTCGAACGCGTGGCGAAAGCCTTCGGGCGGCGGTGACAAGATGCCTCGATATCAGGTCGAAGAGCTGTGCGGCGAAGAGGTCGTCTCAGCGCAAACTGTGGATGTCGACGAGCCAATAAAGGCGGCCGAGCACGTGGCCGGCGCGCCAATCTCACCGAGAGCCTTGCAGGAGCATTGGTTCCGGGTCGTCGACGAGGAAGAGAACAGTGTCTTCGAGTTCAGTCTGGCCGAGCCCGTGGCGCGGGATTTCTCCAAATGACCAGCCGGATGAACGACATGGACTGCCGCGTCGTGCTCCAGCTGATCAGGGCGACGATCGAGGAGCATTGCCCGCCTGGCGTTCTGCCGAGCGAAGACCAAGTGAACGGTCATTACGGCCCGTCGCTACTTAACGAGGCTGAGGCGATATCAGCGGCAATCGTCAAGACTGTCGAGAAGCTTTCCAAATGACCAAGCTCTCCGAACTCGGCCCTCCTTCTCGTTCACCATGCACGACCAGCCGGGTGCACCTCCCACGCCCGATACCTACCGCCGCGAGACCTGCGGGCAGATGGTGGACCGGAGAGACCTGCGCCAAGTCATATGGCACGAACAGCCCGGGCAAAAGCCGCTTGAGATGGACGCTTAGTCCGAAATAGGTCGATACCGGAAGTGATTGCGAATGTGGTCGTTGAAATAGCGACCTTTGACGAATGCCGACCGGAACGCCGCATATGTCTCGGGCGGCACCTCCTCAAAATCGTAGCGCTTGCCGCTGGCCACGAACCACACCGAGAGGACCCTGCTTGCCGGATCGTATTCTGTTTTCTTTATCGAGGTGGATGGCATTTGCCGCCAGCCCCTTGTCCGGGTACTCGTCAGTGGAACAGGGCAGCCGAGAGCACGGCCATGCCTATCGACACTGGAATGGCTACAAGCAAACACGTTTCGACAACAAGGGTTTCTTTGTCCTTGAACATGGAAGGGGAATGCGTGTCCGGGTTTTAGGTTCCGTCCAAAGAAGAACCCGCCGGCCGAAGCCGACGGGCATCTTCCCACAATCTGCTTGTGCTCCCCTTTTCCGGGATGGTCCGCACCCAGGAATGCCGCACAAAGCTCACCTAATGCAGGCGCTAAAAGGCATGATTGCCGTTGCGCCGCGCTGGTTGCGCAGATAATCGACGAAGATCCGATCTCCGCCGCCTGATCAGCTACTTTGTGCGCATTTTGGAGCGGAGCGATTTGGCTGACCAGCAACCCCACGCTGGTCGAGCGGCGGTGTGCGATTTGCATATCTGAAGCCCTTCGCCGTGGCCGCGAGCGGATTCAGAAGACGCCTAGACTCTGGCCGCTACTTCAGCTCAACGCTCTAATGGCTTGCAACTTCATGGAACAATATCTTCCTCTGCGGGTAAGGTCTCCATGTCATCGGGTCGTTGTCTATGCGGGTCTGTGCGTTACGAAATAGCGGGCGAGCTTGCACAGCCTATAGCCTGTCACTGCACCCAATGCGCCCGCACCAGCGGCAACTTCGCGGCTATGGCGGCCTGTCGTTCGGAAGATCTCCGACTGCTAGCGTCATCGACTCTCAGTTGGTACCGCTCGTCAGATGACGTCGAGCGGGGCTTCTGTTCGCGCTGCGGTGGTAATCTATTCTGGAAGGCGGCTCCGGGCATTGAAACCTTCGTCGCAGCCGGAACCCTTGACCGACCGACCGGCCTGCGCCTTGTCAAGCATATTTTCGTCGGCTCGAAGTCCGATTTTTACGATCTGACCGACGGCCTACCGCAGGAGCAGGATGGCTAGGTTCAGCCGGCAGGCGCTCGAATGGGGCCTCAAACGGCCGCCGTCGGTTGCCAGTTTTCTTGGCCTGCACGCTTCGGCTGTGCGAAACTGGCCGTTTTGACGGTGCTGTCACGCGCCCAGTCACGAGCCGATCACGCCGCCAATTTACGGCAAACGAGTTGCGTCGCGTCGAGTCACGGCTCAGGCGACCGAATGTCACCGAGACTGGACCCACCGGACGGGATTATGAGATCGCCCACCGAGCCGCAGGATAAGGGCAAAGCAGGTCGACTTTCTACAAGCAGCCTCCCGAAGTTTCCGAAATCCGCCTGGGCCAATTTCTCCACCGGGCAACGGAAGCTTATGTCTCTGCCATCTGGAGGGCGTACGAGCCGTCGATCGACTTCGCTCGAGCGGAGCTGCCCCTCGGGCCAGAAGCGGCGGGGGTGACGGCTCTAATTTAGCGCAGGTAAAGGGAGCTATCCGTATGCCGGACAAGGAGACTTTGCAGCGCCACTTCATCGCCGGGCTGAGCCAAGCGAATTGTGATCCCGGTCATTGGTGAAGCGCCTCATACGCCATCCGTTGTTTACATCAAGGGTATGGCCGGCGGATTTTGGCCAGCAACGACACGGTGGAATACCCACAGAATGGCTGGGCAAACCAGGAGCATGACGGCGCCGAAGTCGAGCGCGGCGCTCGCGGAGCCGAGCGACGTGGAGAGCGTTCCCCCGATCGCGGACCCAACCGGGCTCCCGGCATAGAAAGCCGTATAGAAAATTCCCATTCCGATCGCCCGCGTCTTCGGCTCGAGCACACGCGCGGGTAGGCTCATAATGGCGCCGGCCGGCAGGCCGCAAATGGTCCCAACGGCAATGACGGCAGGAAGCACCTGGCCGCTTCGCGACAGGAGAACCGTCAGCAACGCAAAGCCGATGCAGCCTACGACGATGATAGCTTCGCCGCGTTTGGTCAGATCAGCGAGCAAGCCTCCTAAGGGAACCGAAAGCGCCGTGAGCCAGAGGACGATGCTGATCGTTGATCCAGCTGCAGCCATGGACCAGCCTCGCTCGACGAGCATCGTTGGGCCGAAACTGAAGATCATCACCAAACCGAGATTGTAGAGACACCAGATCGAGCTAGCGGCAATCACCGCATAGACCATTTCCGAGGTCACACTGCCTGGTTCACCACCAACGGAGACAACCGCCTCGGGCGCGCGGTAGAAAAAACGCCATCAGGCCGAAGCCGATCATGATCCACCCTGCGACGGCAAGGTTGACGGCAGGAAGGCCGAACCTCGCTCCGATCCATGGCAAGAGCATGAGCGAAATTGCGATGCCTACCGGCCACGAGTTGACGAAAATGGCCATCGCGGTTGCGATTTCCCTGCCGGCAAACCAGTCGGCGACCATCTTGGTCATCAGAACGCTCAAGAGAATGCCGCCAGTGCCCGCAATCAGTCGGCCTGCGATTTGCACGCTCCATGATGCCGACGAGGTCATCAGCAATTCGCCAGTCAGCATCGCCAGGAGTGCGGCGAGGACCGTCGCCTTGTCGCCATGGCGATGTCCGATCGTACCAGCGGGGAAGGCAAGCAGGACGCCCGGCGCAAAGTAGATTCCGATAAGGATGCCGATGTCAGCCAAGCTCGCACCGAGGCTCTGGCGAAGCTGCGGCGCTACAGCCCCCACACTGCCAAATTGAAAGGCGAAGGCGGCACGGGCGACAAACAAAACGGCAAGAATGGTCCAGCGGCTTGGCACTTGGATCCTCCCAGCCACCGCGCGATGCTGCGGCATTTTTATATTAGCAGAGCGACATGTAGCTTGATAGGCGGTAAGGAGTGGAGCAAAATCGCGCTTTTTCTCCTGCGTCGGCTCACCGGATCCGCGGCATGCGCCCACTCTGATCCAGCCGCGAAGGCGTGGACGATGGCGAAGCCCACGCCGACGGCAACGCCCATAACGAAGGCGCACCATTGCGCAGGCTCTCCGCTTCTAGCCCGGAGTACCTGAGCTGTCAGTTCAGTGTCGGCTCGCCCATCGTCTCGGTAAGAAAGGACGTGGCGATCAAATCGTCCGCGTCAATGCGTAAGGAGCCTTCGCCGCGCCCCATAATGGCCGCGACCTTCTGGAAAATTTTAATCTCATGCTCGGTGATCCTGGCGTCCAGCATCCTTGTTCTCAGATCGGCGACACGCATCCCGAGCGAAGGGGATGTTCCGGTTTCTTTATTCGACATTTTGATCAGTCCTCCTCCCCCCGCCTGTCTGTTTCGCCACCGCCCGATGCGCAGCCTGCCTATAGTCTGGTGTTGCAGTTGAGGAGCATCAGCATGCCCGCTTGTGAGAATCTGCTGATATTATGAATGAATGATGAATGGCGCGCGACTGTAGTTCAGCTCCTGGTGCGATCGCGGAAGGCAGCCTGATTCTCCGGTCGGGGGCCGGGCCGGCGAGGCAGGGGCTAGGCGGGCACGCTGCAGAGCAAGGCCGCCTGAACGGCGTCGAAGAAGCGACGGACCTCAGCGCGCGCATCGTTGGCGTTCTGGCCGCGTTCGGTCGCGACTGAGAGCAGATGCGTAGCAGTTTCCCGCCAGAGCGTAGCCGCCTCGTCACTCGGAAGGCGAGCAATTGCGTTCGCCACGATTCGAATGGCGGGAAGCTCTCGACTAATTGGGAAGGCATGCACCGACATGGACCGGATGACCCGCAAAAGGTTTCATGCCGAACCTATCGATCGAAAGGAAATAGAAGCTTAAGGGGGCGGCCTAAGCCCTTCGCCAAGACCTCGTGGCCAATGTTGACGCTGCCCTTCGCCGCGGTTTTGAGTCTGAAGCGCGACTCGCTGCCGCGTCAAGATAAGCGGAACCTAATATGCGCCGGCTGCTTATGGCAAAATGAGTATACGCGGCGCAAATTTCCTGGAAATATGGATGGCAGAGCATCTGCCGGATGCGGTGACCGACGACCCGGCCGCGATAAACGATCTAGCGGACCAGGCGATGGAAGCTGCGGACCGAGAGGGCATCGCGGTAAGCGAAATCTATGAGGAAGTCGGCAGCGTCTTCGAAGTGATTGCGACGGCGATGCAGCACCGCGATGGCAGCTTGCTCGAGGCAGATCTCGCCACCTTTGATCTCTTGGCAGACCGGTTGTCCCGAGAAGCAAACATCTCCAACGAGCAAGCCCACGATCTAATTGGGCGTTTCGGCACCGATTGGGAAGTCCTGCTCAACGAAGCCCATTTTATGAAAGAACTTGAAGGCCGCCTTGGGGAGGTGAAGGAACAGTAGGCGCTGCCCCGGCGGGATTGACCGCTGGGGCATTTAGGGCGGACGATTTTCCCCGAAAAATCCTCCACGCGATATCGCGATCATCGTATTCCGCTCGCGTAATCGCCCGGGGTCCGAGCCCGAACACCGTTTGGTTCAGATGCGATCAAAGGTGAAGGACGTTAGAAGGCTAGTGACGAAATTGCTTGCCTTCTCTTTGACGAGAACCTCGGTCCATTCGTCGTTCCCTCGAAGCCTAAGGTCCGTGGAGATGCTGTCTATCGCAGACTCTTCGAGGCGCTTAATATGGGACAAGAATAAAGCCTCGTCGCCTGTTTTATAGATGTCCCGCACGACTAACCGGAGAATTTCCTGGATTGCGATTTGCCAGGCGGTATTAATTGTCTGAAGCTCGTTCATTTTGTTTGTCATCGAGATTTCCTCGATCATCTTGGCTTCGGCCCGCCGCCAATATCCATTTATTCGAAGCGCACATTCCGCCGAAATTAAAAAAGGTCAGGCAGATTTGCCTGACCCCCATTAGGTCTCATGCTTTCACAGTGCCAGTACATCCGTGGTCAAAGGAAAGCTGATCCGATTAGACGGCCTGCAGCTTACCGGCCGACATCTTCCCTGACTTGCTGTCCCGCTCAAGTTCATAGCCAATCTTCTGGCCCTCAACGATTTCACGCATACCGGCGCGCTCGACCGCAGAGATATGAACGAACGCGTCGGCGCCGCCGTTGTCAGGCTGGATGAAGCCGAAGCCCTTGGTGGAATTGAACCATTTAACTGTGCCAGTGGTCATGATGAACCCTTTCATAGCAATATTGAGCCAAGGCAACGCGAACGCGCTGCCGATTGAAGATGACGATTTTGAAAGAAAGTTCGTTCAGGGCGCGTTGCCAAGCGCGCGATAACCAAAGCTCAGCCAGCAATATCGACGACCAGTTCCTATGCTGCCTTGCCAGTTATGTCAACTTTTGGTTTTTCGGGTCCTCGATTGCAACTTATTGATGTGCAGGCGATACGAACTTCGGATTTAGCGTCTCCACCGGAGATCAACCCTGGGGTCGTGTGAACCTTGTCGAGGTTCCGCCGGATGTGCAAACGCGGGAGGGCAGCGGCATCATACCGTTGGACGACATGGCGCACGACCGGCTGCAAGCTATCGAACGGTTCATCCGCTTGATCCACAGGCAACACCTTCCCGATCCCCGATTGACCGCGGCTCAGCGCCGGCGCCTCGGTCACATGCTGCGATGCTTGGATGGCCGGGAAGAGCAGGCATCCCATTTTGAAGTCGCGACCGCCTTGTTCGGTCGGCGACTGGTCAGCGCCGCCGACTGGCACGCTCGGCTTTTCGATATCAGACGCGTCGAATTAGTGCGCGACGGCTTGAAGATGGTCGAGCGCGGCTATCGCCAATTGCTTCGTGCGCGACGGCGCCTTTCCTGAAGAGAACCCGACGTCCCCTGGTTCACTTTTTGGGTTGTCTGCAGGGCCGGCCTGGATCCTGAAGTGAACGGGAGCTTTGCGCCCGATGTCGGCCGCTGAAGGCAATCTTGTCACCCGCTGAAAGCAGACATGTAGTCTGCATCGGGAGTCTAGCTTGTTCCCCTCAGGCCAAGCCTCGCAGGTACTGTCAATCGGGGATCTAGCATGTAACATTGCTTGCTAATATGCGATGGATTGAGGGAAGCGTTCCGCTCGAACTTGGCGGAATGTCCCTTTTGGGAGAAGCCGACATGCAGGGCTCAGTCGAAAACGACCTTTCCAGCCGCCTTGAATCCGCAAACCGGCGTATTGCAGAGCTGGAAAAGGCCGAGGCAGCTGCGGCAATCGAACTTGACCGTCTTTCCGCCGAAAACAAGCGATTGATTCAATTCACCGAGGAACGCACCAAGGAACTGGCCATCCTCAACAGCGTCGGCGAAGCGACTGCCAAGACGCTGAATGTCGAAACAGTGACCCGTATCGTTGGCGACAAGGTTCGCGAGATGTTCGGCGCGGATTTGACGGAAATCCTGCTGCACGACGAGACGTCCAATTTGATCAACGTCTCCTATGCATTCGACGGCAATTACCAGTACCCTGAACCTTTTGCGATGGGCGAAGGACTTACCTCGAGAGTTATGTTGTCGGGTAAGCCACTGTTCCTGGGAACTTTCGAGGATGCAATCGAGTTGGGCGCCCTGATGCCCAAGGAAGAGGACAAGACTGAAACCTATCTCGGTGTGCCTATTATTGCTGGGAATAGGACGCTGGGTGTGGTTAGCGTGCAGAGCTACAGAAAAAACGCTTTCAACGAAGATCATGTTCGCCTGCTGCAAGGGCTCTCGGCCAGCATGGGCGTTGCCATCGCCAACGCCTACCTCTTCGACGAGACGCAGCGGCTCCTGAAAGTGGCGCAAGACCGGGCCAAGGAATTGGCCATTCTCAACGGCGTCGGCGAAGCGATGACGAAGTCACTGAACGTCGACACGATTATTCGGCTGGTTGGCGATAAGGTCAGGGAGGCCTTCGGCACCGAGGTCAGTGAGATTCTGCTGCACGACAGTCAATCCGGTGTAGTTCGAGTTCCTTACGCTTACTATAGAGGTCACAAAACCATCGAGCCGTTCCCGATGGGGTTAGGGCTTACGTCGGAAATTATCTCCACGGGGAAGCCGCTGGTTTTCAGCACCATGGAGGAAGGAAAAAGGCGCGGTGCCTATTTTCCAGACGAAGATGACAGGACCTCATCATACATTGGCGTGCCGATCAATTCGGGCGAGAGAACGCTCGGAGTGGTTAGTGTTCAAAGCTACGAAAAGAATGCCTTCGATGAGAATCACGTACGATTGTTGCAGACGATAGCTTCCAATATGGGTGTCGCGATTGCCAACGCCCGCTTCTTCGATGAGACCCAGAGGCTTCTAAAGGAAACGGAGCACCG
Source organism: Mesorhizobium sp. ESP-6-4 (assembly GCF_020164735.1). NCBI lineage: Bacteria > Pseudomonadati > Pseudomonadota > Alphaproteobacteria > Hyphomicrobiales > Phyllobacteriaceae > Mesorhizobium > Mesorhizobium sp. ESP-6-4. The sequence goes on from NZ_JAIUGS010000010.1 coordinate 150,632, forward strand.
AGCCGCTGAACTGGGTGCGATCAGCAAGGTCAGTCAAGCACTCATCGGCGAAGCCGAACTTGGCAACACAATCCAGCTGATCGGCGATCAGATGCAGGAGATTTTCAGCGCCGATATAGTCTACGTCGCTCTGCTCGATCCGGACACAAAGCTGATCCATTTTCCTTATCAGTTCGGCGAAGCCTTCACCACACTCAAGCTCGGCGAGGGCCTTACAAGCAAGATCCTGGAAACCGGCGAGCCGTTGCTCATCAACCAGGATGTCGCGGAACGCGGCGCGGAAATCGGAGCAACTCCGGTTGGCAAGGATGCACTTTCGTATCTTGGTGTTCCGATCAAGACCGCTCAGGGCAATGTCGGAGTGATCAGTGTGCAGAGTACGACACGAGAGGGTATGTTCAATGAAAATTCGCTGCGGCTGCTTTCGACCATCGCCGCCAATGCGGGTGCGGCGCTTCACAACGCACAACTGTTCACCGAGCTCAAGGAGCTTTCGCCGGCGTTGACAGAGGCAAAGGAGGCGGCGGAGGCTGCCAACGAAGCCAAGAGCACGTTCCTTGCTACCATGAGCCATGAAATCCGCACGCCGATGAACGGCGTTATCGGCATGGCCAACCTGATGCTGGCTACCAAACTTGACGATGAGCAGCGGGAAATCGGCGAGACGATAAACAACAGCGCGGAAGCGCTGCTGACCATCATCAACGACATACTCGATTTTTCCAAGGTCGAGGCGGGCAAGCTTGATCTCGATCCCCGGCAGTTCGAATTGCGCGAGTGCCTCGAAAGCGCGATCGATTTGATTGCGCCAAGGACAGCAGAGAAGGGATTGGACCTCGGCTATGTCGTTGAGCCCGGCACGCCGGAAACTATTGTCGCCGACAATAACCGTCTAAGGCAGGTTCTGATCAACCTGCTCAACAATGCCGTCAAATTCACCGAGCGGGGAGAGGTCGTGCTTTCCGTGATGGAGGTGCCGTCCGGAGCCGCGGGCACCAGTCCGCAGGGCGAGGGCGAGCGCAAAACGTGTACGCTCCAGTTCGCGGTGCGCGATACCGGTATCGGCATAGCCAAGGACCGGATGGATCGCCTGTTCAAATCATTCAGCCAGGTCGATGCTTCCACGACGAGACGCTATGGCGGAACCGGGCTCGGTCTGGCGATCAGCAGGCGTCTGGTGGAATTGATGGGCGGTGAGATTTGGGTGGAGAGCGCCGAAGGAAAAGGCACGACATTCTTTTTCACCATCCGCGCTCCGGTTGCCTCGAGCCAAAGAGCGACACAACTGCTGCCGACGAAGGATGAACTGGCTGGCAAGCGGCTGCTGATCGTCGACGATAACGCAACAAATCGGCGCATCATATCCTTGCAGGCACAGGCCTGGGATATGGCTGCATCAGCAATCGAACATCCCGCCGACGCGCTTCGACGGCTTGCGGGAGGCGAAGTTTTCGATGTCATCGTTCTCGACATGAACATGCCCGGCATGGATGGGATCGAACTGGCCAGGCAAATACGCGCGCTCGAAGGCAACGGCAGCGTTCCGTTGGTGCTGCTCAGTTCAATGGTGCCCATACCGGAAGACAAGAAAAAAGAGATGGAAAGTATCAAGTTTGCGGCCATGCTTTCCAAGCCAATCAAGCCATCACCGTTGCTCAATGCATTGCTGTCGATCTTTGCCGGAACTCCGATACGCTCCATCCGATCCGATCAGCTGAAGGCGCCGGCACTCGACAGTACGATGGCGGAGAAATTTCCGCTTCGCATCCTCCTGGTCGACGACAATGCCACCAACCGGAAACTTGGCTCCAAGGTGCTCGAGCGCCTGGGGTACAAGCCGCAACTGGCGGTCGACGGGCAGTCGGCAGTCGCTGCATATACCCAGGGCAGCCATGGCGTTATCCTGATGGATATCGAAATGCCTGACATGGACGGTCTCGAAGCGACAAGATTGATCCGCGCGTCCGGCAGCCAACATGCGCGTCAGCCGTTCATCATCGCCCTGACCGCCAACGCAATGGCCGGTGATCGCGAGAGGTATCTGGATGCAGGGATGGATGATTACCTCAGTAAGCCGCTGCGCATGGAAGACCTCATCGCCTCGCTGAACAAGGCGGTGCTGGCTGGCGGGCAGAGACTTGCCGGTGCAGGGAGAGATTTCCAGGAGCCCAGCGTGCCAAGGCTCTGAAATGCAAGGTCGGATCTTGGCGCAATCGCCACCAGCCGTTGCAGCATTGAACGAAACTATGCGCTATCGCTAATTTAGCGCGCCCGCGATAGTCTACCTTTTCAGCGCAAGGGAACGCTGACAAATTCAAGCAGGGCGGTCGATTTCGATCGTACATCGCCAGCGCCGATCGAAGTTCGCGGTCGAAATCGAGGGACATCGTGGCGATCGATATAGGGGCACTTGATAAACTGCGCGAGCTTATCGGTGGCGAAGAAGCCGACCTTGTAGAGCTCGTGGAGTCTTTCCTCGAGGAGGGGGCATCCATCATGCAAGACATGCGGTCGGGTCCGGCTTCCGACCTGACCGCCATCCGGCGGGCTGCCCACTCCCTGAAATCCAACGCGCGGGACATGGGTGCGGCCGAACTCAGCCAAATCTGCGCCCGGGTCGAGGCGCGATGCGCAAGTGGCGGGCCGACGGATTTGGCGGAAATCGACAATGCACAGCGCGCGTTCGACGCCGCCGTGACGGAGCTTCGAATAATCTTTAATTTGGGAGAATAATTTGAGCAACCCTGGCAGGATTCTCATCGTTGACGACTCCCGGACCATAAGGATCAAGCTCAAGAAATCGGTCGAGGCTCTCGGCCACCAAGCCGCGGCGGTAGACAGCGGCCGGGCGGCGCTCGAACTGCTCGCCACCGAAAATTTCGATCTCATCCTTCTCGACATCATCATGCCGGTAATGGACGGCTTCGAGGTACTGAAGAATCTGAAGGTATCGTCCAGAACGCGGGATGTTCCGGTTATTGTGATTTCCGCGCTCGACGATGAGATGAGCAGCGTCGTCAAGGCGATCGAATTGGGGGCCGAGGATTTCCTGCCCAAGGACTTCGAACTCGCACTTCTCAAGGCACGGGTTTCCACCTGCATCGAGAAGAAGAGGCTGCGCGACATCGACAAAGAATATCTGCGGCAGGTGACAAAGCTGACGAAGGCGGCCGCGACCTTGGAAAGCGGGAGGTTCAATCCTTCAAAGCTCGGCATCCTCGATGTGGCAGGCCGCCCGGATGGTCTGGGCAAGCTCGCTACGGTTTTCGCCACAATGGCCCAGAAGGTCTATGATCGCGAGCGCAAAATGCGGCAGAATATCCGCACATTCCGTGGCGCACTGCTGCTGCTGGCTTGCGGAGGATTATGGGGCCTTGTCGTGCCACTATCGAAGATGGCTTCACTCGTTGAAGCTCATCCGATCGGACTGGCGCTCCTTATTGACGTGATTGGGGCTGTGTTCTGCATCGGGATAAGCATGAAGCGGCAGACAATGCCCCGCTTTGCTGATCTTACGCGCTCGGATTGGAAGTTCATTCTCATCCTTGCATTCATCAGCTCGGTGATCAATCAGGTGCTGGTCTATTGGCTGGCAAGCAAGCTTCCCGCCTTCATCGTCTCTATTGTCATCGTCCTCGAGGGATTCGCCGTATTCCTGTTCGCTTCCTTGATGCGGACGGAGGCGCCCAATCTGAAGCGGTTTTTGGGACTTGGACTGGGTCTCGCCGGTATCTTCATCATACTTCTCTATGGAGAGCCGGCGGAAATGGCGACCAGTTGGTTGTGGCTTGCCATTGCACTCGTCATCCCGATCACTTACGCGACCGAGGATATTTACCTCTCGGAGTACAAGCCTGCTGCCATCGATAGCGTCGCTCTGTTCGGCATCACCCTTGTTGCTTCGGTTTTGATGCTGATGCCGCTGGCAGCTTTCTATCGGGATTTCATCCCTTTTGATCTACTGACCGGACGGCTTGGCATGATCGTCGTTCTAATGGCCGTTGCCGGCAATTTGGCGATGCTGCTTTTCATCGCGCTGATCTCCAGCACAGGCGCTGTTTTTGCAAGCCAGAACGCCTACGCAGTCACCGCAGCCGGCATAGGCTGGAGCATGCTTTTGCTGGGTGAGGCGATACCGGCGCTCACCTGGGTCTCTCTGGCGCTCATCGTCGTTGGTCTCCTGATGGTCGAGCCCAAGCAGGAGGCTGAAGAAGAACCGCCCCTATTTGACGACACATCGGAGGAGTTCGTCCCGCAGTTGCTGTCGTCGCCCACGGAATGAAAGATCCGGTCAACGATCTACCCGCGGGACAGTTCACGTCGAAGAAATGCCTGAAGGTCTGGTTTTGACTATCACCGCTGAAAAGCTGCCCGTCAGCTCCCGGCCCGCCACTGGCACAGCTATAAACACCTGATTTCGCCGCTTCAACCACCGCGGGCGTATTGCGCTGGCGGCGCCCCCATGCACCGCGAGAAGGCTGAGCTGAAGGCACTCGTCGAGCCATATCCGGTCTTCGCCGCAATCTGCGCGATGCTATGCTGCCGCGCTCTAAGCATGTGCTTGGCCAGCGTCATCCTCCAGCTTTGCAGGTATTCCATCGGCGCCATGCCCACCACTCGGTTGAATCGCGTGAAGAAGGCCGAGCGGGACAGCCCCGCCTCACGTGCCATCTCGGCGACGCTCCATGCGCGATCTGGCGCCGCGTGGATGGCGCGCAGCGGGCCGGTCAACCGGTCGTCCGCCAGCCCGCGCAGCAGGCCTGGCGTGGCACTCGTCTCGGTCGCAGAACGCAGAGCTTCGATCAGTAGCACCTGCAGCAGATGTTCCAGAACCACGTCGCGTGCCGGGCGATCCGCTCTCGCCTCGTCCCGCACCAGTCGCGCCAGGTCGCCAAGACGCTGCTCGCCCCGGACCATGGCCATATCGGGAAGCAGCGACACCAGCAGCTCCGCATCCGGGGCGCCGAAGCTGCAATACCCGATGAGCTGCTGCACCTCGACAGGGGCATCCTCTGGCCCGATCCGCACTGATCCGTCCGGACGGATCAAAGGGCGGCTTTCCAGCCCAGGCGGCGGTTCGGGGTCGGCGCTCGACATTGAAAAGCTCTGCACCGCCGGCACCAGCACGAAATCGCCTTGGCAAAGGTTCATCGGCGGCTTGCCGTCCACCTCGAGACGCGCCTGACCGGCAAGGAGCAGACAATAGTAGACCTGTCCAACCTCGGTCCGCCGTACGCGCCAGCGGCCGGAAGCGTCCACCAGCTTCGAAAAGGGCGCGCGCGGACGCAAAAGGGCGATCACTTCGGAAAGCGGATCTGACATTTCGGACTTTCGATAAACAATCAAGGACATGCGATTATAGAAAGTTCGCTCCGCAAGGTCGATATCCAAAGCATCCAACAACGGAGACACCCCATGAATACCGTGATGATCACCGGATGCTCCTCTGGCTTCGGGCTGGAGACCGCGCGCCACTTCATCGACAAGGGCTGGTCGGTCGTCGCCACGATGCGCAGCCCGCGCGAGGATGTCTTGCCCGCCTCCGATCGACTGCGCATCCTGCAACTCGACGTGACCGAGCGCGATGCCATCGGCCGCGCGGTCGAGGCAGCAGGTCCGATCGATGCGCTCGTAAACAATGCGGGCATCGGCTGGATGGGACCGCTGGAGGGCACGCCGGAAGAGATAATCCGCGAAATTTTTGAGACCAACACTTTCGGCACGATCGAGATGGTCCGCGCCGTGCTGCCGCAGTTCCGGCAACGCGGAGCGGGGACGATCGTCAATGTTTCCTCCAGCACAACGCTGAAGGCGCTGCCGTTGCTACCGATCTACACGGCCAGCAAGGCTGCGGTGAATGCCTTTACCGAATGCCTCGCGCTGGAGCTCGAGCCCTTCGGCATCCGCACGCGGCTGGTCCTGCCCGGCCAAGCTCCAGGGACCCGTTTCGGGGCCAACGCACGCGGCAAGATGGCAGAAGCGGGGGGCATTCCCGAAGCCTATGGCCCCATTGCCAAGCAGGTCTTTGCCGCTCACGCGGCGGCGGCGAACACGAAGATCACCGAGCCGGCGGACGTGATTGCGGCCATTTGGCGGGCAGTGACCAAGCCGGACTGTCCGTTGCGCCAGGCCGCAGGCGCCGATGCCATGGCTCTTGCCGCATGACGGCAGGAATGCTGGGGCTCCGGCACTTCGGGTCAGACCGAACGTTACGAGCCCCAAACCGACCCTGGAAGCGCGTCGAGTGGGATCCTCAGATAACGCCGACCATTTTTCTCGACTTGGGGCAGTTCCCCTCCGCGGATATTGACCTGCAGCGCGTGCAAAATGGCCGTTCGGCTGGGCCGAGGACCTATGCTCTGGCAAGCCAAACCCTGGGGTAGTTGGTGCTCGTCGATACATCCCATCTTTGAAACCGAGAGGCGTCGCGTCATTTCCGGGGTTTCGCGGAAGTTCGTGAACGATCTGATGAAGCTGCGCGCCGAGAGGGGGGCGCTTGAGCCGCTCCGGCAAGGCCATGCCACTGGCGGCGGCAAGCTGGCCGCTCGCGCCGACTTCGTGCGTCAGTGGATGACCCAGAACGGCGATCTGACGCTCGACGAGCTGTGCGGTGCGATCGCGTAAGGCTGGCTTGGTCTCCGTCGCCGGCCCAGCGAGGCTGCGGCTAGGCGGGTACGCTGCTGAGCAAGGCCGCCTGAACGGCGTCGAAGAAGCGACGGACCTCAGCGCGCGCATCGTTGGCGTCCTGGCCGCGTTCGGTCGCGACCGAAAGCAGATGCGTAGCAGTTTCCCGCCAGAGCGTAGCCGCCTCGTGACTCGGAAGGCGAGCAATTGCGTTCGCCACGATTCGAATGGCGGGAAGTTCTCGACTAATTGGGAAAGCATACACCGACATGGACTGGATGACCCGCAAAAGGTTCCATGCCGAACCTATCGATCGAAAGGAAACAGAAGCTTAAGAAGCGGGGCTTAAGCCCTTCGCCAAGACCTTGTCGCCAGATGACGAAAGATCTCCCGTAGGGCCATTCTCGAGTTCGCGGGAAGTTGCGCGGCTCCTGGGATTTGGCCCGGAACAATCACGCGCCTGAAAGCAGGGCGCTTAGAGCTTCGAACTGAAGCCGCACTGCATCACCATCGCCTCGATTGCCGCCATGCTCGCTAACGGGCTTGCCCGTCCGGCAGTTTATGGCCATGTGGCGCGCCCTTTCCCAGTTTGTGTAATGCCACGGCGAAGTGATTGATACCGGGAACAAATTAGCAGTTCGAAAGTTCGCGACAACTGGAGAAGGACTAACCGCTCCCGAGCCGGTTGGTCGAAGGCCTGCTTTCGTTCCAGGATTCCCGCATATGAAGATTGCCCAGATCGCCCCCCTGACTGAGTCCGTGCCACCGAAGCTCTATGGCGGGACCGAGCGCATCGTTTCATATTTAACGGAAGAGCTGGTTCGAAGGGGGCATGACGTGACGCTGTTCGCCAGCGGCGATTCCCGTACTTCGGCCGAACTGGTGGCATGTTGCGACGTTGCGCTTCGCTTCAATCCGAAAGCAAAGAATCCGATTCCTTACCACGTCATGATGCTTGAAGAGGTCCGCAGGCGAGCGGACCAATTCGACGTGCTGCATTTCCACGTCGATGTTCTCCATTTTCCGATAATTAGAGAGTTCGCGCAGCGAACTGTTACCACGCTTCATGGCCGGCTCGACCTTCCGGATTTGTCGCAGCTATACGCGATGTTCAACGACATTCCACTGGTCTCGATTTCGGACGACCAGCGCCGGCCCATGCCGCCGGTCAATTGGCTTGGAACGGTCTATCACGGCCTGCCGAACGATATCCTGCCATTCCGGCCGAAAGCCTCTGGATACCTCGCGTTCCTCGGCCGCATCTCACCCGAAAAAGGACCGGAAGCCGCGATAGAAATCGCCAACCGCGCCGGAATGCCGCTGAAGATCGCGGCCAAAATCGACGCAGTTGACCGGTCATTTTGGAGCGACAAAGTCGAACCCCAGGTGCTTCGACATTCGAATGTCGAGTTCATTGGCGAGATTGATGAGCGTGAGAAGGCGGAATTTTTGGGCAACGCGACAGCGCTGCTGTTTCCGATCGACTGGCCGGAGCCGTTCGGCCTAGTGACGATCGAGGCGATGGCATGCGGAACGCCGGTGATTGCATTCAACCGTGGAGCCGTTCGAGAGGTCATCGATCACGGCGTATCCGGACTGATAGTGGAAAGCATTGACGAAGCCGTCGACGCTGTGCGGCGGATAGGCAGTCTCGATCGCGCACGAGTGTGGAGAACTTTTAAAAAGCGGTTCACGGTCGGGCGCATGTGCAGCGACTATTTGGGGATCTACAGCTTGCTGGCGTGCGACGGGCAATTTCCACTCGGCTCGCGAAACGGTTTCGCCGACAACGCAGCTGAGATAGCCAGCACTGCTTGAAACGAGTTGGCGGTTACAATCGCTGGCTTCCGCCGCATGCGATCGGGATCGAGCAGCGGAAGCTTCGTCGAACATCCGCCAAGATTTCAATGACGCTCTCCGAGATCATGGGCATCGCAGCATCGATGCGAGATACTGTTGAGAGGGGATGGTCGGGCGCAGGCATATTGGATGAGCGCCAAACATCGGCATCTGAACAGGAGGGATGAGATGAGCATCGAAGTCGAAGAACGCAAGCTTAATCCAGCGGTCGCTCTCCCCGCACTCGATGAATCGGCACCGCGCGAGCCGCATAGGCAATTTGCGCTGAAGCATGAGGACTGCTTCGTCGTCGCGGACAGCTATGGCGACATACGCGGCAGCGGCGACGGGCTTTTCCGCGACGATACGCGAGTGCTGTCGCGTTTTCGGCTGTTCGTAGGTGGCCGCATGCCGTCGCTGCTCGGAGCCTCCTTGTCTCAGGACAACATCCTATTCACCGCCAATCTCACAAATTTGGCTACCAACGGGCCCGACGGCAGTGAGACGCTGCCTGGGGTCGTGCACATCGAGCGGACCAGATTCATCTGGCATGACCGCATGTACGAGCGTGTCACTTTCACGAATTACTCCGCGCGTGAGGTGTTGCTGCCGGTCCGGTTCGACTTCGATGCCGATTTCCGTGACATGTTCGAGGTGCGCGGCACCACGCGCAGCCGGCGCGGTCGTGCACATGACGCCTTGGTCGGCGAGTCAGGCGTGACATTTCGCTACGAGGGCCTCGACAATGTGGCGCGCCAATCCGTCATCGCGTTTTCGATGAGGCCCGACCAGATCCATCCCCATCATGCAGAGTTTCTCATTCTGGTGGGGAGGCACGACAAGAAGGCGCTGTATCTGGAAGTCGGTCAGAACGAAGAAATCCCGTCCAGTGATCGGTTCCGCGCCGCCGCGGCGCGAGCGCGATTTGCAATGCGCTCAAAGCGTCGACAGGGCGCCACTGTTTTCAGCTCCGGCCGCGTGTTCAATGACTGGCTCACGCGCACACGTGCCGACATCGCCCTGCTGACCACCGATCTGGAGACCGGGCCATATCCGTATGCCGGTATTCCCTGGTTTTCGACTGCCTTTGGCCGCGACGGCGTCATTTCCGCCTTGCAAATGCTGTGGCTCAACCCCGAGCTTGCCCGCGGCGTGCTGGCGTTCCT
>NZ_JAIUGS010000011.1:0-159814 GCF_020164735.1 Mesorhizobium sp. ESP-6-4
TGCTCACGTACTTTAAGTACGCTCCGCTCCGGTTCTCGGAAGCCACCATTTTCGACTCGGCCTGACCTGAATCTCAATGCACCTTGGCGACAGACTGTCAGCGCACCGCCAGCCGTCTCGCCCCTGTCCCCTCCTTGGCCAGCCGATCTTCCTTGTTCCTCAGCGGGCATTTGTCGATCGACATGCAGCCGCAGCCGATGCAATCGGTCAGGCCGTCGCGCAATTTCTTGAGCTGGGCGATCTTCTGGTCGAGCTCGTCGCGCCAGGCTGTCGAAAGCAGGTTCCAGTCCTCGCGGTTCGGTGTGCGCTCTTCCGGCAGCGACTGGAACGCCCGGGCAATGTCGGCAAGCGAGATGCCGACCTCCTGGGCGACGCGGATGATCGCCACGCGCCGAAGCACGTCGCGGCTGTAGCGCCGCTGGTTGCCCGAGGTGCGGTGGCTGCGGATCAGGCCGCGCGCCTCGTAGAAATGCAGCGCCGATACCGCAACGCCGCTGCGAACGGCCACCTGGCCGACCGTCAATTCCCTTACCGGAGCCATCTCGAACTTTTCCGCTTGACCTCAAGTTAAGTTGAGCTTGTAGCCAACAAATGTCGATAGGGCAATTGCAGGAGAAGGCGATGTGCGCCTGGGTGAGAATGACGCCGCGAGTGGAGCCTGCGCGCGGCAATGAAGAGGGGTTCGGGGTTCTAGCCGAGCTGGCGCAGCGCTTCGCCCGCGACCATGGCGACGGACAGCGCGACATTGATGCTGCGCGCTCCGGGCCGCATCGGGATGGTCAGTCGCGCATCCGCCGCCTGGTGGACCTGGTCCGGCACGCCGGCGGATTCGCGGCCGAACAAAAGGATGTCGCCGGCAGCGAAAGCAAAGTCGGTGTACGCGGTCGTGGCTTTGGTGGTGAGCAGCACGAGGCGGCGCGCGCCGGTCTTTCGCCACTCCTCGAAGGCGTGCCAGTCGGCATGGCGGGAAAGCGCCGCCATTTCGAGGTAGTCCATGCCGGCCCGTTTCAGCGCCCGGTCGGAGAGCGGGAAACCAGCCGGCTCGATGATGTCGACGCCGATACCGAGGCAGGCGGCGAAGCGCAGGATTGTCCCGGTGTTGCCGGCGATATCCGGCTGGTAGAGCGCGATGCGGAGACGATCGTTCATTTCCGTATCCTGCTAATAAGTGGCAGATCGGCCACAGGCGCCTGCGGCTTTCGGCGATTCCTGGACTGGCGGGTGGCCATTTTCTGCGAAGTCGAGTATATGCTCACCATCGTCAACCCGAACCGAAGGAGGGGGACCACATGATGACCATGCACTTCCAGCTCCTCTCCGGGGCACCCCTATGCCCACTGGCGGTTTCGGTACGACGATTCTTCTGACACTTTAAGTCCTCATCGCACCGATTCCCGCCGAACCCAGTTTTCGGCCTTCGAAGGAATCTTGCGATGTTTTTCAAACTGCCAAAGGGGCGCCGTGCCCCAGCTGAGCGTGTCCGGACCGACGCTAGTCGTGTCCCGGCCGATTCGATCCGCGCCTTCGGCCGAATGCCGATGATCGAGGACGCATCACCCTTTTTAACGCATTTGCATATGGAGGACGGACCAATGTTCGATCCCTACAAGATACCGGGGTCAAGAAGCCTGCATGAACGCAAGGTGGCTACCTGGGCGCTGCTGATCGGCGAGACCTATTCGTCGGCGGTACATGCCGAGGAACGGCGCAGGCCGCATCGCGGCATGCTGCCGGACGTCGATTTCTCGCGCGCGGTGCCCGATCACAGCCGGCCCACGCTGGTGCGCCGGATCATCCGCTTGATCCGGCCGGGCGACAGGAGCAGGGCTGGTTCCGCCCTTTCGTCCGGAAGTTCCGGGCCGTCAGGGACGTCAAACGAGCCTGTCGGCGAAATGCCGGCGAAACCCTATATTGCGCGGGACAGGGCCGGCGATGCGGATGATTCCGTATCGCCGGCCCGCAATGCCGCGCGGCCGCAAAGCCTTGCCCATCAATCCCGCGCCGCGTGAGCGCCTAGATAGTCGAGTGCCTGGAATGTTCCGCTGGTTTGAAAACAGGCTCGATCCGTTTCCCGCCGCGGAGCCGGTCGAGCCGCCGAAGACGCTGATCGCCTTCTGCGTTCATTATACGCGCGGCGTCTGGCCCTACATCGCCGTAGATGCGGTGCTGGTGGCGGCGATCGCCATCACAGAAGTGTGGATGTTCGGTTTCATGGGCCGCATCGTCGACTGGCTGTCGGCGCAGAACCGGCAAACGTTCCTGCAGACCGAGAGCTGGAAGCTCGCCGGCATGGCTTTCATCGTGCTGTTTGCGCTGCCCGGTACGGTGTGGCTGCGTTCGTTGCTCAACCAGCAGACGCTGATGGGCAATTATCCCATGCGCATCCGCTGGCAGGTGCATCGCTATTTGCTGAAACAGTCGATGGCTTTCTACCAGGACGAGTTCGCCGGCCGGATCGCCACCAAACTGATGCAGACCGCACTCGCCGTGCGCGACTTCGTCATGAAGCTGATAGATGTCCTCAACTACGTGATCGTCTACTTCCTCGGCATGCTGTTCATCGTCGGATCGGCGGATTTGCGGCTGGCCGCACCCTTGGGTGTGTGGCTGATCGGTTATGTCGCCTTGCTGTGGCATTTTATTCCGCGGCTGGGCAAAGTCGGCGAGGAGCAAGCCGACGCACGCTCGACCATGACCGGCCGCGTCGTCGACAGCTACGCCAACATCCAGACGGTGAAGCTGTTTTCGCACGCGCGCCGCGAGGCGACCTTTGCCAGGGAAGGCATGGCAGGCTTCCTCGACACCGTCTACCGTTCTATGCGGCTGGTGACGGTGCTTTACGGCCTGCTCTACATCTTGAACTCGCTGCTGCTGGTCTCTGTCACGGCGATCTCGCTGTGGCTGTGGCTCGGCCAGGCGGTGACGATCGGCGCAGTAGCCGTGGTCATCGGCCTTGTGCTGCGCATGTGGGGCATGTCGCAATGGATCATGTGGGAGATGTCCGTGCTGTTCGAGAATATCGGCACGGTGCAGGACGGCATCCAGTCGATCTCGCTGCCGCGGCTGGTCGAAGACAGGCCGGGCGCCAAGGACATCGCCGTCGCCCGGGGCGAGATACGCTTCGAGGACATCCGCTTCCATTACGGCAAGCAGAAGGGCGTTATCGAGAACCTGTCGCTCACCGTGAAGCCCGGCGAGAAGGTCGGCATTGTCGGACGTTCCGGCGCCGGCAAGTCGACGCTGGTCAATCTGTTGCTGCGCTTCTACGACCTGGAAAGCGGCAGGATTCTCGTCGACGGCCAAGAGATCGCTGCGGTGACGCAGGATTCTTTGCGCGCGCAGATCGGCATGGTCACGCAGGACACTTCGCTGCTGCACCGCTCCGTGAAGGAGAATATCCTCTACGGCCGGCCGGACGCGACCGACGAAATGCTCATCGAGGCGGCGCGCCGGGCGGAGGCGCTCGATTTCATCGGCGGGCTCTCGGACCATAACGGCCGCAAGGGTTTCGACGCCCATGTCGGCGACCGCGGCGTCAAACTGTCCGGCGGCCAGCGGCAGCGCATCGCGATTGCCCGCGTCATGCTGAAGGACGCGCCGATCCTCATCCTCGACGAGGCGACGTCGGCGCTCGATTCGGAAGCCGAGGCGGCCATCCAGGAGAACCTCTACAAGCTGATGCAGGGCAAGACCGTCATCGCCATCGCGCACCGCCTGTCGACGATCGCGGCGATGGACCGGCTCGTCGTCATGGACAAGGGGCACATCATCGAGGAAGGCTCGCATGAGGAGCTCGTCGCCAGGGGCGGGCTCTACGCCCAGCTCTGGCAACGTCAGTCGGGCGGTTTCCTGCTCGATGACGCGCCGGCTGAGCCCGATGCCAAGTCGCTTCGATCCGAGATGGCTGCGGAGTAACGCGATCGCGATTGCAGCAACTCCGTCCGGAATTGCGCAAAACAAAGACTTGGAGCGGCCCGGCGGTTCTGTGAGCCGTCGAGCCGCTCCGGCATCAAGGTTACGGCGATTGCGGGGAATCGATCCCGGGCGTAACCACGACCTCGCCAGAGGCCTGCTGGCGACCAGATCGGTTACCGGCGGATTTCCGGCGCGATGAGAGAAAAATGTTCGACCGCATCTTCACCTGGTTCGAAAGCCGTTATTCGCCGGTGGCGCTGGCCGACGACAGGCAGCCGCCAATGGGCCTTTGGCGGTTCTACTGGTATTTCATAAGACAGTTTCGCGCCGCCTATCGGTTGCGCATGATCATCGTTGCCCTCGCGGCGGTAGTGGACGCGATGCTGCCGATTTTCGTCGGCCTGATCGTCGGCCTGCTCTCCAGCACCAAGCCAGGCGATTTCTTTGCTGCGCACATGCCGTTGCTCGTCATGATGGCGATTGTCGTGCTGCTGCGTCCGCTGTCGATGGTTGTCGATGGTCTCATCCGCAACCACGCCATCGCGCCGAACCTCATCGACCTCATCCGCTGGCAGAGCCATTGGCACGTCGTGCGCCAGGACTGGTCGTTCTTCCAGAACGACTTCGCCGGCCGCATCGGAACCAAGGTCATGCAGAGCGGCGATTCGGTGGAGATGAGCGTCAACCTCACCGTCGATGCGGTCTGGTACGCGCTGGTCTTCGTCGCGGTCGCCATCGTCGTGCTGGCGCGGCTCGATACGCTGCTGCTGGCTGTGGTGGCGGTGTGGCTGGTATTCTACTGCCTCATCTTCTGGTCCGCGATGCCTAGGATCACGCAGCGTTCGTCCCAACTGTCGGAACGGTGGTCGCAGGTGAGCGGCCGCATGGTCGACAGCTACACCAACATCCTGACGCTCAAGACGTTCTCGACCGGCGAGCACGAAGACAAATATGTCTCGCACGCGGTGGTCGAGCATGCCCACACGTTTTACCAGCTGATGCGCGTTTTCACGCTGATGTGGTCGGCCCTGTTCGTCCTCAACGCGGCGCTGCTCATTGCCATAAGCTGGCTGGCGCTGGCCGGCTGGAACGCGGGGACCATGACTGCGGCAGCCGTGGCGACCGCGATACCGTTCGCGCTGCAGATCGCCAATATCTCCGGCAGGATCCTCGATGTCGGCGCCAACGTTTTCCGGCAGATCGGCGTTGCCAGCAATTCGATGACGACGATCGCGCGTCCCATCACCATGCAGGACAAGCCTGACGCACCGGCCCTCGCCGTGACCGCCGGCGGCATCGAGTTCGACCGGGTGAATTTCAACTACTGGCGCAAGGACGGCAAAGGCGGCGTCATCGACAATCTGTCGCTGAAGATCGCGCCGGGCGAGCGGGTCGGCCTGATCGGTCGCTCCGGGGCCGGCAAGTCGACGCTGGTCAATCTCGTGCTACGGCTGTTCGACGTCCAGGACGGCAAGGTGCTGATCGACGGACAGGACATCCGCCACGTCTCGCAAGAGAGCGTTCGCGCGGCGATCGGCTTCGTCAACCAGGACACGTCGCTCTTGCATCGATCCGTTCGCGAGAACCTCAAATATGGACGCCAGTCGGCCAGCGACGAGGCCATGTTTAGCGCCGCCAAAGCCGCTCAGGTCGACGATGTGATCGCGGCACTGACCGATCCGTATGGGCAGAGCGGCTATGAGGCGCTTGTCGGTGAACGCGGCGTGAAGCTGTCCGGCGGCCAGCGGCAACGCATCGCAATTGCCCGCGTTATGCTGAAGGACGCGCCGATCCTCATTCTCGACGAGGCCACGTCTGCGCTCGATTCGGAAGTGGAAGCCGCCATTCAGGAGAACCTCTACAAGCTCATGCAGGGCAAGACCGTCATCGCCATCGCCCACAGGCTGTCGACTATCGCGGCGATGGACAGGCTGGTGGTGATGGACAAAGGGCGCATCGTCGAGGACGGCTCGCATGGGACCTTGATCGCCAAGGGTGGGCTCTATGCCCAGCTCTGGCGGCGCCAGTCGGGCGGGTTCCTGCTCGAGGAAAAGCAGGCCGCCGACGATCTGGCGGCGAAAGGTGAAGCCGCGGAATGATGAAAGGCGTCTATCGCTGGTTCGAGGGCTGGGTCTATCCGTTCCGCGAGCCCGTGAATCTTCGGCCACCCGCCAGCGTCGGCGGCTTCCTGTGGCACTATGTCGGGCAGGCCAAGCTCGCCTTCTTCGCCATGCTCATCATCGGCGGCATCGCGCCGCTGGTCGAGGCAGGCCTGTTCTATTTCGTCGGGAGGCTGGTCGATATCCTCGACCAGTTGCCCGGTCAGCGCAGCTGGCACGCGCTGTGGGCGGCCGCCGGTCCCGAGCTCCTGTTCATGGGCGCCGTGGTGCTGGTCATCCGCACTCTGGTGGTCGGCCTGTCGGCGCTGGTCGACGAGCAGACGATCACGCCCGGATTCTACAATCTGGTGCGCTGGCAGGCGCACCGGCACGTCTCGCGCCAGTCCTATGCCTTCTTCCAGAACGATTTCGCCGGCCGCATCGCGACAAAAGTCTGGCAGGCGGGGCAGGCGACCGGCGACCTGATGGAGAGCTTCATCGAGGTGGTCTGGTTCATGATCGTCTATACGGTGACGACGCTCGCGCTGGTCGCCGGTCTCGATCTGCGGCTGGCGGTGCTGGTGGTGATCTGGATCGCTGCCTTCGGCTGGCTGGCGAAACTCTATCTGCCGGCTATCCGCAAGCATGCCGAGGCGACGGCCGAGGCGGGTTCGATGATCACCGGCCGCATCGTCGATTCCTACTCGAACGTGCAGACGTTGAAGCTGTTTTCGGCCGACGGCGACGATCGCTATATCCGCAGCGGCTTCGGCATCTATCTCGACGCGCTGCGGCCGTTCACACGCCGGCTGACCGGCGTGCGCATGGCTCTGACCATGCTCTCGGGCATCATGATTACGGCGATCGCCGCTTTCGCCATCTATCTGTGGGTCGAAGGCTCGATCACGGTCGGCGCCGTCGCCTTCACGCTGTCGCTGGTGCTCAGGCTCAACATGCTGCTTGGAAGGCTGATGATGCAGCTCAACGGCATCCTGAGGAATCTCGGCGTGCTGGAGAATTCCAAGGCGCTGATCTCGCAGCCGCTCGGCCTGACTGACGCGCCGGACGCCAAGGAGCTGGTCGTCGCCGGCGGCCGCATCGACGTCAGGAACGTCACCTTCCATTACGGCAAGGGGACCGGAGTGCTCGACGGCATCGACCTCGTCGTGCATCCGGGCGAGAAGGTCGGGCTGGTCGGCCCGTCGGGCGCCGGCAAGACGACCTTGGCCAACCTGATCCTGCGCCTCTATGACCTCGAGGGCGGCCAGATCCTGATCGACGGCCAGGACATCGCGCATGTGACGCAGAACTCGCTGCGCAGCAATATCGGCGTGGTCAGCCAGGATACCGCACTTTTCCACCGCTCGCTGCGCGACAACATCAAGCTCGGCATGCCGGACGCGACCGATGCGCAGGTGATCGCCGCCGCCCGGAAAGCCGAGGCGCATGACTTCATCCTAGGGCTGCGCGACAACCGCGAGCGCTCCGGCTACGAGGCCTATGTCGGCGAGCGTGGCGTGAAGCTGTCCGGCGGCCAGCGGCAGCGCGTCGCCATCGCGCGCGTCTTCCTCAAGGATGCGCCGATCCTGATCCTCGACGAGGCAACCTCGGCGCTCGATTCCGACATCGAGGCGGCGATTCAGGAGAACCTGACCAGACTGATGGAGAACAAGACTGTGATCGCCATCGCGCACAGGCTGTCGACCATCGCAGCGCTCGACCGGCTCGTGGTGCTGGACGGCGGCCGCATCGTCGAACAGGGCACGCATGACGAGCTGGTGGCGCTCGACGGGCTCTATGCGCGGCTCTGGAAGCGGCAGTCCGGCGGCTTCCTGTTCAACGAGGAAAGCGCGCTGGAAGAGACGCGGCCAGCGGAGTAGAACGGCATCATGTCGGTACGCATGCCTATGAATTTCGGACGGTCAGGCGCGCAGGAAAGCGCGCTCGATCTGCTCGGCCACGAAATCCTCGCCGAGAAGGCCGCAGCGCTCGGCCGCGCCGGCCGGCGTGTCGAGGAAACCCTTGCCAGATTGCGCGAGAGCGGCGAGGGCGAGCATCGCAACCGGCTGCTTAAGGAGGCGGCAGCGGCCGTCCATGCCTATTTCATCCAGCGCGAGCTTTGCGGTTTGCGCAAGCATGACGCCGTGATCCGCGAATACGACATCCCGCGCGCGGTGCTGGTCAGGCTCGGCGCCAGCTAGGCGATTTCCTGGCGAAAACGCGCCAATCGCGCAGCAAGGGCTCCGGGATTCTCGTCGGCGACGAAGTGGCCGCTACCCGGGATGATGTCGGCTTCGACATTGGATAGGCCCGCTGCCTTCAAGCCGTCGAGATAGTCGGCGATGTCGCCGGATTCGGCCGAGCCTCTGAGATAAAGAACCGGCTTGGCGATCGGCGTCGTGGATGGGTGGGAATTGACCTTGGCGTCCGCGGCAAAGGCGCGGTACCAGTCGAAGCCGGCCTTGAGGCTTTCCGGCCGCGAATAGGCCTTGGCATAGATGTCTCTGGCTTCCGCAGGGACCGCCGATTTTTCCTTCGAAAGAATATCGAAGAAGAAATCGAAATAGGCGCGCTCATGGCCGCTCACCAGTATCTCCGGCAAGGCCGGGATCGCATGAAAGGCGAAATGCCAGATACGCGGATCGCGGATGACATTTTGCCACGGCGCCACGCCGGGGATGACGACGTCCATGATCACCGCTCCGGACAAATTTTCGGGCTCGTCGCGCAACAGCGCGAAGACGATCTGGCCGCCGACGTCATGACCGGAGACGATGACCTGCCGCAAGCCGCAAACGGCGATCAGCCCCTTCATCAATCTGGCCAGATATGCCTTTTCTCCGGTCTCGGGCGCGCCGTGTGAACCGCCGATGCCCGGCAAGTCCGGCGCGACCACGCGCTGGTCGCCGGCCAGCTCGTCGATGATTGCCTCAAAAGCATGGGAGCTTTGCGGCCAACCATGCAGCAGCAGAAGGCCCGGCGCATCGGGCGGCCCTGCGTCCCGGATCGCGATAGCCAGCCCCTCGACCTCAACCGTGCGCTGTCGCATGCTTCATCTCCATCGATGCCAGATCGATGGAACTAGGCTGCAATCAGCCTTCGGACAGGCCCGGTCCGACGATCGGAAGAATCATTCCAGCCATTCGGTGATGAAGTGGCCGTTCTCGTGGATGTCGGTGCTTTCGAGCGGGCCAGGTCCGAGATTGGTGAATTTGTGCGGCGTGTCGGGCGGCACGATCAGGATCTGGCCGGCCGTGGCCTTGATCTCCTGGTCGCCGATCGTGAACAGGCCGGTGCCGGAACGGATGACGAAGATTTCCGCGTAGGGATGCTTGTGCAGGCGCGGGCCGCCGCCGACCGTCGGCTGATAGTTGAAGATCAGGCAGGAATTGGCACCGAACTGGCCGCATTGCAGCTCGCCTTTCCAGCAGTCGGGGGCGTCGGCCCAGCTGTCGCGTTCAATGACATGCGCCATGACGTCAGAATAGACCGGGCCAGGAGCCGATGTCGAGGCGAACACCGGCTCGATTGACCCCGGATTTCCCGCTGTTTCACCCTGTCCAGCGGCCTGGCGGGGACGCGTCGGCCTGGGCCGCCGCGCATCCCCGCGACAATCTGCCCTTGTGGTCTCACCCCGCTGGACAAAAACGGGCCGCACGCATAAACCGAACTCCAAATGCCGGAGGAATTCGCTAGCCTGTTCGCCATGCGCTGTCGGGCAGGTGCGATTGAGCGGGGACAAGGCTCGGCCTCCGGTTAGGAAGAGGCGAAAGGATCAGGCACCCGTGAGCGCAACCGATATCCACGATCCCAACCGTCGCGATTTTCTCTACGTAGCCACCGGCATGGCCGCCGTTGTCGGCGCCGGAGCCGTCGCGTGGCCGTTCATCGACCAGATGCGCCCCGATGCCTCGACCCTGGCACTGGCTTCGGTCGAGGTCGATGTTTCTTCACTGCAGCCCGGCAGCTCGCTGGTCGTCAAGTGGCGCGGCAAGCCGGTGGTGGTGCGCAACCGCACCGAAAAGGAAATGAAGGACGGCGCGGCCGTCAATCTCGCCGATCTCAAGGATCCGATCGCACGCAACGCCAACCTGCCGTCCGACGCGCCGGCGACCGACGCCAACCGCACCACGCCCGGCAAGGAAGCCTGGATGGTGATGGTGCAGGTCTGCACGCATCTCGGCTGCATCCCGCTCGGCCAGGAAGGCGATTTCGGCGGCTGGTTCTGCCCGTGCCACGGATCGCAATACGACACCGCCGGCCGCATCCGCAAAGGCCCGGCGCCGGAGAACATGGCGATCCCGGTATTCAAGTTCATTTCCGATACCAAGATCCTTATCGGTTGAGGCAGGGGACATTTCGATGAGCGAGGGACACTCGACCTATACGCCCAAGACCGGTATCGAGCGCTGGTTCGACGCCCGCATGCCGCTGCCGCGGCTGGTCCATGACAGCTTCGTCGCCTATCCAGTGCCGCGCAACCTCAACTACATGTGGACGTTCGGCGGCATCCTGTCGATCATGCTGGCCGCGCAGATCCTGACCGGCATCGTGCTGGCGATGCACTACACCTCCGACACCAATCTCGCCTTCGATTCGGTCGAGAAGATCATGCGCGACGTGAATTCGGGATGGCTCTTGCGCTATCTCCATTCCAATGGCGCCTCATTCTTCTTCGTCGCCGTCTACATCCATATCTTCCGCGGCCTGTTCTACGGCTCCTACAAGGCGCCGCGCGAGCTCTTGTGGATCCTCGGCTGCATCATCTACCTCCTGATGATGGCCACCGGCTTCATGGGCTACGTGCTGCCTTGGGGCCAGATGAGCTTCTGGGGCGCTACCGTCATCACCGGCTTCTTCAGCGCCATTCCGCTGGTGGGGAACTGGATCCAGGAACTGCTGCTCGGCGGCTTCGCCGTCGACAATCCGACGCTGAACCGCTTCTTTGCGCTGCATTACCTGTTGCCGTTCATGATCGCCGGCGTGGTCGTGCTGCACATCTGGGCGCTGCATGTCGTGGGCCAGTCGAACCCGACCGGTATCGAGGTCAAGTCGAAGACCGATACCGTGGCCTTCACGCCCTACGCCACCATCAAGGACGCGTTCGGCATGATCGTGTTCCTGTTCGTCTTCGCCTATTTCGTCTTCTACCTGCCGAACTTTCTTGGCCATCCGGACAACTACACGGTCGCCAATCCGCTGAAGACGCCGGCCCACATCGTTCCGGAATGGTACTTCCTGCCGTTCTACGCGATCCTGCGCGCCATCACCTTCAACATCGGCCCGATCAACTCCAAGCTCGGCGGCGTGCTGTGCATGTTCGGCGCCATCGCCATGCTGTTCCTGGTGCCGTGGCTCGACACTTCCAAGGTGCGCTCGGCGGTCTATCGTCCATGGTACAAGCTGTTCTTCTGGCTGTTCGTAGCCGACGCCATCCTGCTCGGCTGGCTGGGCTCGCAGCCGGCGGAAGGCAGCTATGTGTTCATGGCGCAGATGGCGACGCTGTTCTACTTCGCCTTCTTCCTGGTCGTCATGCCGGTGCTCGGCCTGATCGAGACGCCGCGCAGGCTGCCGAACTCGATCACCGAGGCCGTGCTTGAAAAGAAAAAGGGCAGCGGACATCCGGCACGCGCTGCCGTCGCGCCGGAAATCACGGGCTGAGAATCTGAGGGGATTTTGGGTATGAAGAAGATTCTCACCTCGCTGGCGCTGCTTGGCCTGGTGGTCGCGGGCACCGCCGCCATCGCCGCCGAGGAGGAACACAACGCGGCCGCTCCGACGCATTTCCCGATCAACGAACCGAAGGAAATGAGCTGGAGCTTCGCCGGTCCGTTCGGCACCTATGACAAGGCGCAGCTGCAGCGCGGCCTGAAGGTCTACAAGGAAGTTTGCTCGGCCTGCCACTCGATGAACCTGGTGGCCTTCCGCACGCTGGAAGGGCTCGGCTATTCGGAGGCGCAGATCAAGACCTTGGCCGCCGAATACACCATCCATGACGGCCCGAACGATGCCGGCGACATGTTCGATCGCCCCGGCAAGCCGTCGGATCACTTCCCGGCGCCGTTCCCGAACGAGCAGGCCGCGGCATCCGCCAATGGCGGCGCCGCTCCGCCGGACATGTCGCTGCTTGCCAAGGCGCGCGGCGTCGAGCGCGGCTTCCCGCGCTTCATCTTCGACATCTTCACCCAGTATGCGCAGGGCGGCCCGGACTACATCCACTCGCTGCTCACCGGCTACGACCAGACGCCGCCGGCCGGCATGGTGATCCCGGAAGGCACGCACTACAACCCGTACTTCCTGTCCGGCGTGTCGTTGAAGATGCCGAAGCCGCTCTCGGACGGCCAGGTGACCTATGACGACGGCTCGCCGCAGACCGTCGACCAGTATGCGCGCGACGTCTCGGCCTTCCTGATGTTCGCGGCCGAGCCGCATCTCGAGGATCGCAAGAAGACAGGCTTCCGCGTCATGATATTCCTGCTGGTCTTCGGCGCATTGGTCTACATGACCAAGCGCAGGGTCTGGGCCGACGTGGCGCACTGAGGCGGCGTCGATCGCAAGAATTTTGAAAGGGCGCCACAAGGCGCCCTTTTGTATTTCGGCGCGCGCAAACCGGGGCGTGTCACATGACCGTCATCGCTCGTGGCGATCCTGCCTCGCACTCACCAAAGGATCGCACCCATGAAAAGATATGCATCGCTCGCGGCGGGTTTCCTGCTGCTTGTCACCGGATATGTCGCCCATGCCGATGAGGCCCAGCCTTTCGTCACCAGCAAGGACATTGACCTGACGATGATCCTGCCGCCGCCACCGGCCAATGACTCGCCGGAAACCAAAGCCGAGCTCGGCGAGGTGCTGACGCTGCAGGTGACGCGCACGCCGGAAATGGAAAAGCGCGCCATCGCCGACGCCGAGGAGAATATCTGGCGCTTCGCTGATGTCATGGGCCCGAATTTCAACAAGGAGAAGCTGCCGAAGTTCAGTGCCTTCTTCGATCGCGTCGTGGCGACCGAAGGCGCCGTCGTCGATCCCGCCAAGGATGTCTGGAAGCGGCCGCGGCCGCATCAGCTCAGCGATCTGGTCAAGCCGGTCGTGAAGCTGTCCAGCTCCGGTTCCTGGCCGTCTGGTCATGCGACGGTCGGCACCATGATGGGCATCGTCCTTGCCGACATGGTTCCCGAAAAGCGCGTCGAGATCATGGCGCGCGCGGCCGAATTCGCCCACAACCGCGTGGTCGGCGGCATCCATTATCCGTCCGACATCGAGATGGGCAAGATCTCCGGCAGCGTGATCGCCGCGGTCCTGCTCAACCGTCCCGATTTCAAGGCCGAGTACGAAGTGGCGCGCTCCGAGCTGCGCTCGGATCTCGGCATGTAGCCGTTCGGTAGCGCCTGCTTTTCGAAGGGCGCCTTCGCGGGCGCCCTTTTTCATTATGGCCGAGGCCGATCGGTGCCGATCCTTTGCCGGATGTGCTTGTCTCTGGCGCGACATCGCGGTAGCCCTTGTCGGTCGCGTCGGGCAGCAAAGGCCGACGCCGCCAAATCCGACAGCCGGACACGCGGAAAGCCTCGATGAAATCCTCCCTCGAAGACACGCTGCTTGCGGCCATCCGCACCATTCCGGACTACCCCAGGCCCGGCATCCTGTTTCGCGACATCACCACGCTGCTTGGCGACGCGCGCGCCTTCCGCCGCGCCATCGACGAGCTGGTCCATCCCTATGCCGGATTGAAGATCGACAAGATCGCCGGCATCGAGGCGCGGGGCTTCATCCTGGGCGGCGCCGTGGCGCACCAGCTTTCGGCAGGCTTCGTGCCGATCCGCAAGAAAGGCAAGCTGCCCTACGAGACGGTGCGCGTCGCCTACAGCCTCGAATACGGCCTGGACGAGATGGAGATGCACAAGGACGGCGTCTCGCCGGGGGAGAAGGTGATCGTGGTCGACGACCTGATCGCCACCGGCGGCACGGCGGAAGCCGCGGTGAAGCTGCTCAGGCAGATCGGCGCCGACATCGTCGCCGCCTGCTTCGTCATCGACCTGCCGGACCTCGGCGGCCGTCAGAAGCTGGAAGCGCTAGGCGTGCCGGTCAGGACGTTGATCGGGTTCGAGGGGCATTAGGAAGTAGTGAGTAGTGAGTAGTGATATCGGTGTTCTATGGCGAACGTTCGAATTTATCCGCACTCACTACTCACTACTCACTACTCACTACTCACTACTCACTACTCACTTCACTACTCACGCCACCTTCACCAGAACGGCGCTGTCGAACTCAATCACCTTGTCGCCGGTCGAATCGAAACCTTCCGAACGCAGCGTCAGCAGGTTCCAGCCTGGGCGCCCGGCGAGCGGGCGGTGCGCCTGCGCGGTGCGCGTGAAAGTCACGGTCTCGCCGGCGTAGACCGGCTTCAGCCACTTCAAATTGCGGAAGCCGGGCGAGGGGCCGAACTCGGGCCGCGGACCGGGGCCTGTCCAGCGCACGCCCTCGGTCTCCATGCGCTTTTCGAGATTGTATTTCATCCAGGTGGCGGCGGTGTGCCAGCCTGAGGCGCAGAGCCCGCCAAGCACGCTCTTCTTTGCCGCCTCTTCATCGACGTGGAAGATTTGCGGATCGTATTTGTTGGCGAACGCCTTGATCTCGTCGGCTTCGAATTTATGCGAGCCGAGCGTGACGGTCTCGCCAATCAGGAAATACTCGTCCAGGGTCATGACAGGTCCCTTGCGGCATCACGCGCGAGGAACATGCCGGTGTTTTCGAGTTCGAAGACGCTTTCGCCGCGCTGGTTGACGAGCTCGCTGCGCATGGTGACCAAGCCGAGCTGCGGCCTCGATTTCGACTGGCGCTTGGAAAGTATGGTGAGCGTGCCGGTAAGCCTGTCGCCGGCCAGCACCGGCTTCTTCCATTTCACATGCTCGATGCCGGGCGAGCCCTGCGAGGTCGAATCGAGCAGGAAGGCATCGCACAGCATGCGCATGAACATCGCACAGGTATGCCAGCCCGAAGCCGAAAGCCCGCCGAGGATGCTCGCCTTGCCGGCTTCCTCGTCGAGATGCATCGGCTGCGGATCGAACTCCGAAGCGAATTCGATGATCTCGGCGGCACTTACGTCCTTGCTGCCGAGGTCGAGCGAGGCGCCTTCGGCGAAATCCTCATAAGCCCAGGTTTTTCCGGTCATGTCGGCAATCCGGTTGACGAACACGATCCCGAGGATCGGAAAACCCGGATGCCGGCCCAAGTCGATTTGGTCAAGTGATTTCTGGTAAGCCAGCCGTCGCCGGCCAAGTCCGTCAGAGCCAGCCGCGGCGGCGGAAATACCAGAAGGGCAGGATCGCCGAGACCACCATCAGGGCGATGGCGAAGGGGTAGCCGAACTCCCATTTGAGCTCGGGGATGATGTCGAAGTTCATGCCGTAGATCGAGGCGACCAGCGTCGGCGGCAGAAAGATGACGGCGGCGACCGAGAAGATCTTGATGATGGCGTTCTGCTCGATCGAGATCATGCCGAGCGTGGCATCGAGCAGGAAGGAGATCTTCTGCGACAGGAAGGTGGCATGGTCGGCGAGCGAGAGCACGTCGCGCGACAGCGTCTTGATGCGGGCGCGCACATCCTTGCTCATCTTGGTCTGGTCAGCGACATGGGCGAGAAAGCCGGCCAGGCGCTGCAACGAGATCAGGCTGTCGCGGACCGAGGAAGCGATGTCCTCCTTGCGGCCGATGCCTTTCAGGAGCTCCTGGAAATCGCGGTTGCGCTTCGAGGCCTTGGTCGAGCGCGCCTCGAAAATGTCGCGCGAGATCGTTTCCACCTCGCGGCCGGCGCGCTCGAGGATGTCGGCCAGGCGATCGACGATCGCCTCGAGGAGGCCGATCAGGATGGTGTCGCCGCTGGTGCAGCCGGTCGCCACCTTTTCGGCGCGCTGCGGGAAAGTCTTGAAGGCCTTGGGCTCATGATAGCGGATGGTGATCAGCCTCTTGCCGGCGAGCGCGAAGGTTACCGGCGACATCAAGGGATCGTCGGCCTCGGTCTGCGCCGGCAGCACGGCGGTCATGAAGTAGCCACCGTCCTCGATATAGAGCCGGCTCGAAATCTCGATCTCTTCCATCTCCTCGCGGGTCGGGATGGCAATGCCCAGCCAGCTCTCGATGCGCGCCTCTTCCTCCTTGGTCGGGTTGAAAAGATCGGCCCAGACGACCCTGTCGCCATCCGCCGCAAGGTCCTCGGTAAGACGCAGGCGATCATTGTCCACGACGAAGGTCTTTATCATCGCCGGGTCTCCCTGGAGATCAGGTGTTGAACTTGAACAGCATGATGTCGCCGTCCTGAACCACGTATTCCTTGCCTTCGTCTCGCGCCTTGCCGGCTTCCTTGGCGGCCGCCTCGCCGCCCAGCGTGACGAAGTCGTTGTAGGCGATCGTCTGGGCGCGGATGAAGCCGCGCTCGAAATCGGTGTGGATGACGCCGGCCGCCTGCGGCGCCTTATCGCCCTTGTGGATCGTCCAGGCGCGCGTCTCCTTCGGTCCGACGGTGAAATAGGTGATCAGATGCAGGAGCTCGTAGCCGGCGCGGATGACCTTGTTGAGGCCCGGCTCATCGAGGCCGATCGAGGCAAGGAATTCCATTTCCTCCTCGTCGGAAAGCTGGGCGACTTCAGCCTCGATCGCCGCCGAGATTACAACCGTGCCCGCGCCCTGCGCGGCCGCCATCTTCTCCACCGCCCTGGTGTGCTCGTTGCCGGTGGCGGCGTCCGCCTCGGCGACGTTGCAGACATAGAGAACGGGATGCGAGGTGAGCAGATTCAGCCCCTGCAGGATGCGCAGGTCCTCCGCGGTGATGCCGTTGAGCAGGAAGCGCGTCGGCTTGCCGGCCTGCAGAAGCTCGAGCGCGGCCTCCATCATGGGCAGGACGGCCATGGCTTCCTTGTCCTTGCCGGCGGCGCGCTTGCGGATCTGGGCGATGCGGCGCTCGAGGCTTTCGAGGTCGGCGAGCATCAGCTCGGTCTCGACCGTCTCGGCGTCGGCGACAGGGTCGATACGGCCTTCGACATGGGTGATGTCGTCATCCTCGAAGCAGCGCAGCACGTGCACGATGGCGTCAACCTCGCGAATGTTGGCGAGGAACTGGTTGCCCAGCCCTTCGCCCTTGGAGGCGCCGCGCACCAGGCCGGCGATATCGACGAAGGAGATGCGGGTCGGGATGATCTCCTTCGACTTGCCGATCGCCGCGATCTTCTGCAGGCGCGGGTCAGGCACCGCCACCTCGCCGGTGTTCGGCTCGATGGTGCAGAAAGGATAGTTGGCGGCCTGCGCGGCGGCCGTCCTGGTCAGCGCGTTGAACAGTGTCGACTTGCCGACGTTGGGCAAGCCAACGATGCCACATTTGAAACCCATGTTCGTCCAATCCTGTCGGAAATCGATTTTGGTGAGGGCTATGGGCGATAGGGGTGACGAACGTCAAGCCCCATGCCTTTATCGTGACAGGGCCTAAAGCGCGTCGCGATCTTTTAGATTCGCTCCCTGCGCTTTAGGCTTTTGATTTTGCGCATGTCTTTACCCCGAAACCGGTTCCCACTTTCGGGAGACATGCTTTAGTCCTTGCCAAAGAGCTTCTTCAGCATGGCAGCCATCGGGCCGCTTTCTGGGAGCTTTGCCGCTGGCTGCTGCGGGCGCGCCTGGCGGACATGGCTTTGCTGCTTCGGCGCCTTGGGCGGCGGGCGGTCGTCGTCGCCGGTCGGCACAAGCTTGTCGCGCAAGGCGAGCGTGACCCGGTTCATGAACGAGCTGTCGTCGCCCTTGGCGAGCAAGCCGGCAGCGTCGGCGATTGCGTCCAGCAGGACATCGAGCCACTCGCGGTCGGCCTTGGCGAAATCGCCAAGCACATGGCCATGCACCATCTCCTTGACGCCGGGATGGCCGACGCCGATGCGCACCCGGCGATAGGCGTTGCCGACATGCTGGTCGAGCGAGCGGATGCCGTTATGGCCGCCGGAGCCGCCGCCCACCTTGACCCGGAGCTTGCCGGCAGCAAGGTCGATCTCGTCGTAGAAGACGGTGAGGGCGGATGGTTCGAGCTTGTAGAAGCGCAGCGCTTCGCCGACCGACTGTCCGGAGAGGTTCATGAAGGTTTGCGGCTTGATCAGCAGGATTTTTTCGCCGCCGAGCGTGCCTTCTGAGACCAAGCCCTGGAATTTTCTCGACCAGGGCGAAAAGGAATGGCGGCGGGCAATCGCGTCCGCCGCCATGAAGCCGACATTGTGCCGGTTGTTTTCGTATTTCGCGCCCGGATTGCCGAGGCCTGCAAAGACAAGCATCGCCGCCTCCAGACTTAGAGCACGATGCCGAAAAGTGGGAAGCGGTTTTCGGAAAACATCATGCTCTATTTCTTTGGTTTAGAGCCGGATGAAATCATCCGGCTCGGAGAATTACTTCTCTTCGGCCTCCGGGGCCGCCGTCTCTTCCACAGCTTCCGTGGTCGCTTCCGTCTCCGGCTTCATCGCCGACGAGCCGGCAATGGTCGCGATGGTGAAATCGCGATCGGAGATGACCGGCTTGACGCCGGCCGGCAGCTTGACCGCCGAGATATGGATCGAATCGCCGATGTCGGTGCCGGTGAGATCGACGGTGATGAACTCCGGGATCGCGTTGGCCGGGCAGTGGAACTCGACTTCGTGACGAACGATGTTGAGCACGCCGCCGCGCTTGATGCCTGGCGACTTGTCTTCATTGATGAAGTGGACAGGCACGTCGACATTGACTTCGGTGTCCTTGCCAATGCGCAGGAAGTCGACATGGACAGGAAAATCCTTGACCGGGTCGAGCTGGAAATCCTTCGGCAGGACCTGGATCTTCTTGCCGTCGACATCGATCGTGGCGATCGTGGTCAGAAACCCGCCGCCATGGATCTTGTAGAAGATGTCCTTGTAGTTGAGCGCAATTGCCAGGGGAGGCTGCTTGTCGCCATAGATAACTGCAGGCACTTTACCGTCGCGACGAACTGCACGGGCGGACCCCTTACCGACCTGTTCGCGCGCTTCGGCTTTCAGCTCATAAGCATCGTGGCTCATGGCATTTCCTTTCGCGTGTTGTGGAGCGTTCGCGGCCGGCAAACCCGTCCGTAAACGTCGAAAGCCGTCGCGGCCTTGCACGATCTGTCGATGCGTTTGGCGATCCAAAAGCGTCTAGGGGATCATGCAGGCCTGGCCGGCCTTCCTCCGCGTTGCCTCCAAGGGTGTCTACGCGGGTGGCGGCTCTATAGCGGAAGGCGGGCAAGGGTGCAAGCGGTTGGCCGGGCGGGTTGCGGGCGGTTTCCGGTGCCGAAAGGATAAACCGGAAATCCGACTTGCGGCAAATGTAGGAACGCGCAGTTCTCAGCCGTCCTGCGGGCATGTGGCCAAATCCATGGGGACCAATATGAAGCTTCTGTTCAGCCGCAATCCCAATCCTCGCCTCGCGGTCGCGACGGCGCGCCATCTCAAGGCGGAGATCGCGTTCGAGTTCGCATCGCCCATGGCGCCGGGGCAGGCCGAACGCTATCGCGCGCTGAACCCCAATCTGACCTTGCCGATCCTGGTCGGGCCGGGATGGAGCCTTTGGGAGACCGACGCCATCGCCTGCCGGCTTTCGCGCGAGACGCATTCGGATTTCTGGCGCGGCGGGCAGGACGAGCCGGACATGATCCGCTGGATCAGCTGGGGCAAGGAACGGTTCGCTTTCGCTTGCGACATGGTGCATTTCGAGCGTGGGACCAAGCAGCGCTATGGGCTTGGTCCTATCGACCGCGCGCTGGTCGAGGAGGGACTGAGGCAGTTCCACGCCGCCGCCGCGATCCTCGAGCCTGAGCTTGCCGGACGCGATTGGCTGGTCGGCAATTCCGTCTCCTATGCCGACTTCCGCATGGCGACGTTCCTGCCTTTCAACGATGCCGCCCGATTGCCGCTCGACGACTACCCGTCTATCCGCCGCTGGTATGGCCGGCTCGAGGCGATCGATGCCTGGCGCGACCCGTTCCAGGGACTTCAGGCGCCTCCACTGGCTCCGGTCAAGGTCGAGGCCTGACCCGCATGGGCTGAACCAATCAACGCTTCTCCCGCGCAAACTCAATCCGTTTGCGCGGCGCGTTTTGAAATCTTCTCGCTCATTTAATTCTACAAAACCTGTAGCCTTAATGAAGAAATGTCCGCGAGGAGAGCCCGAACATGACAAAGAAGCTGGTGGTTGGATTTTCCGGCAATCTGACCCGTCCGTCAAAGACCAAGGCATTTATCACGCAGATCGCGGACGAAGCGGCTGGCCGCATCGGGGCGGCCTCGGCGGTCCATGACATTGAAGATCTCGGTCTATCGTTCCCGTCGGCACGGCGCATTTCCGATCTCGATCAAACGGCGCGCAATATCGTTGAGCAATTGCTCGGCGCCGACGTTCTGGTAGTGGGGTCGCCGACCTTCAAAGGCAGCTATACCGGACTTTTCAAGCACTTGTTCGATCTGCTCGATCCGTCGTCGCTGCGCGGCAAGCCGATCATTCTCGTTGCCACGGGCGGCGGCGAGCGCCATTCGCTGATTGTCGAGCATCAGCTGCGGCCGCTGTTCGGCTTCTTCGAAGCGCTCACCATGCCGACCGCGATCTACGCTTCCGACAAGGATTTCACCGACGGCGTGCTGGTGTCGGAAGCCACCCAAGCCCGCGCCCGACAGGCCGTTGCCGAGGTTTTGCGCATCGTTGGCGAAACTCGCAGCGTCGGCCTCGCCGCCTGAATTCAGGCAGTTTTGGAACCCGAAGGATCAGCCATGACCAGCTCCAGCACATCCAGACAGATCAAGCTCGGCGCCTTTCTGCCCGGCGGCGGCCAGCACGTCGCGGCTTGGCGCCATCCGGACGCGCCGGCCGATGGCGCCACCAATTTCGAGTTCCACAAGCAACTCGCACTGACCGCCGAGCGGGGTCTGTTCGACGCCTATTTCCTGGCTGACAATCTCACCATCGGCCTCGGCGCCCGTGAAGGCGGCAACGCCAAGATCGCCGGTTTCGAGCCGGTGACATTGTTTGCCGCGCTGGCGCCGTTGACCACGCATATCGGCTTCATCGCCACCGCCTCGACCACCTATGAAGAACCCTACACGCTCGCGCGCAAATTCGCCTCGCTCGATCTTTTGTCGAACGGGCGCGCCGGCTGGAACGTGGTGACGTCGGCCGGCGACGACACGGCGCGCAACTTCAATCGTGACGTCCAGCCCAATCATGCCGAGCGCTATGCGCGGGCGCATGAGCATGTCGAAACGGTCAAGGCGCTGTGGGACAGCTGGGAAGACGACGCCTTCATCCGCGACAAGAAGACGGGCCGTTTCTACGACAAGGACAAGCTGCATGACGTGAACCACAAGGGCGCGCATTTCAGCGTCAAGGGGCCGCTCAACGTGCCGCGTCCGGTGCAGGGTCATCCGGTGGTCGTGCAGGCGGGACAGTCGGAGGACGGTCGCGGACTCGCGGCGGCGTCGGCCGAGGTGATATTCACCGCGCATCAGAACCTTGCCTCGGCGCAGGAGTTCTATCGCGACATCAAGGCGCGCGTCGCAGAGGCCGGGCGCGATCCGGCGCAGGTGCTTATCATGCCGGGCGTGGCGCCCTTCGTCGGCCGCACCGAGGAAGAGGCCCGTGCCAAATACCAGCAGCTGAACGACCTGATCCTGCCGGAGGACGGCGTGGCGCTGCTCAACGGGCTTGCCGGCCAGACGCTCGACCTCAGGGACTATCCGCTCGACGGCCCGCTGCCGCCGAGCAGGGAGACCGAAGGCATGAAGAGCCGCCAGGCGCTGATCCGCCAGATCGCGGACGAGCATAATTTCACGATCCGCCAGCTCTATCAGTGGGTTGCGACCGCGCGCGGCCATTACACGGTGATCGGCAGTGCCGCCCAGGTCGCCGATCAGCTGGAGGAATGGTTCACGAGCGAGGCCGCCGACGGCTTCAATATCCTGCCGCCATGGCTGCCCGGCGCGCTCGACGACTTCGTAGACCTGGTGATCCCGGAGCTGCAACGTCGCGGCCTGTTCCGCACCGCTTACGAGGGCAGGACGCTGCGCAAAAATCTTGGCCTGAGGCGACCGCAGAATCCGTGGACGGCCGCGCGCTCGACCGTGCTCGCCGCCGAATGATTCCTGACGCGAGAGGGCAAGACGATGACTTTGCAGCATATCGAAAAGACGGTCGGTATCGGCCGGCATGAGGGTGGCAGCGGCACCGGCATGGAGCCGCTGCGCCTCCTGACGCGGACTTCGGCGCGAATCCTGTCGCGTTATGGCGTGCTGCTCGGCTTCCTCGTGTTCTGGCAGGTGGCAGCGAGCAGCGGCTGGGTCAATTCGGCCGTGCTGCCGCCGGTCGACACGATCGTCGCGGCGCTCTGGAAGGGCCTCATTGGCGGCAGCCTGCTCGGCGACATAGCCATCAGCCTGCAGCGTGCCGGCCTTGCATTCGCGGCGGCCGTCGTCGTCGCCATTCCGCTTGGCCTGGTCATGGGCCAGGCGCGTGCCGTGGAGACCGCGCTCGACCCGATCCTGCAGTTGTTCCGTCAGACCTCGGCGCTGGCGCTCTACCCGGTGTTCATCCTGCTTCTGGGACTGGGTGAAGCTTCGAAGGTGTTCGTCATCTTCTGGGCGACGCTGTTTCCGCTGCTGCTCAACACCTTCAGCGGCGTCAAGGAGGTCGACCCGAAGCTGCTCGAAATGGCGCGCGCCTATGGCGCCCGGCGGCTGACGAATTTCCGCCGCGTCGTGCTGCCGGGCGCTGTGCCGTCGATCTTCGTCGGCCTGCGGCTCGGCGCCACGACCGCGCTGCTGCTCTTGATCGCTTCGGAGATGATCGGTGCCAACAAGGGCATCGGCTTCCAGGTGATGAATGCCCAGTACAATTTCCAGATTCCGCTGATGTTCGCGGCGATCGTCATCCTGGCGGCACTCGGCCTGATCGCCAACCAGGTGCTGGTCGTCCTGCAGCGGCGGCTGTGTCGTTGGAATGTTTCAGCCGGCTAAGCACCCAAACCTTCACCGTCACTCCCAAAACAACGAAAGGCTTGATCATGAGCATCACCCGCCGTTCGCTTCTCCTGCGCGCTCCGCTTGCTGCCGGCATTCTCGCCGGCCTGCCGTCGATCGCCATGGCGCAAGCCGCATCCGTCAAGATCCGCTATCTCGCCAGCCGCGGCAGCATCTCCCCGCATGAGCTGGCCGACGCGCTCGGCTATTTCAAGGGCCTCGGCATCGAGCTCGAAAATGTCGGCTATGCCGCGGGCGGCCCGGAATCGCTGTTCGCGCTCGCGTCCGGCAGCGTCGACCTGGGCTCGGCAGCCACGCCGGCGGTGATCAACTCTATCGCCGGCGGCAACGACTTCGTCGCGGCTTATCCCAGCAACGGCATCAACAAGGATGTGAAGAGTGTCTTCTACGTGCTGGAAGACAGTCCGATCAAATCGATCGCCGACATTGCCGGCAAGACGATCTCGGTCAACACGCTCGGCGCCCATCTCGATTATACGGTGCGCGAGGCGCTGCACAGCGTTGGCCTGCCGCCGGACGCGGCCAAGCTGGTGGTGGTGCCCGGGCCGCAGCTCGAACAGACCTTGCGCTCGCGTCAGGTCGATATTGCCGGGCTGGGTTATTGGCAAGCGACGTTTGCGGGCCAACTGGTCAGCAATGGCGGTGTGCGCGGCGTCTTCAACGATACCGACGTGCTCGGCGAAATCGCCGGTGGCTTCGTCGTCCTGCGTCGTGATTTCATCACGGCGAATCCGGAGGCAGCCCACAACTTCGTCGAACAGTCGGCGCGCGCGTCGGACTGGTCGCGGCAAAATCCGGACGAGACGCGCAAGCTGCTCGCCGACATCCTCAACAGGCGTGGCGAGAATGGCGAGCTGGCGCGCTACTGGACCGGCTTCGGCCTGCGCGAAAAGGCGGCGGTGACCGACCGCGACGTCGAGTTCTGGGTGAATATCCTCGAGCGCGACGGCCGGCTGCCGAAAGGCAAGCTCAAGGCTTCCGACATTCTCTACCGTCTCGGCGAAACCAAGACCAATTGAGCACGGAGACGCAAACCATGCCCACGGCACGCGGCGGCGATGTCACGATCCGCGACCTGTCGAAATCCTTCGCTCTCGCCGGGCGGCAGCTTGCCGTGCTGCGCTCGCTCAATCTCGATATCCGCTCCGGCGAATGCCTGGTCATTGTCGGCGCAAGCGGTTCCGGCAAGACGACGCTGCTGCGCATCCTTGCCGGGCTGGAGCGGGCCGATGGCGGCGCCGTCGCGATCGACGGCAAGCGGATTGAGGGCGTCGGCGAAGAGCGAGCGGTAATTTTCCAGGAGCCGCGGCTGCTGCCCTGGCTGACTGTGCTCGGCAATGTCGCCTTCGGTCTCGAAGTGCGCGGCATTGCCAAGGCGGAGGCCGAGAAGCGGGCGCGTTTCTATGTCGCCCTGGTCGGCCTTGCCGAATTCAGCGATGCATATCCCAGGCAGCTCTCCGGCGGCATGGCGCAGCGCGTCGGCATCGCCAGGGCACTGACGGTGCAGCCGGAAATCCTGCTGCTCGACGAGCCGCTCGGGGCGCTCGACGCCATGACCAAGATCTCCATGCAGGAGGAGCTGGCGCGCATCTGGAGCGACGAGAATGTCACCATGGTCATGGTGACTCATGACCTTGAAGAGGCGATCTATCTTGCCGACAGGGTGCTGATCCTGCCCAGGGAGAAAGGCGGCGCGGCGCGACTGATCGATGTCGACCTACCGCGGCCGCGCGAGCGCAGCGAAAGCCGCTTCGTGCGCTATCGCGAGGAGTTGCTACGCGAGTTCGGCCTGCACTAGGTTGATATTCAGGTGATGCCGGCTCGATCTTGATCTCAATTAGCCTTGGGCGGTGTCCAGCACCTGGCCGCCGCTTAAAGCATTGCGCAGCGCCTGGATTTGCCGGTTCAGCGCATCGAGTTCAGCCAGTTTCATGCCTGAGCGCTCGATCAGGGTCTCGTTCAGGCAATTGCACCGGACGAGCAGAGCACGTCCGGCGGCGGTGAGATCGACCTGCACCTGGCGCTCGTCCGTCTGGCTGCGCTGGCGGGTGACAAGGCCTGCCTGTTCCATGCGTTTCACCAGCGGCGTGATGGTGCTCGATTCGAGGGCCAGCCGATGCGCGATGCTGCCCACCGACATGCCGTCCGTCTCTCCCAGCGCATTGAGCACCAGATATTGCGGATAGGTGATCCCCATCTCGTCCAGCATCGGCTTGTAGGTGCGGTTGATCGCCATGCTGGTGGCGTAGAGGGTGAAGCAGAGCTGATTGTCCAACGGGAGAGGCACGGCGCATTCCTTTGCCGACTGAGCATCCTTTGTGTACCACGGGAAATGGTATCGCGATACATTTTTTCGTGGACAAGGCTCCCGATCTCCATTACCAAATAATTATCGCGATATTGTTTATCGCGCTAATACAAGGAGATTGAGATGACCTCGCAGACCAAGTCGGGTTCGGGCAGCGGCACGATCGCCACGAAGGACGGAACGCAGATCTTCTACAAGGACTGGGGGACTGGCCAGCCGGTCGTCTTCCACCATGGCTGGCCGCTGAGCAGCGACGACTGGGACGCCCAGATGCTGTTCTTCCTGGCACAGGGCTACCGCGTCATCGCACATGACCGGCGCGGCCATGGCAGGTCCAGCCAGACCGATACCGGCAATGAGATGGACACCTATGCCGCGGATGTGGCGGCGCTCGCGGAACATCTCGACCTCAAGAATGCCATCCATGTCGGTCATTCAACAGGCGGCGGCGAGGTGGCGCGCTATGTCGCGCAACATGGCGGCGGAGGCCGCGTCGCCAAGGCCGTGCTGATCGGCGCGGTGCCGCCGATCATGTTGAAGACGCCGGCCAATCCCGGCGGCCTGCCGATCGAGGTGTTCGACGGTTTCCGCGCGGCGCTGGCGGCCAACCGGGCACAGTTCTTCCACGACGTGCCGGCCGGCCCGTTCTACGGCTTCAACCGTCCCGGCGCCCAGGCTTCCGAAGGTGTCATCGACAATTGGTGGCGCCAGGGCATGATGGGCGGCGCCAAGGCGCATTACGACTGCATCAAGGCCTTCTCAGAAACAGACTTCACCGAGGACCTGAAGAAAATCGACGTGCCGGTGCTGGTCATGCATGGCGACGACGACCAGATCGTCCCGATCGCCGACTCTGCGCTCCTCTCGATCAAGCTGCTCAAGAAGGGCGAGCTCAAGGTTTACAAGGGCTTTCCGCACGGCATGGCAACGACCCATGCGGATGTCATCAACGCCGACCTGCTGGCCTTCTTCAAGGCCTGAGGCTGGCCGCCAAAACGCGAAAGCACCCGCCCTCGGGCGGGTGCTGTAAGATGACGGATCATCGTTTCGCGGTTGGGCGGGACGTTCGATATTGTCCCTATGCCGTCCTTTCGATATCGGCGAGAAGTCAGCGCCCGGCCGCCGATATCATCTCCAGACTCGGCACCGAAAAATGGTACTGTCGCCTCTGGAGAAGGGGGCAAGAAAATGAGTGCCGTCGTAGGATCGCTGCTTGATGCCGGCGATTGCAGCATCACGCTGATCCGATGAGATATGTTTCGCTGGGAACGTATCCGATCCGGCAGCCGGTCCAGGGCGGCCAGCTGCGGGCGAACGCCATCCACAGGGTCCTGCGGGATTGTGGATGGGAAACACGCCATGTCCTCGTTACTCCCAACCGCGGCGCCAGGCGGGAAATGGAGGCCGGCGATCTTTTCATCGAGATGCCGCGCCGGTTTCGCAAGCAGATGGCCAGGCGCAAATGGCGTTCCGATATCGCCACCGCCGAATTCATCGCGCGCAGCAGCTCCCATCGCCTTGAAATCGCAAGATTTCTCGACGACTTCAGGCCGGATGTCATTGCCGTGGAGCAAGGCTGGCTTTGGCCGGCTTTGCGTGAGTATGTTGAGACGTGCCCGCCCGAGGCGAATTTTTCAATCGTCTACAGCTCGCACAATGTCGAACAGCACTTGCTGGCGCAAGAGGCCGCGATTGCCGGCGCGGGAACGGACCTCTGGAGCGCTCGACGTGCGGCGGACATCGAGTCCGATCTTGCCGCAAAGGCGGACCTGGTGGTCGCGGTCAGCGAGCAGGATGCAGCCCATTTTCGCAAGCTCAATCCAAGCGTGGTGGTCGCCGCCAACGGCGTATGGCCGCGGGAAACGCCCGTCGGCCTCGATCGTTGGGCATCGCGGTTCGCCGGCCTGCGCACGGCGCTGTTCGTCGGGTCGGGCCATCCGCCCAACGCCCGCGGTTTTCTGCAGATGACGGATCCGGACCTTGGTTTTCTCTCAGCCTCGGAACGGATTGTGGTGGTTGGCGGCGTTGCCGACCAGATCCGCAACGATCCCGGATTCCTGCGGCATCGTGGCGCCGACAATGCCCGGATCGAGCTGCTCGGCATGCAGGACGGCGCGAACCTCAGCGCGCTGATCGAGCTTGCGGACGTCGTGATGCTTCCGATCGTCGAGGGCGGCGGCACGAATATCAAGACCGCGGAAGCGCTGTACAACCGCAAGCCGGTCGTGGCGACATCCTTCGCGTTGCGCGGCTACGAGCAATTCCAGCATTGGCCGAATGTCCGGCTGGCGGACAGGCCGGAAGACTTCCGGGATGTGCTTGCCCAGGCGCTCAGAAGCGAGCCTGAAGAGCTGAATTCGGCGGACATCGCGCAGCTCGACACGCTGCTTTGGAGTTCGACGCTCCGAAAGCTTCCCGAGCTGTTTGCAGCGCTGCCGAGGCGGCAACGCCAGCCGGCGGCGAAGCCAGCCGATGGCCGGGGTCGCTTTCTTCACGGCCTTTTGCAACGCCTGGGTTTGAGGGGAAGGAGCTGATCTCGTCGCGAGGGCGGCGAGGGAAGAAGCTGCTTGTTGGATAAAGCAAGCGTCGCGCCATGGGACGCCGCCGCCGGCTCCGAAACCTTCAAGGCTCCGAACCCGGCGGCGATCTTTTGTTGAACGGCAGCTTGGCCGCTGATCCGATCGGCTCAGGCTTTCCGCGCTTCCTTCATGTTGGGCAGGAAAACAGTCAGCAGGCCGAGGAAGGGCAGGTACGAGCAGATCTGGTAGACGAAGTCGATGCCCTTCATGTCGGCGACGACGCCGAGCACCGCGGCGGCGATGCCGCCCATGCCGAAGGCGAAGCCGAAGAAGATGCCGGCGATCATGCCGACGCGGCCCGGAACCAGCTCCTGCGCGAAGACGACGATGTTGGAGAAGGCCGACGACAGGATCAGGCCGATCAGCACGGTAAGCACCATCGTCCATTCCAGATTGGCGTAGGGCAGCGCCAGCGTGAAGGGTAGCACACCGACGATCGAGAACCAGATCATCGCCTTCTGGCCGTAGCGGTCGCCGAAGGGGCCGCCGAGCAGGATGCCCAGCGCCGAGGCGCCGAGGAAGAGGAACAGCATCACCTGGCTCATCTGCACCGAAACGCCGAATTTATGCATGGCGTAGAAGGTGTAGTAGCTGGAGAGCGAGGCGATATATGCGTTCTTGGTCAGCACCAGCAGCGTCAGCACGGCCAACGCCCACATGACCTTCTTGCGCGCGAAGGGCGAGACATGGGCAGCCTGCTTGCGGGTGGCCAGCGAGGCGCGCAGCCGGCTGTACCAGCCGCCGACCCGCCACAGAACGACGATGCCGATCAGCGAGCCGACGGCGAACCAGGAAATGCTGGTCTGGCCGAACGGCACGACGATGAAGGCGGCGAGCAGCGGGCCCATGGCCTGGCCGAAATTGCCGCCCACCTGGAACAGCGATTGCGCCAGGCCGAACCGGCCGCCCGAGGCGAAGCGGGCGATACGCGAGGATTCCGGATGGAAGATCGCCGAGCCGATGCCGATCAGCGAGGCGCCGATCAGGAGCAGCCAGTAATGACCGGCATGGGCGAGCACCACCAGGCCGACCAGCGACGAGGCCATGCCCCAAGGCAAGGAGTAGGGCATCGGCTTCTTGTCGGTGATCATGCCGATCACCGGCTGCAGCAGCGAGGCCGTCACCTGGAAGGTGAAGGTCAAAAGGCCGATCTGCCAGAAATCGAGACCGTAATTGTCCTTGAGCAGCGGATAGATCGCCGAAAGCAGCGACTGCATGATGTCGTTGACGCAGTGGCAGAAGCTCACCGCAAGAATGACGGTGAAGGCCGTCGCCTGCGCCGAGATGTTGCTTGCCGGCGCCGGTGCGGCGACGGAGGTGGCGGTCGTATCAGTCAAGGCAATGCTCCGTAGTCTCTTGTTGGAGCATGGTCTTTTCCGAAAACCGGTTCCCACTTTTCGGGATCATGCTCTGGGCGGGCCGAACCGCAGCCGGCCTTATAGGCCCGTTGCTAAGCGACTTCTTTCGTGGTTTGGTCCAATAGTTTCGCAAGTGGGCCACATCGATGCCGCATGGCAAGGAGATATTCAAGGGCGACGCCGCCGAGCTCGGCCGGCTGCATGAAAGCCGCTGGCAATGGCTGGAACAGGCTGTCGGGCCGGCGGTCGCGCTGCCGACCGAATATCCGGACGGCTATCACGTGCCGCAGCACCGCCACAGCCGCAGCCAGCTGCTGCACGCGCTGGTCGGCGTGGTCCTGGTGACGACCAGGCACGGGCGCTGGATGGTGCCGCCCGACCATGCGATGTGGATACCAGCCGGCATCGAGCATTCCGTCGAGATGTTGGGCGACGTCTCGATGCGCTCGGTCTATGTGATGCCGGGCGCCATTGCCGGCCTGCCGGACAGCTTGCGCGTCGTCGGCATTACCGAGCTGATGCACAGCCTGATCGTCGAATCGGAGAAGCTGCCGCAGGGCGGCGAGCTCGAAGGGCGGGCAGCACTTGTCATGGGACTGCTGCTGCACGAGATCCCGAACCTGCCGGAACGACCACTCGGCTTGCCTTTCCCGTCCGATCCGAAGCTCGCGGCGCTTTGCCGGCGTTTCGTGGCGGCCCCTTCGCCGCATGCGACGATCGACGAATGGGCGGATGCCGCGGGCATGAGCCGGCGCTCTTTCACCCGCGCCTTCCATCGCCAGACCGGGCTGTCGCTGTCGACCTGGCGCCAGCAGGCCTGCCTTTTCGCGGCGTTGCCAAGGCTCGCCGACGGCGAGCCGATCACCAGGGTGGCGCTCGATCTCGGCTATGACAGCGTGCCGGCCTTCATCACCATGTTCAAGCGCATGCTCGGCGCTTCGCCGCGCGGCTATATGCGTGGCTCGCGCGATGCCGGTGAGAACCAGCGCCGTACAGGCGGTCCGATCGCCGCGTGAAACAGCGCCAAGCGGCATTGAGCCGGTGTGCCGGTTCTCGGCCTAGGCGCCAATTCTGATTGCAATTTGCAATCAGTTATGTTTCTTTTGCGAGAAACGCAAAATCGGAGGCCCCATGGCAACGATCGTCTATGCCATGCTGACATCGCTGGACGGCTACATCGCCGGGCCGAGCGGAGACATCGACTTGCCGGTTCCCGAGGAAGAATTGCATCGGTATTTCAACGACGAGATGAGGCGGACGTCGATCGCGCTGTGCGGGCGCCGGATGTATGAAACCATGCGCTTCTGGGACAGCCCGGAACGCGATATCGCGGCTGGGGAGGTCGAGCGGGATTTTGCCCGCGCGTGGCGGGAGACGCCGAAGGTCGTGTTTTCGACCACGCTTCAGGAGGTCGGGCCGAATGCCCGCCTGGTGAAGGCTGACGCGGAGGCGGTGGCAAGGACCCTCAAGACGGATACAGATGGCGAGATTTCGGTCTCCGGCGCCGACCTTGCCGGGCACCTTGCGCGTGCCGGCCTAATCGACGAATACCGGCTTTACGTGCATCCGGTCGTGCTGGGCGGCGGCAAGCCCTATTTCCAGTCCGGCCGGTCGCTGGCGTTAAAGCCGCTCGGCACGGAGCGCCTTGCCCAAGGGGTCACGCTGCTGCGCTATGCGCCCGCGGGAACCAGTTTCTGATCAATCGAACAGGCTCGAGACCGATTCTTCCGTCGCGGTGCGCGAGATCGCTTCGCCCAGCAGGTCGGCGATCGAAATGACACGGATGTTCGGGGCGTCGAGCACGCCCTGCGTCGGCTGAATGGAATCTGTGATCACCAGTTCCTGCAGCTTCGAGCCGGCGATACGGGCAACGGCGCCGCCGGAGAGCACGCCATGGGTGATGTAGGCGGTGACGGAGGTCGCGCCATTGGCCAGCAGCGCGTCGGCCGCGTTGCAAAGCGTGCCGCCGGAATCGACGATGTCGTCGATCAGGAGGCAGTCCTTGCCGGCGACGGCGCCGATGATGTTCATGACTTCCGATTCGCCGGGACGCTCGCGGCGCTTGTCGACGATAGCGAGTTGCGCGTCGAAGCGCTTTGCCAGCGCGCGCGCCCGCACCACGCCGCCAATGTCCGGCGACACGACGACGACATTGCCAAGCTGCTTGTACTTGGCCTTCACGTCGCGGGCCATCACCGGCACCGAGAACAGATTGTCGGTCGGGATGTCGAAGAAACCCTGGATCTGGCCGGCATGGAGATCAAGCGTCAGCACGCGGTCGGCGCCGGCGCGGGTGATCATATTGGCGACCAGCTTGGCCGAGATCGGCGTGCGGCCCGAGGCGCGGCGGTCCTGCCTTGCATAGCCGAAATAGGGGATGACCGCCGTGATGCGCCGCGCCGAGGAGCGCATGAAGGCGTCCATCATGATGAGCAGTTCCATCAGATGGTCGTTGGTCGGATAAGAGGTCGATTGCAGGATGAAGACATCCTCGCCGCGCACGTTTTCCTGGATCTCGACGAAGATTTCCTGGTCGGCGAAGCGCCTGACGCTGGCCTTGCCCAGCGGGACGTTGAGATAGCGAGCGACCGCCTCGGCCAGCACCCGATTGGAATTGCCCGCGAAAAGCTTCATGCACCGTTCCTGGTGAAGGATGGAGAGGCCGGAGAGACTCTCATGCGCCTTTTAAGCGGGC
This sequence comes from Mesorhizobium sp. ESP-6-4, assembly GCF_020164735.1. Classification (NCBI taxonomy): domain Bacteria; kingdom Pseudomonadati; phylum Pseudomonadota; class Alphaproteobacteria; order Hyphomicrobiales; family Phyllobacteriaceae; genus Mesorhizobium; species Mesorhizobium sp. ESP-6-4. Next base: position 31,991 of record NZ_JAIUGS010000011.1, read on the forward strand.
TTTTAGCGGGCCGGGCCGGTATTGCAAGCCTCGTCGTGGGGAATCCTTCCGGCGGCCGCAACAAACACGGAAAACATCGCAAGCCGGCAACAGTTTGGCCGGCAACAGTTCGGCCGCGCTGGTCCGGTCAACCGGCGCCGCCGCTGCCGAGCCAGGCGGCGAACTGGTCGATCGTCTGGTCGGCAATGGCCTGCATGGTCGCGGGCGCCACCGTGGGCCAGCCTTCGCCGCTGCCGGCCGCGGGCGCCTTCTGCTGGCCATTGATGCGGTGCAGGCGATTGCCGGAGGGGTCGTAGATGTCCCATACATAGATGACGGTCGTGTCCTTGCCCTCGGACATCGTCGAAAAATAGCCCTTAAGCACATGCGTGGCCGTTTGGTCGGTGCTGCCGACAAGCGTCAGGCCGCGCTGCCGGGCACGGGCCTGCAGTTCCGCCGTCAAGGGCGCCGCAGCCTCCACGGACGCGCCGACGATCGGCGCCACCTGCAGCCGCGTCTTGGCGACAGCCGCGGTCTGGGCCGGTGTCCTGGATGTCGCGGGCGATGCTGTGGTGGAAGGCGCGGGCGAAGGGGCGGGCGCGGTCGTGGTCGGGGTTGTGGCCGTCGTCGATGTGCCCTGCGAAGCGGCCGAGGACTGGGCCGAGCCCGCCGGCGGGATGATCGCCGAAGGTTCGAGCACGTCCTTGGCATTGGTGCAGGCGCCAAGCGCCAGCGCCGCAAGCAATGACACGGTCGTCGCCTGCGATCGTCTCATTTGCCTGAAAACTCCCTGCTGGCGAACGCCCCCGCGTGAACGAACGATTATGGATTCACTGCACGATCAAGTCGAGATCATGGCGCGACAGCGGCTTCGGCGCCGATTCCGTGGTGAGGTAGGTGCGGCCAAGCGTCATCGCGGTCTCGGTCTCAGAGTCCATGATGATCATGTGCGCGAACAGCGTCATGTTGGGCGCGATCGGTTCCGTGTTGCCCTGGTAGAACATCGGCATGTCCATCCAGGACGGCGTGAAGCGGGCGCCGACCGAATAGCCGCAGGCGTTCAGCCGGTGCTTGGTCAGATTGTGCGTTTCGAGCGTGCGGGCATGCGCGTCGAAGACATCGCCGAAAGTGTTGCCCGGCGTCATCGCCTTTTCGACCGCGAGCAGGGCGGCGCGGGAAGCGTCGAACAATTCCTGATGACGTTTCGATACCTTGCCGGTCAAAACGGTGCGCATCATGGGGGCATGGTAGTGGTGGAAGACGCCGGCCCATTCGAGCGTCAGCTGGTCGTTCTTGGTGAGCTTGCGGCGGCCGGCCTTGTAGCGGCAGAGCAAGGCATCGGCGCCGGAGCCGATGATGTATTCGTTGGCGGGGTAGTCGCCGCCGCCGGCAAAGACCGCGCCCTGCATGGCGGCAAGGATCAGCCCTTCGTCGCCGCCTTGCTTGATCAGGGGCAGGGCGGCATCCAGCGCGTCGTCGGAAAGATTGGCGGCCTTTTCCGCCTTGGCGATCTCGGCCGGGCTCTTGAACAGGCGCAGCCGGCCGACGATGCCGGAAGCATCGGCGATCTGGCCGAAGGTCTGCAACTGCTCGTCCAGGCGGCGGCCATTGTAGGCGGTCAAGCCATGGGTGTCGTATTCGACGCCGATGCGGGCGCCGAGCAGATCGAGGTCGTTGAGCAGGTTGCGCAGGTCGATCGCCGGATTGGCGCCCTGACGATCGGTCCACAGCACGATGTTCTCGATGGTCGAGGTATGGCGCGCCTGTCTCAGATCGGCCGAACGAGTGAGCAGCACCATCGAGCCGTCGGCCTTCACCACCAGGCACTGGAAGAAGCAGAAGCCGAACGTGTCGTAGCCGGTCAGCCAATACATGCTCTCCTGCGCGAACAGGAGCACGGCGTCGAGCTTCTTCTCGGCCATCTCGATCAGCAGCCGGTCGCGCCGCGCGTCGAATTCCGAACGTTCGAAATGCAGCGCCATTATTCTTTCTCCAGAACGATTGCCGAAACCTGACGCCCGTAATCCGCTTCCTTGCGGTGTGTGGTGCGCCGGTAGGAATAGAACAGGTCTTCTTCCGCATAGGTGCAGCGGCCAAGCCCCTCAGCGGTCACGCCGGCCTTGCGCAGCCGGTCGACCGTATATCGGTTGAGATCGAACATCGAGTGGCCGGCGGTCCTCGATGGCCTGAAATAGCGATGATTGCCGGTGTCGGCCTCGACGAAGCGGGCGACGAATTCCGGCCCGACCTCGTAATTGTCGGGGCCGATGGAAGGACCGAGCACGGCGACGATGCGCTCGCGGCTGGCGCCGAGGCTCTCCATCGCGGCGACGGTATTCTCGAGCACGCCAGTGAAGGCACCCTTCCAGCCCGCATGGGCGGCACCGATGACGCGCGCCTCGGCATCGGCGAAGAGAACCGGCCCGCAATCGGCGGTCGAGGCGCCGATAGCGATGCCCGGACGGTCGGTGACGATGGCGTCGGCCTTTGGGCGAGGACCAGCGAAGGGTTCCCTGGCGACGACGACATCCGGCGAATGGACCTGGTGCGCGGTCAACAGATGATCCGCCGGCACGCCCATCCAGGCGGCAACGCGCCGCCGGTTCTCGGCGACCAGTGTCTGATCGTCGCTGGAGCCCGTGCCGATGTTGAGCCCCCGATAGATGCCGTCGGAGACGCCGCCGATGCGCGTGAAATAGCCGTGGCGCATGCCTTGCGCCTTTTCAAGCAGCGGCGAGCGCACTGGATCGGGTCTGGTCTGATTCAGCATGGTGGGTTTGTCGTCCGTGCGGGGCGGTCTCGTCAAGGCGAAGTTCGGAGTACGAAGCGGACCAGCCGGTGAAGCCGCTCGTCGATCTCAGGCGGCTTTGGCCGCCGGCAGGACCTTCATGACCTTGAACAGCTCACCCATCGCGTCGCGGCCGGCCAGGCGTTCGACCGCTTCCGAAATGGCTTGACGAGTCTTGGCATCGGCATCGGCGCCGAGCGTGCCGGCGCGCTCGAGCAAGCCCATGCCGAGCAGGAATTCGCCCTGGGTCGACAATTGCACATCGAGGCCGTGAGCGCGCGCCATATCGGCAAGGGGGGTGAAATCGACATGGGCGGTGAGATCGGCTTCACCTGGGTTGGCCAGCACGTCTTCGCGCCGATGCCGGCGCAGCGCCTGGAAGGTGTCGCCGATCCCCGGCCGGAGGTGGCCGTAGTCGATGAACAGGCCGGCGCCGCCTTGGCCGGCGATGCGTTCGGCGATCACCGCCATCAGCGCCGAACGGGCGGGCGCGATTTCGGCGACGGCGCCTTGCGGCGCATCGGCCGCGGCGGCCGGCAGCAGTGCCGGATCGACAGACCCCGCGCCGGCGAAGAAACGCAGTTCATCGGCGCCATCGAGGCCGACCACGCGCTCTCGCCAGCTTTCGCCGACATGGACGAACTGCCGGATCGGCACCGCGTCGAACAGCTCGTTGCCGACGATGAAGAGCGGCTGCCGCGGCAGCGTGTCTATGGTCTGGTGCCAGGCAAGCGGCGCGCTCTCGCCGGCAAGCGTCTGCTTCTGGATATCAGCCAAGCGCGGGCTGGTCTCGATCATGGCAAAGGAGGCGCCGGCCACGAGCGCCGGGTCGAGCCGTGACCAGGTGCGCAGCATATCCTTCATTAGGGTGCCGCGGCCGGGGCCGATCTCGGCGAAGGTCGCGGGCAACGGCCGGCCGGCACCTTGCCAGGCCTGATAGAGCCAGACGGCGACAAGCTCGCCGAACATCTGGCTGATCTCTGGCGCGGTGATGAAGTCGCCGGCGGCGCCGAAGGGCTCGCGCGTCGTGTAGTAACCGGCGTCGGGATCGAACAGGCAGAGCGCCATATATTCGCTGACCGGGATCGGCCCCGCCGCGCCGATCAGGCCTATGATGCGCTCCTTCAGCCGGGTCATGCCGCCCGCGGCTCGGCCGCCGGCTTCGCCGTAGCCATGGCCCAGATACCGGCGAGCACCATCGGCGTGGACAGGATCATGCCCATGGTCAGCCAGCCGGTGCCGAGCAGATAACCAAGCTGCTGGTCGGGCTCGCGGAAGAACTCGACAAAGATGCGCGACAGGCCGTAGCCGCAGATGAAGGCGCCGCCGACGAAGCGCGGCGTCTTCAGCTTGAGCCGCGAGTTGGTGAGGAAGCGCAGCACCAGGAAAAGCACGAGCCCTTCGAGCAGCGCCTCGTAGAGCTGGCTGGGGTGGCGGGTGAACGGGCCGCCATTGGGGAATTCGATCGCCCAGGGCACGTCCGACGGCCGGCCCCAAAGCTCCGAATTGATGAAGTTGGCGACCCGGACCAGGCCCAGCCCAACCGGCACGCCCGCCGACACCACATCGAACAATGTCCAGGTGGGGATGCGGCGCTTGAGCGAAAACAGCGTCATGGCGAGGATGACGCCAAGCAGGCCGCCGTGGAACGACATGCCGCCCTGCCAGACCGCGAAGATGTCGAGCGGATGCGCGATATAGCGCGGCAGGTCGTAGAAGAGCACGTAGCCGGTGCGCCCGCCGAGCACGACGCCGATCGCCGCCCAGACAATGAAGTCGTCGAGATCCTCGGGCTTCATCGGCAGATTGCCGTTGGGCCACAGGCGCGGGTTGGTGACCAGGCGCTTGGCGTACCACCAGGCAAAGAGGATGCCGACGATATAGCCGACGCCGTACCAATGCACCGCCAGCGGCCCGATATGGACAATGACCGGATCGATATTGGGGAAGGGCAGGGAGGCCAGCGGCAGCAGGAAATATTCGCTCAAAACGGGTCCCCGGTGACGGTCACGATTGGGCGCGGACCATGCGGCAGGGTTTTGGCGCGGTCAAGGCAAGGTCAAAGTCGCAGCCGACCGTCACGATACCGGAGGACTGATGGCGTGGGGCCAACTGACAACGTTCCTGCATTGTGCATAGCTCAATGCAGGCATTGCGCAATTCGCGAACGAAGGTCATCGCCCGGAATGGATTGTCGCTGGCGATGTGATCGCCGATAGCCTCAAGGTCACCCTCGGCCTGGTCGGCAAATACCAGCAGTTTCACCTACGCTTCTCGGCCATCGCCTTAATATTTGCTCTCCAGGCGATCGAACACGTCCACGCCAGGTTTCACGCGTCCTGCGTCTGCGTCAGCGACGCCTCGCGCGAGGGCTGCATCGAGCGTGGCGAGTCGTTTCTCCCTTTCTTCAACGAGGCGGACACCCTCGCGCAACACCTCGCTTTTCGAATTGTAGCGACCGGTTTTGACGAGCCGGTTCACGACGTCTTCCAGGCGGTCACCGAGATCTGCACTGATTGCCATGACATGCTCCTAGGGGCTCTTGTCGACGTAATAATAGTTATTGAGCGCTGCGCCAACATGAACCGCTCGTCATCAGGCACGCTTGCATTCCGCGCCGCGCCCCACTACGTCAAAACGACGAAGCGAGGATCTGCCATGGCGACTGGACCGAACCGCATTCTCGATGAATTCGCAAAGATCATGACCGATGCCGCGGGTGCCGCGCAGGGCGTGCGGCGCGAAGTGGAGACGGCGTTCCGGGCCCAGGCCGAGCGCATGCTGAATTCCATGGATGTGGTGCAGCGCGAAGAGTTCGAGGCGGTGCGCGAGATGGCGGTCAAGGCGCGGGAAGACAACATCCAGCTGGCGACGCGTGTCGAGGCGCTCGAGGCCAGGCTCGCCGAACTGACCGGACAAGCCGCACCAGCGGGTGCTGCAAAGCCCCGCGCAAAAAAATAATCGTTAAACTTTTCCACATAGCGCGATCCGAAAAATCGCTTTGCCGTGAATCGCTTACCGGCATTGCATGAATCTTTGTCACAGCCACCTTTCCACATGCGGATGACGCAGTGCGAAAAATTGGGCTGTTCACGCGACTCCCGATCAATAGACTGAATTTGTTGCATGATTCGAAGCAGGGTCATGCGCCGGGCGGTGGGGTCCGGTTGGGTCTTTGTGTTGGAAAGTCCTGACCGTCCGAGTTCTAGACAAGATTGTTCGTCGTGTGTGCCCCGCGGAGCGTGTGGCGCTCCCCTGAACACAGGAAGCATTCATGGAACTCCTCGAACTCGAATTCTCCCGCGAAATCCACCCGGTGGACGTCATCGAGCAGGTGGCCCACAACAACGACTGGTCCTTCGAGCGCGCCGGCGACGACGAGATTTCGATTTCGGTGGCCGGCAGCTGGACCGACTATCATGTCTCCTTTTCCTGGATGGAGGATTTCGAGGCGCTGCATCTGGCCTGCGCCTTCGACATCAAGGTGCCGGAAACGCGCGCGCTGGAAGTGATGCGGCTGTTGTCGCTGATCAACGAGCAGATGCTGTTCGGGCATTTCGATCTGTGGGAGCAGGAAGGCGCGATCATGTTCAGGCAGTCGCTGCTGCTTGCCGGCGGGGTCGAGCCGTCGAGCCAGCAGGTCGAGGTGCTGCTGTCGTCGGCGCTGGAGGCCTGCGAATGCTATTTCCAGGCCTTCCAGTTCGTCGTCTGGTCGGGTACATCGGCCAAGGACGCGCTGTCCAGCGTGCTCTTTGAGACCCATGGAAACGCCTGAGCCAAGCCGAAATCGCCGATGAGTTCCAGCAGCGAGCGCAAGCCCGAGATCAGCTTTGCCGATTTCGACCGTGTCGACATCCGTGCCGGCACGATCGTCGAGGCCGAGCCGTTTCCGGAGGCGCGCAAGCCGGCGATCAAGCTGAAGATCGATTTCGGCCCGGCCATCGGAATTAAAAAGTCGTCGGCGCAGATCACCAAATACTACGCGCCGGAAACGCTGATCGGCCGCCAGGTCTTCGCTGTGGTCAATTTCCCGCCGCGCCAGATCGGCCCGTTCATGTCGGAAGTGCTGACGCTGGGTTTTCCCGATGAAGAGGGTGCGGTCGTGCTCGGCGCCATCGAACGCAAGGTGCCGGACGGCGGGCGCCTATTCTAGGGCGAGCCTGGGGCGAACTGGAGCCGCTCTGTCCTGATCGGCGCGCTTGCTTGGCATGCCCAGCGCTTCGTCGACGGCGTCGAGGAACATTTCGGCGCAGGCCTGCCAGCTGTAGCGCATCGCGCGCTGGCGCGCTTCGGCGCGATCGACGTGAAGCGCCTTCATCGCCGCCTCGCCCAGGTCGTTCGACACGGCCCCGCCGACGCCATCGCCGACAATGTCGATCGGTCCGGTCACCGGATAGGCGGCGACGGGCGTTCCGCTGGCCAGCGCCTCGATGATGACGTTGCCGAAGGTGTCGGTGCGGCTCGGAAAGACGAAGACATCGGCCGACGCGTAGATCTCGGCCAGCTCGTCGTTCGGGCGGTGGCCGAGGAAATGCGCGTTGGGATAGCGCGCCTTGAGCTTTGCCAGTTCCGGTCCTTCGCCGACGATGACCTTGCTGCCGGGCAGGTCGAGATCGAGGAAGGCGGTCAGGTTCTTTTCGATTGCGACCCGGCCGACGCACAAGAATACCGGGCGGGGGAATCCGGTTTCCTTGCGCTTGTTGGGCCGGAAATGGTCGGTGTCGACGCCGCGCGTCCAGGGCCTCAGCTTGTTGAAGCCGCGTGCCGCGAGATCGTCCGCCAGCGATTGCGTCGCGATGAGCGTGCCCTGTCCGGAATTGTGGAAGTCGCGCAGCCAATTGTAAGCCCAGCTCTCCGGCACCGGCAGGCGGGCGCTAAGATATTCGGGAAAGCGCGTGTGATAGCTGGTGGTGAAGGGGCGGCCCACTTTTCGGCAATGGCGGTGCGCCATGATGCCGAGCGGACCCTCGGTGACAATGTGGATGTGGTCGGCCTTGGCGGCCTCGATCATGCGCGCGACGCGGCCAGGCGTGGTCAACGCCAAGCGGATGTCTGGATAGGTCGGCATCGGCAAGGTGCGAAACAGGTTCGGCGTCAGGAAATCGAGCTCGACGTCGAAGGGTTTCAGCGCCTCGGTGAGGCGTTCCAGCGTGTGCACCACGCCGTTGACCTGGGGCCGCCACGCGTCGGTGACCATCAGGATACGCATGGCGATCCCGATACGCATGGCGATCCCGATACGCATGGCGATCCTTTGCCGCAATAATTCCTGAGCGCGCCGGCGCGGTGCCGGAACGGCAACCAGGCAGCCGCTCGCGCCTCGCTCCAGCGCACCCGGGCAGGGGCCGGATCGAAGCGATGCGGCAGGGCCGAATCAACAGAGGTCGCGCGCTTCATGCGCGCTCTTGACCATGATTTCATGACGGGCGGATGAAGCTTGTCTCGGCTGGACTTACGCAGGCACCTTGATCACGGCGCGCAGGCCGCCGAGCGGGCTGTCCTCGAGGCTGACGTCGCCGCCATGACTGCGGGCGATGTCGCGGGCGATCGACAGGCCAAGGCCGGTGCCGCTGGCATCGAGATTGCGCGCCTCGTCGAGCCGCAGGAAAGGCTTGAACACCTCTTCTCGCTTGTCGGGCGCGATGCCCGGTCCGTCGTCGTCGATGGTGACGGTGAGCGAGCCGCGGCCATGATTGGCGTGGACCTCGACGGTCTTGGCATAGCGGAAAGCATTGCCGATGACGTTCGACAGCAAACGGGCAAAGGCGTTCGGCCGCACATGCACGGTCGGATCGCCGACCAGCGTCGTCGCGAGCTTGCAGCCGCGCAATTGCGCTTCCTCGCCGAGCTTCTGGAAATAGGTCTCAAGGTCGAAGCGGCCTGTATCCTCCGCGGACTCGCCGCGGGCAAAAGAGAGATAGCCTTCCAGCATCGACTGCATGTCGTCGATGTCCTGGTTCAGCGCGGCCTTGGTCTCGGACTTGCCGCCGGCCAGCGCCAGCTGCAGCTTGAAGCGGGTGAGAATGGTCCTGAGGTCGTGGCTGACGCCGGTCAGCATCGCGGTGCGCTGCTCGATCTGGCGCTCGATGCGCTCTCGCATCTGGATGAAGGCGAAGCCGGCGCGACGGACTTCCTCGGCGCCGCGCGGGCGGAAATCGCGCGGCATCGGTCGACCCTTGCCGAAACTCTCGGCGGCCTCGGCGAGCGTCAGGATCGGCCTGATCTGATTGCGCAGGAACGGGATGGCGATCATCAACAGCACCAGCGAGGTCCCGACCATCCAGATCAGGAAGATATGGGTGTTCGAGGCATAAGCCTGGCTGCGCCTCACGAAAACGCGCAGCACCTTGCCTTCAAGCTGGACGCGAACCTCGACGACGTTGGAGTTGCCGACGGTGTCGATCCAGAACGGACGGTTGATCTGCTTCGTGATCTCCGACGACAAGGCCTCGTCGAGGATCGAGAAGAACGGTTTGGGACCGGGGGGCGGCAACGGGTCCGGCGGCAGCAGATCCACCTTCAACTGCATGCGGTCCTGGGCGATGCGGATGATGTTGGCGTAGTCGGCGTCGTGCGGATAGGTCTCCATCATGTCGATGACGGCCGCTATGTCCGAGATGGTCGCCTGCGACAGGCGCTGGGTGACCGTCTGCCAGTGGCGCTCCATGAACACGAAGGCGACCACCGACTGCAGCAGGATCATCGGCGCGATCACGATGATCAGCGAGCGGGCGTAAAGCCGTTTCGGCATGTAGAGCGCGACCAGGCGCCAGAACCGGTTCCAGGCACGCGGCATCGCCCTCAGCGTCCGCAATGCGAGATCGCCGGGACCGCTTCCTTTCGGCTTGTCCAGTTGCGTGGTCGCCATTCGCCCTTCCGCTCGTCGATGGCCGTTCAGCAAAGGGCCTTCGACGGTAACCTATTCGACGCTGAGCCGATACCCAATACCGCGCACCGTCTGCAGCCACACCGGATTGGATGGATCGCGCTCTATCTTGCGACGCAGCCGGTTGATCTGCACGTCGATGGTGCGCTCGCCGACATCCGATTCATCACCCACCAGCTCATGGCGCGGTATGGTCTCGCCCGCCCGCGCGGCGAAGATCGCGAGGATCTCCTGCTCGCGGTCGGTCAGCTTAAGCGCCTCGCCGCCGCGCTTCAATTCACGCTTGGCGATCTGGAATGTGTAGGGCCCGAACACCAGTTGCTCCACCTTCGGCGTCGCCGCCGGGCCGCCACGGCGCAGAATGTTGTTGATGCGCAGGATCAGCTCGCGCGGGTCGAACGGTTTCGGCAGGTAATCATCGGCGCCGGCTTCCAGGCCGGTGATGCGGCTGTCGGTCTCGGACAGCGCCGTCAGCATCAGGATCGGCACGTTCTTCTCGGCCCGCAGCGCCTTGGTGAGGTCGACGCCGGTCTCGCCCGGCATCATCACATCGAGCACCAGAAGGTCGAAGTCGAGGCCGGCGAGCTTGCGCCTGGCCTCGCCGGAATTGCCGGCCACGGTGACGCGAAAACCGTTCTCGGACAGATACTGCTTGAGCAGGTTGCGGATACGCGTGTCGTCGTCGACGACCAGAAGATGCGGCGCGTCATCGTCGGGCGCTGACGGATGATCGACCTTCTCAATGGTCTCCATGGTTCTTCCCCGATGTTTGCGCAGGCACAATGTCGATCTGCGCTCTTAGTTCCGGATTGACCATCGCTTCCAGGAAACGCTCGATCGTGGCGCGTTCGGTGGTTCCGGAATCCTCCAATGCCGCACGGATGCGGCGCGACTGTGGCCGCGCCAGCGCCAGGGCCAGGGCGCGACCCTTGGCGGTCGGGTAAAGCTCGCGCTGCCGGCGGTCGCGCGGACCCTGCACCTGGACGATGTGATCGGTGTCGATCAACTGCTTCAAAACCCGCGCCAGGCTCTGCTTGGTGATCTTCAGCACATCGAGCAGTTCGGCGACGGTGAGGCCGGGCCTGCGGTTGACGAAATGCAGCACGCGATGATGGGCGCGGCCGAAGCCGTAATCGGCGAGGATCTGGTCCGGGTCGGAGGTGAAATCGCGATAGGCGAAGAAAAACAGCTCGATGATGGCGAAGTCGATGCCGTCCTCATCGGCGATGGCCGTCCTGATCGGTTTTCCGGCTGCGGGGCTCGTCATCGTTTCTCCATGCGAGGCGGGAATTACGTCAGTACTATTGACGTAATTTCCGGGCAATGATAATTTTTGACAAGCTTTTCGGCGGATTGCGAACAAAAAGGCAAGAGGAAGCCGTTTTTCCGGAACTTCCTGAGTTTGCCACGGATTGAATATCCGCCTACGCTTTCAAGCATTGGCCAGCGTTTCGGATCCTGTGCGGGGCCGGTTCGAAAGGTCATAAACACAACGATTTGCGGGCGCCTGCCCGCGGGAGGTTTCCATGGCATCCGTTCCCTTCGATCAATTGGAAGGCTTCATCTGGATGAACGGCGAGTTCGTCAAATGGGCCGACGCCAAGATCCATGTGCTGACCCATGGCCTGCACTATGCCAGTGCCGTCTTCGAGGGCGAGCGCGCCTATGGCGGCCAGATCTTCAAGCTGACCGAGCACAATGAGCGCCTGCATGAATCGGCGCGCCTGCTCGGCTTCAAGATTCCCTATCCGGTCGCCGAGATCGACGAGGCCTGCCGCACGCTGTTGAAGAAGCAGGGTTTCCAGGACGCCTATGTGCGTCCGATCGCCTGGCGCGGCAGCGAGCAGATGGGCGTTTCGGCGCAGAACAACCGCATCAACTGCGCCATCGCCATCTGGCAGTGGCCGAGCTATTTCGATCCCGCGCAGAAGCTCAAGGGCATTCGGCTCGATGTCGCCGAATGGCGCCGGCCCGATCCGCGCACCGCGCCGTCCAAGTCGAAGGCCGCCGGCCTGTACATGATCTGCACGCTGTCCAAGCACGCCGCCGAGGCCAAGGGCTACGCCGACGCCATGATGCTCGATTGGCGCGGCCAGGTGGCGGAAGCGACGGGCGCCAACATCTTCTTCGTCACGGACGGCAAGATCCATACGCCGACGCCCGACTGCTTCCTGGACGGCATAACCCGCCGCACGGTGATCGGCCTGGCGAAGGACCGCGGTTTCGAGGTGATCGAGCGCGCCATCATGCCGGAGGAGCTCGAAGGTTTCGAGCAGTGCTTCCTCACCGGCACCGCCGCCGAGGTCACGCCGGTTTCCGAGATCGGTCCATACCGATTCGAGGTCGGCGAGATCGCCAAGACATTGATGAATGACTATTCCGCCGCGGTGCAGCCAAAGCATGCAATCGCTGCAGAATAGAGATAGTCACAGCTTTTTTGTGCAATAGGGGCGGTTTTCGAGCCGCCCCTTTTATTTAAGCGCGCGCGCATTTGACTTTCGAACAATTCGGCGTCTCATGATGGCGTCGGCCCGAGGAGGCTGGCGGCTATGGAGGGACTAGTTACATGGACAGCAACACGATTATTCAGATCGTTGTACAGGTAATTGCCGGCGTTATCGGTGGCCAGGCGGTTGGCGCGGCGTTCAAGCAGGCGGCGATGGGCCAACTTACCAAAATCCTCAGCGGCGCGATCGGCGGCGTCGGCGGCGCGGCCATTCTCGGCAGCCTGCTCGGCGGCGGCGGCGTTGACGCGGCAGCGGCGGCGGGCGGCATCGGCAGCGCGCTCGACCTGAAGAACCTCCTCGGCGGCGTTGGCGGTGGCGCGATCCTGACGGGCATCGTCGGCGCGGTCATGAATGCGATGAAGAAATAGGTCCGGTCTTTCGGACTTTGCCATGGGCGGCCTCGGCCGCCCATTCCTTTTTTGACCAAGCCGGCGACCTCGGCCGCGCAGTTCCTCCCGAAGTTCGGACAATGGTGGACGAGGCTCGCCGGGCTGTCTACATCAGGGCGACACTTCGAAGGAAGGGAAAGGAATGCCATGGGTCAGCTCAATGCCGGTATCGTGCCGGTCACGCCCTTCCAGCAGAACTGCACCATTCTCTTCGACATGGACGACAGGTCGGGCGTCGTGGTCGATCCCGGCGGCGATGTCGACCAGATATTGTCGGCGCTGAAGGACAATGCCATCACCGCCGGCGCAATCTGGATCACGCATGGTCATATCGACCATGCCGGCGGCGCCATGGACCTGAAGGACGCGCTGGGCATCGACATTATCGGCCCACATGAGGCCGACAAGCCGCTGCTTGCCAATCTCGAGAACCAGGCCAAACGTTTCGGCCTCACCGATCCGGTGCGCAATTGCGTGCCGGACCGCTTTCTCACCGAAGGCGAAACGGTGTCGTTCGGCAACCATGTGTTCGAAGTGCTGCATTGCCCGGGACATGCGCCGGGCCATGTCGTCTACTACAACCGGGCGGCCAAATTCGCGCATGTCGGCGACGTGCTGTTCCGCGGCTCGATCGGGCGCACCGACCTTCCCGGCGGCGACCATGCCGCGCTGATCGCCTCGATCAAGGACAAGCTTCTGCCGCTAGGCGACGACATAGGTTTCATCTGCGGCCATGGCCCGGGCAGCCGCCTTGGCGACGAGCGGCGGACCAATCCGTTTCTGACCTAGGCTATGCCGATATTCAGGTGATGCCGGCCTGCGAGCGTCAGTTTCCTGCGCTTCCGGTGCTCACGTACTGTAAGTACGCTCCGCTCCGGTTCTCGGAACCCATCGCTCTCGGCTCGGCCTGACCTGAATCTCGGCATAGCCATCGTTGGCGGGTTATTCAAAAAAAAGCGCCGCCCAAGGGCGGCGCTTTTTAGGGCAGGGAACCTGGGTTTTCTTAATTGGCGACGCAGAAATGCTGGGCGCCGTCACTGCCGGTGAAGGTGCCGGTCCGCGAATTGAAGCTGCGGTAGCGGTCCGAGCAATACTCGTACCAGCCGCGGGTCCACGGCTCGGCGTAGCGGTCGGCATAGACGACGCGCGGCTGCTGAACATAGTAGCGGCGCACCGGCCGGTAGACATAATAATCGTCACCATAGGCCGGTTCGTAATAGCGCGGCCCGGGGTTGCTGAGCGCGCTGCCGATCAGAGCGCCGGCCGCGAGGCCGACAACGCCGGCGGCGAGGGCGTCACCGCCATGATGACGATGATGGTGCCAGCGCCAGTCGTCCGCATTGGCCGCCGAGAAGGTGGCCAAGGTGGTCGCGGCAATGCCAACACTGAGGATGGCGGTCCTGAGAAAACGGTTCATTTTCGGTCTCCTTAGCGCCGGCCCGCGCGTTTTTCGGGGGATACGGACCGGCTTTAGCAAAGGTTAATAGAAGACCGTGGCTGAACGGAGGCTGAACGGAAATCGGCGTAAACGATTTTTCGAGGCCTGGGGATTTTTCGAGCCTCGGCGGTTTGCGAGGCTTGGCGATTTTCGAAGCCGGCGACCTTTCCGGACCTAGGCACAATCCGTTCCGGGGCGGGAGCGGTCCCGCCTGAAAAGCTTCCGTCGGATCCGTCGCGAGCCGGCTTAGCCGACCGACAGATTGACGGCCTTCGGACCCTTGCCGCGCTTGTCCGGCTCGGTGTCGAATGTCACTTTCTGCCCATCCTCAAGACCGGGAAGGCCCGACGCCTGCACAGCCGAGATGTGGACGAAGACATCCTTCGCGCCATCATCGGGCGTGATGAAGCCGAAGCCCTTGGCATGGTTGAAGAATTTGACGGTGCCGGTCTGCGGCATGGGAAACTCCTTTGATCCCATCAAGTCAAGTCTCGGGCCGGCAAACTGCCCGAGAGGAAATTTGTCCTTTATTTTAGCGCTATCGGCAAGAGAAAGTTTTCGCCTGCCGATCCAAGCATTTGCGCGCAAAAAAGGCGCAACCTTTTCGGTCGCGCCTTCGCAAATTCAGGCCTGTCCTGAAGCCGGCTCATGATCCTGCCGCACCATTGCATCCGCAACGATAGGCTGTTTCGGCGGATCAGGCAGCGCGCAGGTTGACCGCCTTCGGGCCCTTGCCCATGCGGTCCGGCTCGACGTCGAAGGTGACCTTCTGGCCGTCGACCAGCGTGCGCAGGCCAGAGGCCTCGATCGCGGAAATGTGGACGAACACGTCCTTGGCGCCACCATCCGGCGTGATAAAGCCGAAGCCTTTGGTGGCATTGAAGAACTTTACAGTACCGGTCTGGGCCATTGGGGAGAACTCCTTCACCCGTGTCAGTCTTGGTGGTTTGCCCGCTGCCTCGCGCCTTTGGGCAAATCCCGGTGGTTGCTTCGGCGGTCATGCATTCGCGCATGGTCAAACCCCCCGCCGAAAAACGGGGTTGTCAGAGATTCACACTTATCGGGGAAAGGTCGTCCAAAACGTTCCGCTCTCCGGGTCGCAAATGCCCGAACATGATTTTTATTACACGGAAACGTGATGGTTGCAAGACGACGCTCGCGGGCGGCCAGCGGCGCGTCCAACGCTGGGCCTCGATAGACCCGGCCCTATCACCGGTCATCGGCCAGAGGCGGGCCAAGCATGGGCCAAGGCGGCGACGACCGTTCCGTGGCTCCACAAACGATGGTTGCGTTTAACGCGCAGGATGCGAGGATACCGCGAGCCGGCATCACGCGTCGGGATGGAGGAGGGGTATATGCGGCTTCTTGCGGTGTTATGGCAGGGCGTTGTCGTTTTCACGCTGTCGGCGCTGCTGGCAGCCTGCACCGTCGTCGTCGACGATGGGCCGCGCCCGCTGCCGTCCCGGCCGCATCCGCAGCTCTGCACCATGCAGTACCAACCGGTCTGCGCCCGGCGCGGCGGCGACCGGCAGACCTTTGCCAATGCCTGCCTGGCTGAAAGGGAAGGCTACCGCATCGTGCGGGACGGTCCTTGCCGCGACGGCGGTGGCGGTGGTGGCGAACAAGCCTTCTGCACGCGCGAATACGCGCCGGTCTGCGCCAGGCGCCATGGGCAGATGCGCACCTTCCCGAACGCCTGCGAGGCGCGCGCGGCGGACTATCGCATCGTCGGCGACGGGCCGTGCTGAGAGGACCGCGGTGTCCATTCGCAAGATAGACACCGCGAGGCGCGCTGACGTTTGTCTTGAATCTCTTGCCCGCATGGCTTAGGTCCGGCGGACCAACAAATACGGCAGGTTTCCCATTAACAAAGATCGCAGAAGAGCGGCAAACGCCGGTGGCAGGCCAGGTGGCTCGGTGAACCCGCTCGATCCTTATGTGCAAAAGGCGCTGCAACTGCACCAGGCCGGCCGGCGCCAGGAGGCCGAGGGCCTCTACCGGCAGGTCCTGGGGCAGCAGCCGAACCATGCCGCCGCGCTGCATTTCCTCGGGCTGCTGCTGCACCAGACCGGCAGGAGCGAGGAAGGGCTCGATCTCATCGAGCAGTCCGTGACGCTGCAGCCCCAGAATGCCGACTTCCTCAACAATATGGGCACGGTCATGCGCGATCTCGGGCGCGTCGCCGCCGCGATCGATTTCTTCCGCGGCGCGGTGGATATCCGGCCGGACCAACTGGCCGCGCGCGACAATCTCGGCTCGTCGCTGAAGCAGCTCGGACAGCTCGACGCGGCTGAGGAGATCTATCGAGGCACCATCGGCCGCAACCCGTTCCACGTCCGCGCGCGCATCGGCCTTGCCGAGACGATGCAGGAGGCCGGGCGGCTGGATGAGGCGATCAAGCTGTTTAGCGAGGCGCTGTCGATCCGGCCGAAGGACGCCGAGTTGCTCTACGGGCTTGGCGTCGCGATGATGGAGAAGGGCAAGCTCGGCGAGGCGGCCGATTTCGCCCGCCAGGCGTTGGCGATCGCCCCGAACATGTCGAAAGCCTGGCTGCTGCTCTCGCAGGTCAAGCGCCAGACCGAGCGCGACAAGGAGCTTTCCGGCATGGAGGCCGAGCACGCCAAGGCGCCGCAAGGCAGCCTCGCGCGCATGCAGCTCTCCTTCGGCCTGGGCAAGGTCAATGACGACCTCAAGGATTACGGTCGCGCCTTCGACTATTTCGCCGAGGGCAATGCCATCCGCCGCAAGGCGATCGACTACGATCCCGCGCGCACGCGCGGCGAATTCGAGGCGATGAAGGCGGCCTTCGACACAGCCTTCTTCGAGAAGCGCAGGCCAAGCGGCATTTCCGACGACACGCCGATTTTCGTCGTCGGCATGCCGCGCTCCGGCACCACGCTGGTCGAGCAGATCATCGCCAGCCACCCGACGGTCTTTGGCGCGGGCGAGTTGAACATCCTGAAGACGGCCGTCGGCAAGCAGTTTCCGATGAGCATGCCGGGCGGCTTCCCCGCCGGTATCGCCGACATGCCCGACAAGGCGTTCGCCGAGGCGGGCCAGGCCTATCTCGACATGCTGCATAGCCGCTATCCGGGCTACCGCCATGTCACCGACAAGATGCCGGGCAACTTCCTGCTGGTCGGCTTCCTGCACATGATGCTGCCGAAGGCCAAGATCGTCCATTGCGCGCGCGATGCGGCGGCCACGTGCCTGTCGATCTTCAAGGTGCATTTCCGCGGCGACAGCCACCGCTACGGCTACGACCTCGGCGAGCTCGCCGATTTCCATAACCTCTACACAGACATCATGGCGCATTGGCACAAGGTGCTGCCAGGCGTCGTGCATGATGTGCGCTATGAGGATTTCGTCGCCGACCAGGAAGGGCAGTCGCGGGCGCTGATGGCGTATCTCGGCCTGCCCTGGGACGACAAGGTGCTGTCCTTCCACGAGACGGACCGGCCGGTGCGCACCGCTTCCGCCGCGCAGGTGCGCCAGCCGATGTATCAGGGCTCGGTCGATCTGTGGAAGAGGTATGGGGAGCGGCTGAAGCCGCTGCTCGACAAGCTAGCGTAGCGGATTGGCGAAGCCTCTCAGCTTCGTCATCCACGGGCGGAGCAGCCGCGAAGCGGCGTCGCGAAGACCCGAGGATCCATTCCGTGACCTCACGCGAAGAGTAAAGGCAGCACAGAACGGAGATTGTTCCGCACCGCTGCAACACTCATAGGTCACGGAATGGATCCTATGGTCTGCGCTACGTCGCTTCGCTCCTTGCTTCGCCATAGGATGACGAAGCAAGGGCCGAGTTCCTCAAAGCTGGATGAATGGCTGGAAGCCGCCGAAGATCATGCGCTTGCCATCGAACGGCATGGCGGACCAGTCCATCTTGAGACGCTCATCGGCCATCACCTTGGCCATGACCGCGTCGCGGCTCTGCCTGGACTCGTAGACGACCCAGGAGAAGATGACGACCTCGTCGTCCTTCGCCTGCACGGCGCGCGGGAACGAGGTCAGCTCGCCATAGGGGACATCGTCGCCGACGCATTCGACATAGGCGAGCGCGCCGTGCTCCATCCAGACGGCGCCGGCGTTCTCGGCCATCTTCTTGTACGCATCGAGATTTGCCTTCGGCACGGCAAGCACGAAACCATCGACATAGGACATGCTGAACTCCTCTTTGTGGCGTCTCTTCCCCCGTGGGAGAAGGTGGATCGGCGCGCAGCGCCGAGACGGATGAGGGGTGCGCCAGCTCGGCGTCGCTTACCCCTCACCCGGAGCCGATTTGCGAAGGGCAATTCGGGGCAATCCGACCTCTCCCACAAGAGGGGGAGAGGTGGGCGGGCTCACTTCACCGGCGCGTTCATCGCCCAAGCGACGCCGAAGGGGTCTTTCACCTGGCCCCAGCGGTCGCCCCAGAACATCACCTGCAGCGGCGTGACGACCTCGCAGCCGGCATCCACCGCGCGCTGCCACCAGGCATCGATGTCGTCGCTGCCGAGATGCAGCTGCAGCGTATAGCCTTGCGCCGCCTGGTGCGGATGACCGTGTTCGGGATAGGCATCGCCCAGCATCAGCGTCGAGCCGTTGACGTAGAGATGGATGTGCATTGTGCGGCCCTTGTCGTCAGGCGGATAGGCGAACACTTCCTCCGCGCCGAAAGCCTTCTTGTAGAACTCGGCGGCCTTGATGGCGCCGTCGACCTGCAGGTAGGGGGTCAATCCGCCAAGGACCTTGGCGCGGGGCGGGGTCTGGTCGTTCATTCTCGTGTTCCTCTTCACGGGTTGATGCGGTTTTGCGACCCCAGGACGGATGAAGCGGCGGCGATCCTACATGGCCCGCCAATTTTTTTTAGAGTAGCTGGCCCAGACAGCTCCGGCGACAAGCGCCGGCTGCAAACAATCGCGTCGAAGTTGCGACTTATATGACCTTCGCCGAGAAGGTGGCGGCGCGGCGGCTTTCGCGCGTTTCGAAAATCTCCGGAAAGCCGATGTCCTTGCGCAGCTCGGCCGGCAGCGACAGCAGGATGCGCTCGCTGCGATGACGCGCGCGCGCCTGGGCATAGCCGTTGGCAAGGCGGCCGATGGATGACAGTACCGACATGATGTCTCTCCCTGGTTGATGCCGGCATCATCGTGTCGGCATTCCAAGGACGAGGCGGCAATCGGCGATCCGACAGGTCGCCCTCGATTTTTTTTCAGAACACCGACGCGGCCAGCGCGGTGTCGTAATATTCCACCATCTCGATGATCTCGCCGTCGCGGACCGTCCAGAAATTGGCGGTGCGCATGATGAACTCCTCGCCGGTGGCGCGGCGCGTCATGTGGATCTCGACCTGCGCGGCGACCTTGTCGCCGCCGTCGATGATCTCGACCGGAACGAAGTGCCGGTACTCGAAGTCGTCGTTGAGCGCCAGGAGCCTGGCGAGGAATTCCTGCTTGCCGTGCGCGGTGCCGGCATGCCGCGATTGCCGGGGATCGGCAATCCAGCGGAACACGACATCCTCGGAGCACCGAGACAAGGCGCCTTCGATGTCGCGGTCCGCGTAGGCCTGATAGAGATTGCTGACGATTTCCACTGCACGCATGGCCCATTCCCTCCATGGCTAAGCAGTTCAGCATGCGCTTTTTTTAGCAGGTGGAAAAGTATCGCCGAGCCGGCAGCAACGCCTGCTGGGCCGGCGGTGCCGGCCCGACAGAGTATCGTCTCAACTCGGCATCTCGGCGACCGAGCGGAAGAACGCCTCCGGGTCGTCGACCTCGGTCAGCCGCTGCCTGTCGATCAGCCAGAAGCGGTTGCCGACGGCGCGGATGAAGGAGCGATCATGCGAGGCAAGCAGGCAGCTCGCCTGATGCTTCAACAATTCGTCCTCCAATGCTTCCTGGCCGTCGATGTCGAGATGGTTGGTCGGCTCGTCGAGCAGATAGAAATTGGGATGGATGAGCCTGAGCACCAGCATCATCAGCCTCGATCTCTGTCCGCCGGACAGAGCGCCGACCTTCTTCTCCTGCATCTCGATCGCGACGCCGGCGCCGGCGAGCAGCGAGCGGGCGCGGTGCTCGCCGACCTCGAAGCGGCGCGAGACCATCGCCAGCGGCGTGTCGTCGCCATCGATGTCCGACAGCGCCTGATCGCTGTAACCGAGCACGGTCGACGGCGTCACCTTGATGTTCGCGACCGATCCCGGCTCGGTGATGGCGCCGCGGATCATTGCGATGAAGCGCGTCTTGCCGACGCCGTTGCGGCCAAGCAGCACGATGCGATCGCCTTGGCAGATGTGGCGCTTGCCGGTCCTGAACAGCAGCGTGCCGTCAGGGGTTTCGACCGCCGCGTCCTCCAGCGTGATCAGCACCTTGGCGTGGGTGCCTCGGTTCGCCAGCTTGATCGCGCCGGCCGAGCGCTCGCGATGCGCTTGTATGGCGGCATCCTCCAGCTTCTCGGCCCGTTCCTTGAGCTGCCTGGTCTTAATCGTCAAAAGGTCGCTGCCGGAATTGATGCCGATATTGTTCAACTTGGCGGCCTGTCTGCGCAGCTGCTGGGCGATCTTCATGTCGCGCTCGAACTTGCGCGCCGTCGAGGCGTCGAGCTCGTCGAGCGCCTGCCTGGCGCGCGAATAGGGCACGGCGAACACCGGCGATTCTTCCGGGCGCAGGAACAGGGTACGGTTGGTGGTCGCGTCGAGGAAGGCGCAGTCGTGGCTGGCGATGATGACCGGCACATCGCGTGGCAGCGCATTGAGCCATGTTTCCAGCTGGCGGATCCTGGCGAGGTCGAGATGATTGGTCGGCTCGTCGAGCAGAAGCACGTCGGGATCGGTGACCCAGACGCGGGCGATCAGCGCCAGACGCTGCCAGCCGCCGCTCAGCGCGCGCATCGGCCGG
This sequence comes from Mesorhizobium sp. ESP-6-4, assembly GCF_020164735.1. NCBI lineage: Bacteria > Pseudomonadati > Pseudomonadota > Alphaproteobacteria > Hyphomicrobiales > Phyllobacteriaceae > Mesorhizobium > Mesorhizobium sp. ESP-6-4. The sequence goes on from NZ_JAIUGS010000011.1 coordinate 52,853, forward strand.
CCGCGCATGTCTTCCGGCACCTCGAGCGAATCCAGCACGACGTCGACGCGCCAGAACTCGCTGTCGCGCTGTTCGGGCGGCAAGGCATCGGCGACGACGTCATGGAAGCTGCGACCGAGCAGCGCGTCGGGAACGGATTGCTCGACATGGCCGACGCGCAGGCCGCGCGACCGGGTGATGTCGCCGGTCGTGGCTTCGACTTCGCCGGCCAGGCATTTGAGAAGTGTCGATTTGCCACGGCCATTGGCCGCGACGATGCCGAGCCGGTCGCCGGCGCCGATGATGAGGTCGAGGTTGGAGAAGAGCGGCGCACTCATGGTGACGCCGAGAGATTTGAGGCTGATCAGGGCCATGTCGATTTCTCTGGTCTGTCCGGAAAATCCGGCTCAATGCACTTTGACGGTGCGCCCCTAGGCCATCAGGCCAAGTTCAGCGGCACCACGAAAGGGCAGACCAAAAATCGAAGCGGGAAAACCCGGACCGTCCTGGTCAGCCCTGCAAGCAAGCTCGCAGGGCACAGACAGGGCCGCGCTGACGGTGGTGGCAGTAGTTCACGCAGCCCTCCTTTCCAGATGTTCGAGTTGGGAACTGGGTACACCAGGGGAGGGGCGGAGGCAAGTGGTCCGCACTTCCCTTCTCCCACAAGGGGAGAAGGAAAAGATGCTACTGCCCCGGCCGTCCGGTCTTGCCCGGCCGGCGTTTTTGACGCCGCTCGTCGCCAGGGTCCTCGTAGGAGCCGATGCCGGCTCGCTGGCGGACGATCGGCTTATCGTCGCGTTCCTTCGCGCCCGTCCTGCCGGACATCTCCCCCGCCGGAGGAGGCGTTGGCTGCGGCTTCGCCGGCTTCTTGCCCTCGACCGGTTTCTCCGTGCGGCGCACGGTCATCTCGTCGAGCGAGTTCTTCCTGAACAGGGGCTTTGTCGGCTCGCCCGGAATGCCGAAATCGGAACCGTGCGCTTCCTGCGCACTCTGCTTCTTGAACAGCGAACGCGACACCGCGCCGGCCGGGGTCGTCATGTCGATGCCCGGCCCCATGTCGTCGATCGACGGCTTGGCGAAGAGCGGCTTCTTCACCGGCACGGCGCCGTCAGCGCCCATCTCGTCCAGATGTGGCTTGCGGAAGAGGTTGGGCCGGGTAGCCTTTGCCGCCTCCTCGGCGGCGCGTGCCTCATCGAGCTTGCGGAAGCGCTCCTGTTCCTCGACCGTACGATGCTTGGCCACGCCCTTGTTGTGCTTGCCCTTCTCGCGGCCTGATGCGGGACTTTGGCTTTCCACCTCGCGCGCCAGCGGGTCGTCGGAGATGGCAAGTTCCATCTCGCGCAGCCGCTTGATCTCGTCGCGGACGCGCGCCGCCTTCTCGAAGTCGAGGTTGGCGGCGGCGTCGCGCATCTGCTTGTCCAGCGCCTCGAGATGCGTCTTCAGATTGTTGCCGATCATCGCCCCGGCGTCGTCGGTGAACTGCGAGATGTCGGCGCGGACATGGTCCTTCTCGTAGACCGAGTCGAGGATGTCGGCGATGCGCGACTTGACCGATTCCGGCGTGATGCCGTTGGCGGCGTTCCACTCCATCTGCTTCTCGCGGCGGCGGTTGGTCTCGGCCATCGCCCGTTCCATCGAGCCGGTGATCTGGTCGGCGTAGAGGATGACCTTGCCGTCGACGTTGCGGGCAGCGCGGCCGATGGTCTGGATCAGCGAGGTTTCCGAACGCAGGAAACCTTCCTTGTCGGCATCGAGAATGGCGACGAAGCCGCATTCGGGAATGTCGAGGCCTTCGCGCAACAGGTTGATGCCGACCAGCACGTCGAAGGCGCCGAGGCGCAAATCGCGCAGGATCTCGATGCGCTCCAGCGTGTCGATGTCGGAATGCATGTAGCGGACGCGAATGCCGTTCTCGTGCAAATATTCAGTGAGGTCCTCGGCCATGCGCTTGGTCAGTACGGTGACCAGCGTGCGGTAGCCGGCCCGGGTCGTGTCGCGGATCTCGCCGACAACGTCGTCGACCTGACTCTTGGCCGGACGCACCTCGACCGGCGGATCGATCAGGCCGGTCGGACGGATGACCTGCTCGGCGAAGACGCCGCCGGACTGCTCCATTTCCCAACCGCCCGGCGTCGCCGAGACCGCCACCGACAGCGGGCGCATAGCGTCCCATTCCTCGAAACGAAGCGGCCGGTTGTCCATGCAGGACGGCAGGCGGAAACCATACTCGGCCAGCGTCGCCTTGCGGCGAAAGTCGCCGCGATACATGCCACCGATCTGCGGCACGGTGACGTGGCTTTCGTCGATGAAGATCAGCGCGTTGTCGGGCACATATTCGAACAAGGTCGGCGGCGGATCGCCGGGCTGGCGTCCGGTGAGGTAACGCGAATAGTTCTCGATGCCGGCGCAGGAGCCGGTCGCCTCCAGCATCTCCAGATCGAAGCGCGTGCGCTGTTCCAGCCGCTGCGCTTCCAGCAGACGGCCAGCCTTTTCAAGCTCTTGCAGGCGATGCTTGAGCTCCTCCTTGATCGACTTGATAGCTTGGTTCAAGGTCGGGCGCGGCGTCACGTAGTGCGAGTTGGCGTAGATCTTGACGCTCTTCAGCTCGCCGGTCTTCTGGCCCGTGAGCGGATCGAACTCGGTGATCTGTTCGATCTCGTCGCCGAACATCGAGATGCGCCAGGCGCGGTCTTCCAGGTGGGCGGGAAAGATCTCGATGGTGTCGCCGCGCACGCGAAACGAGCCGCGCACGAAGTTGATGTCCTGGCGCTTGTATTGCTGGGCGACGAGGTCGGCGAGAAGCGAGCGCTGGTCGAGCCGGTCGCCGACCTGCATCTGGAACGTCATCGCCGTGTAGGTCTCGACCGAGCCGATACCATAGATGCAGGACACGGAGGCGACGATGATGACATCGTCGCGCTCGAGCAGCGAGCGGGTCGCCGAGTGGCGCATGCGGTCGATCTGCTCGTTGATCGAGGATTCCTTCTCGATATAGGTGTCCGTGCGCGGGACGTAGGCTTCCGGCTGGTAATAGTCGTAATAGGAGACGAAATACTCGACCGCGTTCTCGGGGAAGAATTTCTTGAACTCGGCATAGAGCTGCGCGGCAAGCGTCTTGTTCGGCGCCAGGATCAAAGCAGGGCGCTGTGTCTCCTCGATCACCTTGGCCATGGTGAAGGTCTTGCCCGAGCCGGTAACGCCGAGCAGCACCTGGGTGCGGTCGTTCCGCTCGACGCCTTCGACGAGGTCCTTGATGGCTGTCGGCTGATCTCCGGCGGGCTCGAAATCCGAGACCATCTTGATGGCGATGCCGCCCTCAGACTTTTCCGGGCGGGCCGGACGGTGCGGCGTCCACAGCTGGCCGTCCTTGTGCAGCGGATTGCCGGATTCGATCAGCGCCGACAGCGCCGCGACCGTCGCGGTGACGCCGCCGGACGAAACCGACTCGGCATCCTCCAGGCTGATGTCGAGGCCGGCCACAGGGTTGAGGCCAGCGGCCGCGCGCTCCTTCGCCGAGGCAGCGCCGCCCATCGAGGTGCCGCGCGCGGTGCGGCCGGGCGCCGACGAGCGCTCGGGTATCTTCTTCGGCGCTTTTGCCTTCGGCTGCTTTTCAGCTTCACGCTCGATCTGCCCGGCCCAATCGGAGATCGAGCCGGTCAGCGGCGCTCCGGAAAAGTCGGCCTGCGGCGCTTCCGCGAAGCCGCCGGGCTCCAGCGGCTCGGCGGCATCGAGGAATTCGGTCAGCGGGCTGCGCCGCTTCGGCGCGCCGTCTTGCGAAGGCGTCTTCTTGTCAGGATGTCTGGCCATGGCCCGAATATGGGAGGACTCGGCCGAAATGGAAAGAGCGGAGTGAAAGGGCTCCGGCCGAGCGCGGACGCTGCTGACAGAAGGCTGTCAGGAAAGGGGTCATGATCCGATTGGGCTGGGAGCGTCTGCGATTGCGGCAAGCGCCGCGGCGACGGCGGCGGCGCGGCGGCCCTTCGGCCCGTCAACCGGCCAGACCAGGCGGCGCTTGATGGTCAATGCCGGAACCTCGCGGGCAATCTCGACGAGCTGGCCGGAGCGGAAATGCTCCCTAAGCACCAGTTCGCTGGCAAGCAGCGCGCCCATGCCGGAAAGCGCGGCCTGCGCGGCCAGCACGGTCAAGGGGAATCGCGGTCCGTGATCGATGTTCTTACGCTGGCGGCCGGCGGCGGCGAACCAGTTTGCCCATGTGGGATAGACGTCGTCGCCCATCGTCTGGTCGATGTGGAGGAGGGGCAGGCGGTCGAGCACTTCGGCGCTGTCTTGATCTGTGCGGTTGCGGATCAGCGCCGGGGCACAGGCCGGAACCACCCTTTCGGTGAAAAGATCGGCCGATGCGAGATCTCTTGCCGTGCTGTTGCGGTAACTGATGGCGAGGTCGATGCCTTCCTCCAGCATCGAATCCAATGCGATCGATACGACGATGCGCACGTCCAGCCTGCCGAGAGCCGCGCGGACATTGCCAAGGCGCGGCGCCAGCCAAAGCGAGGCGAAGGACGGGTCGGCGGCGATGGTGAAGGTATCGGCGCGGCGCTCGAACCGCAGCCGCCGCAATCCGGAGGCCAGCGCGTCGAAGCCGCGATCGATGTCGGGCAGCGCCGCCTCGGCGATGCGCGTGAGCGCGATGCCGTTGCCCTCGCGCCTGACCAGCTTGACGCCAAGCCGATCCTCCAGCTGCCGCAACTGATGGCCGACGGCGCCCGGCGTGACGCCGAGTTCGTCGGCGGCCCGCGTCAGACTGCCGGTGCGCGCGGCGGCGGCCAGCGCACGCAGGGCCGACAGCGGGAGGTCGCGAAGAAGCATCATGGATTGAGAATACCTCAAAACTTGCGAAAACAAACTCGTTTGCAGGAAAAGCCGCGAGCGCCCTACCGTTGTTGAAGACAACTCAATCCAGGAAAGCCGTCGCCATGCTCGATATGCAGACTCAGTCCGTCCCCGCCGGCCAGGCACTCGCGACGCGCTCCTTGCGAGCGATGCGCAACGAAGGACCGCGCATCGCCGTGGAATTCGATGACGGCAGCGCCGGCCGGCTGTCGACGCGCTGGCTGCGGCTTGCCTGCGAATGCGGGATATGCGGGGACACCGCTTCCGGAAAGCGTTGGCTGACGCCTGCCGATGTTCCGGCCGACATCCGCGCGGCCTCGATCGAAATCTCGACGAGCGGGACGATGGACGTGGTCTGGCAGGACGGCCACGTCTCGCGCTTCGCGGTGGGCTTTCTGGCGGCTCATGCCCGCGGCGGCGATTTCGGCGCGCCGCGCTTTCAGCCGGAACTGTGGAATGGCGATCTCGGCGCGCGGCTTGGGCGCTTCGCCTTCGACGCCGTGGTGGAGGATGAAGCGGCGCTTTTCCAGTCGCTGCGCGCCTTGTGCGACCATGGCATCGCCATGCTGACCGGCGTCCCGGCCGAGCCTGAGGCGACGCTGCGCGTCGCCGGCCGCTACGGGCCCGTGCGCGAGACTAGTTACGGCAAGGTTTTCGATCTCATCTCGCGGCCCGACGCGCGGGTGGCCGGGGAAACGGCGCGCGCGCAAATTCCGCACACGGACGAGCCGTTCCGCTATTCGCCGCCGGGCTTCATCTTCTTCCATGCGATCAGGACCGGCGCCGGCAGCGGCGGCACCTCGTTGATGGTCGACGGCTTTCAAGTCGCCGAACGGATGCGCACAAATAGTCCGGAGCTGTTCGACCTGCTCGCTCGACATGGCGTGACATTCCATCGCGAGCATGCCGGCGACGTGTTCTTCAGCGCCGAGGCGCATGTCATCAGCCTCGACGCGAGCGGCGCCGTCACCGGCATACGCTTCAACGATCGCTGCCTGGCGCCGCAGACGGGCGCTGTCGATGAGATCGACGGGCTGATCGAGGCGCTTGCCGAGCTGACGCGGCTGATCTGCGATCCGGCGAACCAGTTCCGGCATCAGCTGCAGCCCGGCGAGGTGCTGGTCTTCGACAATCAGCGGGTCTTGCACGGGCGCACCGAATTCGATCCGACGCTGGCCGTCCGCCACCTCAGAAGCTGCAACCTGGACCGCGACGGCGTCCACAGCGCCTTCCGCACCCTGGCGCGCCGCTTCGCGCCGGAAGAGGCGAAAGCAGTGCTTTATCAGGGCGCAATTTTCTGACGATAGCCAGGGGGACGGCGTCGACCTCGAAGGTTCGGTTCCTCGCCCCCGCCAGAGGCGGGGGAGAGGTGTCCGCGAAGCGGACGGAGAGGGGGTTTCGTAAGGCGCAAGCCCTTCTCTTCAAAGCGCTTTTCGCCGCCCGGACCGGCGCCCCCCTCTCCGTCTCGGCTTCGCCGAGCCACCTCTCCCCCATTTCATGGGGGCGAGGAACCTAAGACCGCGGGCCTCAATTGAACCACAGCGCAAAGGTCAAAAAACCGGCGCCGCTGAACTGGCGCTGGATCTGGTCGAAATCGTCGCTGGTGAGGATCTTGCCGCTTTCGAGATAGGGCGCGATGCCGGGACCGGTGATCGAAAGGACCAGGTCAAAAGGTTTCGGCTCGTCGAAGAAGCGCTTCATGCTGATGCCCTTGCCGGTGATGCGGAAGTGCGGAAGCAGCGCGCGGCCTTCGAGAAGATCCTCGGCCACGGTCAACGTGGCGAGCCAGGCCTGCACCTGTTCCTCGCCGACCTCGAGGCCGGTGAGCGGGTTGACGCCTTTCTGCTGCGGTCCCGGCAGCCATTCGCGATCGTTGTCGGTCTCGGCCAGGATCGACTTCCAGTCCTCGCGCGACAGCCGGATCATCTCCAGCAGGTGGCGGCGCGCAGCCCGCCGGCGTTCCGGCTCGATCACCGGCCAGTTGACGAGATGCACCAGCGAGATGAAGTCGGCGAAGCGCCATTCCGAGGCGAACATGTTGCCGCTCATGCCGCCGTCCAGCGGCACGAGCGCATCCTGCAATGGCAGTTTCGCGCGCGGGAACAGCATGTGGAACGAGCCGTCAAAGGCATTGCGGAAATCATGCGCCAGCCAGAAATCGGCCTGCGCCATCAGGAACTCGGCATAGCCTTGCAGCCAAAAACCGTCGGCGCGGTCGAAGCGGAAGGTGAGCGAAGGCGCGGCATCGCTCGGTTCGACGCTGCCGCGTGAGAGCGACGCCATGATGGCGGTGATGCTTTCGTCGGGCGCGAGCTTGCCATCTTCGTTGAGGTCGATGCCGACATGGGTGAGGTCGACAATCATGCCGATATCGGCATCCTTTGGCAGGGAGCCAAGCGTGACGGCGGATTTCTCCAGCCGGTCACGGAAGGCGACCAGGATGGCGCGGAATTCTTCGTAGGTCAGCGGCTGCGGGTGGGGATTGTCGGGCACCGGCAACCGCATCAGCGGCAGCATGAAGGATCTCGGGCTCTCGAAACCGTGGCGATGCAGGCCGCCGGCGAGGAGCTCGAGCGCAGTGAAGAATTCGCCGGCGCCGGCCGCATAGGCTGAGGCTGGGTCCTTGGCCGCTGCCGCCTCCAACGTCGACAGCGCCGTGTTCCGGTCGGCCACGCTCTTCGCCTCGAACATGAACTTGGCTTCGTCCGGCATCTCGGCCCAGGCGACGGACGCCGGCAGGAATGCAAACAAGGCTGCTGCAAGAATCGTTCTACGCATCGTCATCGCCCTCCACTGCTCCACGTCGTGAGCATACACGGATTTCGGGCAGTCCGAGATGGCCGCCGCGGGATCGCCAGCAACCCGCTTCAACCGGCCCGTCAGACAGTCTACACAGGGCGAAACTGGATGGGCCCGTGTCGAACTATCCGCTTGCCTATAAACTGTCGTGGCTGCCGCGCCTGCTGAGACCATCGCTTGCCGGCGACAGAAGCGGCTTCGCGGCGCCCGCGGCGATGTTGCTCGATCCGCAACCCGCACGGAAGGTGCGGCTGGCCTTCGTCGGCGACATTTCGGCCGTCGCCAATTGCGATGCGCCGGATTGCGATCCGGCAATCACGACGCTGCTTTCGTCCGCCGACCTCGTGATCGGCAATTGCGAAAGCCCGATCGTCGAACGCCCACGCGCGGTGATGGGCACGTGGCTCGGCACGCATCATGCGATGAGCGAGCATTTCCTGGCCGATGCACTCGCAGCCGCCGGCATCGCGCGCGACAGGCTCGTTCTGTCCCTGGCCAACAACCACGTGCTCGATCAGGGCATCGCCGGTTTCGAGGAAACGCTCGCGGCGCTGAACCGGCTCGGGATCCGGACCATCGGCATGGTTGCCGGCGGGCCCGTCCAGCGTCATGCGGCCGGACCGCTGACGATCGGCTTTGCGGCTTTCACGCTCTGGCGCAACACGGATGCCGCGCCGTTCGAAGAACGCATCTCGATGCATGCCGCCGAATGGCCGAGCGACGCTGCATCCGGCATCGATCTCATCTGCGCCGTGCCGCACTGGGACTGGGAGTTCCGGCATTTTCCACGACCTGCGACGCGGGTGCTGGCGAGCCGGCTGGCGGATCGCGGCGTCCGGCTGATCGCCGGGCATCACGCGCATGTCGTGCAGCCCATCGAGCGCATCGGCGACAGCGTGATCGCCTACGGCCTTGGCGATTTCCTCGGCACTGCGCTCGCCAGACTGCCATGGCCGGCACGCATCGGCTCGATATTCGTCGTCGATGTTAGCGCCGATCCGGCCACGCGGGGTAGGATCGCTGCCTACCTGATGCATTTCTTCGTGCGGCTACGGGCAGGCAACCATGAGCGGCTGCTGCCGATCGAAGTTCTGGATGGAGTGCTCAAGCAGCGGGTCGCGGCCCGACTGGTGGCGATTTTTCCCATGGCGGGAGGTGGGCGATAGACCTCAGCAATCGAAGCCGTATTGGGCGCGCATGTGCTTGGCCTCTTCCTTCGACATCTTCTTGAGCATCACGCAGACGGTGAAGCTGCCGACCTGGCGGCCGTTCCTGGTGTAGCCCCAGTCGGAGATGTCGTCCCTGGTGAATTCGATGTTCTGGCCAAGGACGACGTTGCGGACGATTTCCGGCTCGTTCGCCAATATCCCGACGAAGCCGTTGGCCGTCCGCTTGAAGGGAATGACCCAGAAATGCTCCGTCGCATTGCCGTCGACGACCATCACCTTCAGCTTGAACCTGTCGGTTCCCGGCGGCGGAGCGTCGGACAGGTTCAGGAATTCATCCAGGCTGGATCGCGCCTTCTCGACCGCCGCCGCCATCTCGGCGTCGTCGGATGCGATCACCATGGCCTTGTCGTCGCCTTCCGCCCTGGCATGCAAGGGGGCGAGCGCCAGCAGCAGGGATAACGCGATACGAACGGCAGTTGTCATGACACCCCCCGGTGATGGCCAATATCCTGTGCGTTATCTTCGGGCAATGTGTCGGCTTGATCAATCCGATCTGCGGTTGCGAAGCTACGCCTTTGTCATCGGGCAATGATAAGGGAATGGCTTCACTTCTGCTCGGGCCGACCTGAACCGTGGGCAGGCTTACAGCCCGGTCAATCCGGCCAGCCAGTTCGCCGAGCGCTTCGCCGCGTCCACCGTTGCGCCGGCAGCGCGGCTGAGGTCGGTCTTGACCACGGCATAGCCGGCCTTGGTGCGGTAGAGCACGGCGCGGCCGCCATCGACCGATCCATCGAAGGCCACGGGCTTTGCCGATTCCGTTTCGCTGGCGGTCACCGTTCCGCCGACCGGAGCGCTCGGGCGATGGTGGAGCTCGGGCGGCAGCGGGGCGATGGTTTCGACGACGCGGTTCCTGGGCTTCAAATCCGGCCTGGAAGCTTTCTCGGCAAGCTCGGAGGAAGCGGCCGAGCCCTTGACGCGGCAGATACCCGAAACCAGCGGATAGTCGAAATTGCGCTGGTGCAGCATCTGGCTCTTCACCGCCGCTTCGCAGTCGGCGAGCGTCGCCCACTTGGCCGGCGTCTCGCCGATATATTCGCAGAGCTTGGCGTCGCAGTCGCAGCCGACAATGGTCATGGCGACAAGGGCGGTCTTGATCACGGTCTTGTCCCTTTAAATGTTCCCAAACCGATCAATCGCCGGGGAACAAGGCGGGATTTGGCCGCGATTGTGGATTGTGCGTGTCGACGCGTTACGGAAGGTTGCTTGGCCGGCGACTGTGGCCGGAAAGCATCAGCAGCGGACGCCCGGAAGGCGCGGTAGCCTGTGAGGCGGGCCAAAAAGACAGTTGGCGCTGGGATTTCTCCCAGCGCCTCCCTGTCAGATCAGGAACCAGTCAAGGCAGCAACTTCCGTAAAGTCGTCGCGCCAGGCCAGCCTTGATTTTGACGGTCCTGCCAGTCGCCGCCCGAAGGGCAGCTCCCGTTCCAGACCACGCCGATCTCCACCCTTGCGGGCTTCGCCCAGCGTGCCATCGAAGGTTTTCACCGGCCTTCATGGCAGCATCGGTCCGCCGTCGGCGTTGGCACGCTTTCCGCGGCACCCGTAGGTCTCGGCATCCGTCCCTCAAACAGGCGAGCCTGCTCTCGTTCTGGGCCGTACGGGCCTCAGGAAATCCGCCTTGCGCTTTTGCCTTTCGGCTGGGCGTTCGGTAGCCGCCTGAGATGGGTTGAATGTACGCCGGGTAAGGGTTCCAGGGAATGCCGGCGCGCCTGTGGATAGCGGGATTATCGGGGACCAATGGCAAAAGCCGCGGAATCCGCCGGCCGAACCGCTTAGACAGCCTGCCCCGCTTTTCTGTGACCGTTCGACGTTGGAGCCTTGCTCCGGCGCCCGGTCCGCGTTTCAATGTCGGCAAAAGACTTTGGGTACTAGTTGCGGGACTTGCCTCGGGGGAGGTCGACTTGAAAGTCGGGGTGGTTCTCAATCCGATTGCCGGCGGCGGCAGGCTCAAGCGGCATTGGGCGGAGGCTGCGGCATCACTCAAGGCGAATTTCGGCGATTTCGACTTGCGCGAAACTCAGGCCAGCGGCGACGCAGAGCGGCTCGCGATCGATCTCGCCGCCGGCGGGTGCGACCTGGTGATCGCGGCAGGCGGCGACGGCACCGCAAGCGAGGTGGCCGACGGGTTGCTGCAGGCACAAGATGAGACCGGCCAGGAAGCCGCGCTTGGCCTTCTGCCCTGTGGTACCGGCATCGACTTCGCGCGCGGGCTCGACTTGCCGCGCGGCATCGATGCCGCGCTGAAGCGGATCGCCGATTCCAATGCGCGAAAAATCGACGCTGGCCGCATCTGCTACATCGACGACCACGGCGCGCTGGCCAGCCGCCACTTCATCAACATTGCCAGCCTCGGCCTGTCCGGCGCGACGGATCGCGCCGTCAATGCCGACAAGCGCAAGGGCAGGGTCTCGGCCAAGGCGCTGTTCTTCTGGCGCACCGTGCTGGAGTTCATCCGCTACCGTTTTCAGGATGTCAGGATCACCATCGATGACGGCGAGCCGGTCGAGGCGCGCATGGCGCTGGTGGCGGTGGCCAACGGCAAATTCTTCGGCGGCGGCATGATGATCGCGCCGGACGCCGAGCTCGCTGACGGCCAATTCGACATCGTCATCCTGCGGGCCGCCGGCAAGCTTGGGCTGATCCGCGACCTCCGCCTGCTCTATGGCGGGCGCCACCGCAACCATCCGGCAATCACCATCCTGCGTGGCCGCAAGGTGCTGGTCGAGCCGCTCGGCGATGCCGAGAAGAACAGCGCGCTGGTCGACATAGACGGCGAGTCGCCAGGCCGAATTCCGGCGACATTCGAGATCCTGCCCGGCGCGCTGACGCTGAGAGGTTGAATCAGCGGCTAAGAGGCCGATTCAGCCGGTCCGGTCAGGCAATTGAAACAGCTGGCTAATTTCTGCCGGGTTACAGTTCGAGCTTCGCCGGAAAGCCCGGCGCGCGAAGCTCCACGCCGACTTCATCCTCAAGCAGCTTGACGATCTGTGTCGACCAGGCACCACCACCATAGGCGCGCTTACCCTCTTCGAAAATCGCGTTGACGCGGGTGGCAAGATCGAGCGGCGCGCCGAAATCCCTGCCCATGGCAAGCGCGAAGCCGAGGTCCTTCAGCGCCAGGTCCATGGTGAAGCCGATGTCGTAGGAGCCGTTAAGCACCAGCTGGCTTTCGGTCTCGTGGACGAAGCTGTTGCCGGAAGAGGCGACGATGGCGTGGTAGGCCTGGGCGAGATCGAGCCCGCCCTGCTTCGCCAGCATCAACGCTTCGCCGGCAGCGACGAGATGAATGAAGGCGAGCATATTGGTGATGACCTTGATCACCGCCGCCGAGCCGACCGTGCCCATCAGGAAGGATTTCGCGCACATCGCCTCGATGGCCGGACGATGGCGTTCGTAGAGCGCCGCATCGCCGCCGACGAGCGCCGTGATCCTGCCCGCCGCGGCCAGATGGACGCCGCCGGTCACCGGGCATTCGAGCGTCTTGATGCCTTGTGCCGATGCCAGCACGGCGAGCCGTAAAATCTCGTCACGGCCATTCGTCGACATCTCGATCCAGGTGCCGCCCGCGGGCAGGCCTTGGAGCAATCCGCCGGGGCCGGCGAGCACTGTTTCGCTGACCTTCGGCGAGGGCAGGCAGGTGATAGCATTGCCGGCGCGGGCAGCGGCCTCGGCCGGGCTGGCCGCCGCCGTGGCGCCGAGCGCGACCAGGCGCTCGACCGCTCCCGGGTCGCGGTCGAAGACGGTGACGGCAAAGCCGTTGCGCAGTAGGCTGGCGGCAAGGTTGCCGCCGAGATGGCCAAGGCCGACGAAAGCGTAAGCGAGGCTCACGGCATCAACGGCGTCTGCATCATCTGCAGATGCAGCTCCTTGCCGCTATAGGGATGGGCCTCGCAGACCGCCTCGTTGAGCTCGACGCCGAGGCCGGGCTCCTTCGAGGGGATGACGTTGCCGTCCTGCCATTCGATCTTCTTCTTGAGCAGCGTGGCGTGGAAACCGTCCCACTGCTTCAGCGATTCCAGGATGAGGAAGTTGGGCAGCGTCACCGCGAGCTGGATGTTGGCGGCGCCGACGATCGGGCCGCAGTAGCAGTGCGGCGCGACCTGGATGTGATAGGCCTCGGCCATGGCGGCGATCTTCTTGGTCTCCAGGATGCCGCCGGAGCGGCCGAGATCCGGCTGCAGGATGGTCGCGGCGCGGTTCTCGATGACGCGGGCGAACTCGAACTTCGTCGTCAGCCGCTCGCCGGTGGCGATCGGAATGGATGTGCCGCGGGCGACCTGCGCCATCACCTCGGGCATATCAGGCGGTACCGGCTCCTCGAACCAGAGCGGATCGTAGGGCTCGATGGCGCGGGCGAGCCGCAGCGCCCCCGAGGCGGTGAACTGGCCATGCGTGCCAAACAGGATATCCGCCCTGTTACCCACTGCTTCGCGGATCGCCTTGACCATGCGCGCCGACAGGTCGATGTCGATCAAGCGCGGCTGATGGCCGTCATAGGCGGTGTAGGGGCCGGCCGGATCGAGTTTCACGGCATTAAAACCCTGCTCGACATATTCGAGCGCGCAGGCCGCAGCCATGTCGGGGTCGTTGTAGACGTTCTTGCCGCGCGCATCTTCCGAATGGACGCTGCCGGTGTGCGGATAGAGGTAGGTGTAGGAGCGCAGGGTCTCGTGCACCTGGCCGCCGAGCAGCTTGTAGACCGGTTTGCCGGCTTCCTTGCCGACGATGTCCCAGCAGGCCATTTCGAGCGCCGAGAAGCAGCCCATGCCGGAGACGTCGGGGCGCTGGGTGAAGCCGGAGGAATAGGCGCGGCGGAAGAAATTCTCTATGTCGTGCGGATCGCGGCCGACGAGATAGCGCTCGGCCATGTCCTCGATCATCGTCGCGGTGACATGCGCGGAGAAGGTGGCGTTGTAAGCCTCGCCATAGCCGACCACGCCGCCATCGGTGGTGAGCTTGACGAAGATGAAATATTTGCCGCCGATGCCGGGCGGCGGGTTGCCGACAACCCAGGTCTTCACGTCGGTGATTTTCATTTGTGATCCTCCAGAACCAGGTCGGCGCCTTTCCATCCGGTCAGGATCGCGGCGGCGTTGGTGTTGCCCGTGATGTTGTCGGGGAAAATCGAAGCGTCGATGACGCGCAGGCCGTCCAACCCATGCACCCGAAGCCGCGGGTCGACGACGGCGCGTGCGGGGTCCGGTCCCATGCGGCAGGTCGAGACCGGGTGATAGACGGTGCCCGAGCGTTTCCTGAAATCCTGGATCAGGTCGGCGTCCGATTGGATCGAGGGGCCGGGCAGCACCTCTTCCTCGATGATCTCTGCCATGGCCGGCATCGAGGCGATCTTGCGCACGAACTTCACCGCCGCCAGCATCTCGTCGACATCGGCATTGGTCGAATAGGCGTTGGGCGTGATCTTCGGATAGTCGCGCGGATCCTTCGAGCGGATCATGATCTCGCCGCGGCTCGAGGGCCTGCAGTTGGACAGGCCGATCGAGAAGCCCGGCCAGGGGTCGGGCGTCAGGATGGGGCGCTCGCCGCTCTTCGGGATGACGGTGGAGAAGGCCTGGAAATAGAGCTGCATGTTCGGCCGTGTCATCGACGGGTCGGTGCGGAAGAAGCCGCCGGCATTGTTCATCGACAGCGACAGCGGACCGGAGCGCAAGAGGATGTATTGCATGCCGACTAGCAGCTTGCCCCACCATGGCCTGAGGACCTGGTTGAGCGTCGGCAGCTTGCCCTTGAAGGTGTAGTTGATGCCGACATGGTCCTGCAGATTGGCGCCGATATTGTCGTTGGCATGGACGACCGGGATGCCGAGGTCGGCCAGCAATGCCGCAGGGCCGATACCGGACAGCTGCAGCAGTTGCGGCGAGTTGATCGAGCCGCCCGACAGGATCACCTCGCGGCCCGCGCGAGCCGTCTTCTTCTGCCCGTTCTGCTCGTATTCGACGCCGACGGCGCGCTTGCCGTCGAACAGGATCTTCGTCGCCAGCGCGTTGGTCTCGACACGGACATTGCCGCGTTTCATCGCCGGCCGCAGGAAGGCGCGGGCGGCCGACATGCGGCGTCCGTTCTTCGTCGTGATCTGATAGACGCCGACGCCTTCCTGGGAGGCGCCGTTGAAGTCCGGATTGAGCGGCAGCCCGGCCTGCTGAGCGGCCGCAAGATAGCGCTTGGTCAGCGGATGCACCGCGTTCGTGCAGTCGGTGATGTGCAAGGGGCCGCCGATTCCGCGCCACTGGTCGGCGCCCGCCGCATTGTCTTCCAGCGCCTTGAAGGATGGCAGGAGGTCGTCATAGGCCCAGCCGGGATTGCCTGCGGCGGCCCAGGCATCGAAATCCTCGCGCGCGCCCCGGATGAAGACCATGGCATTGATCGAGCTCGAGCCGCCAAGCAGCTTGCCGCGCGGCCAGTGATCGCTGTTGCCGGTCAGGCCGGGGTCGGACTCCGCCTTGTAGTTCCAGTTGACGGCCGGATCGAAGAAGGTCTTGCCGTAGCCGAGCGGCATCTGGACATAGAAGCGCCGGTCGGTTCCGCCGGCCTCCAGCACCAGCACCGAGAAGCGGCCCGAGGCCGACAATTTGTCGGCAACGACCGAACCGGCCGAGCCGGAGCCGACGATGATGAAGTCGTAAGTCTGCATGATGGAAAAGCGGGCTCCGCAATGTTGCGCTTACCCTAGACATTGCCGGCTTGCGGCGTCGCCGTGGCTTCCGGCATGGCTTGTGAAAAAAGCGACCGGCGCAGTGGGGCACATTTCGCTTTTACCAGAGCTTGCGACATGGCGGTCGCATTGATACGCAACAGAAGCTGCCCTTTGAGGATTTCGCCATGGTGCATTACGCGGACGGAAAACCCCTTGGCGATCTGACCTTGCGCACGCTCGCTATGCCGTCCGACGCCAATGCGGCCGGCGACATCTTCGGCGGCTGGGTGATGGCGCAGATGGACCTTGCCTGCGGCATCCGCGCCGCCGAGCGCGCCAAGGGCCGCGTGGTCACCGCCGCGGTCAAGGAGATGTCCTTCGCCAAGCCGATGAAGATCGGCGACACGTTGTGCATCTACACCCATGTCGAGCGCGTCGGCCGCACCTCGATGGTGCTCAAGGTCGAAGCCTGGGCGCAGCGCTATCTTTCCGATCTGATGGAGAAGGTCACCCATGCCGATTTCGTCATGGTGGCGCTCGACGGCGAAGGCAAGCCGAAGCCGGTTCCGGCCGAGAGCTGACGCGCCGGCGGGATTACTGATTCTCCCCAGACTTGCCGCTTTGTAACAACGCCTACGCGGGAGATTCCCTTCGCGACATCCAATGGTTGCCTTCACGCCCCACCTTGTGGGCGCGGGGGAAAGACAATGCGTCAACGTATGCTGAACGGCTGGCTCGTGGCAGCCCTTGTTGCTCTGGTCTGCCTGCTTGGCGTAACGGCCTACATGGAAGTCAGCAAAGGTCTTCCACACGTCGCCTGCATGCGGGACCGGACGGCGGCCGGCAAGATGGCCGCGCAATTCAAGAGCTGCTCGACGGCGTGCTGCGACAGCACTGCCCCAAGCGTCTGATCGGTGGCGGCTAAAGACGGGTCTCCTTGGCGAAGCGGCTGCCCGGCGACGCCGCCGGCGGAACCGCGAAGGCTCCGATCAAAATCGAAAGCGCGATGCAACCGGCGCTGAGGCCCATGGTTTCATCGGCAGGTTAAAAACCTTTCATTGCAAGGGCTTCAGGCCTGTAGGCCGTCGAATTTCGCGCGTGCTTCGCGGACCCGATTGGTGTTCTTGCGGGCCCATTCGCCGAGCGCGCCGACCGGCACGAGGAGCTCGTGACCGAGTTGGGTGAGCTCGTAATCGACACGTGGCGGAATGGTCGGAAACACTTTGCGCGTGACGAAGCCGTCGCGCTCCAAACCGCGCAAGGTGGTGGTCAGCATCTTCTGCGAAATTCCGCCGACAGCGGCGCGCAATTCGTTGAAGCGCATTGGTCCGCCGCCGAGCTTGCCGACGACGAGCACCGTCCATTTGTCGCCGACCCGTTGCAGGATTTCCGAAACGGCCCGGCAGTCCTCGGTGTTGTGCGGGTGCCTCAGTAACAAAGAAGTGCCTCCTTGCGCGTCGATTTGTCAGTATCACATATAGCGCCGGTATCCAAACGATACCAGAAATTCCCGCAAGGAGAGCCCTTATGTCCAAGCCCAAAATCGCCATTGTCGTCGGTTCGACGCGCGCCGCCCGCTTCGCCGACGTGCCGACGCAGTGGATCGCCAAGATCGCCAAGTCGCACGCCGATATCGATGTCGAGATCGTCGATCTGCGCGACTGGCCGCTGCCTTTCTTCGACGAGGTCGCTTCCTCCGCCTGGGCGCCGTCGCAGAACGAAGTGGCGCAGCGCTGGCAGAAGAAGGTCGCCGAGTTCGACGGCTTCATCTTCACCGCCGCTGAATACAATCACGCCCCGACCGCTGTGCTGAAGAACGCCATCGACTACGCCGCCAACGAGTGGAACAAGAAGCCGGCCGGCTTCGTCGGCTATGGCAGCGTCGGCGGCTCGCGCGCGATCGAGCACCTTCGGCTGATCGCCGTCGAGCTGCAGATGGCGCCGGTCAAGTCGGCGGTGCACATCGCCTGGGGCGATTTCCTTGCAGTTCGCCAGGGCGAGAAGAAGCTCGAGGATCTCGAGCACCTGAACCAGTCGGCCGCCGCCCTGGTCAACGACGTCGCCTGGTGGGCAAGGGTGCTGAAAGCGGCTCGCGCCGCCGACGCGATCGCCGGCGAAGCCCAGGCCGCTTAGAGCGGTCGATCGACACTGTCCTCCCAATGAGAAAGGGGCAGCGCCAGCGCTGCCCCTTTCCATTTGCGGAGCTGTCTGTCTGGCCTGGATCCCAGGCTGATCCCTTTGGCCGCCGCGCTGTTGACCGCTCGGAACGGCGCGTTAGATGCAGGCCCGAATCCACCGAAGAAAAAGACAGCACAGTCGTGGAGGAGCGGGATGCCTTGGCTTGGCAGATGGCGCAATCAGTATGGGTCCGTCCTCGACATCACCGGCGAGGACGGCGGCCGGATTGAAGGCACGTTTCGCACGGCGCTCGAAGACAGCAGCTTCTATGGACAGACCGTGCCGATATCCGGCATCGCGCATGGCGACGTGATTGGAGTAACGGCCGCCGGCGAGGGTACGGCCGGCCCTGCCGCCGTGAGCTACACCGGCATTTTGCGAGACGGCAAGCTGGAGACGATGTGGCTGACAGTGGCCGGCAGCACCATCACCGGCAAGGAGGGCGAAACCGCTTCCCGCAAGCAGGTAGGAACCTGGCGCGCCTTCGGCATCAGCCTCGACACCTTTTTCCGAGAATAGCCAAGCCGACGAGAGAAGGTCCCTGATTGATGTTCATGGGTGATGGTCAGAGCCGGCCCTCCATGAGCAGCTCGCGGGTGCGCTTCAATGTGGACAGCAGGGCGGCTTTGTAGCCCTGGTCGCCGTCGAACTGCGCCTGTTCGGCCTGCTCCTCGGGGCCGTTCGGCTCTTTGCCACGCAGGCCGAGATAGCAGTAGAAGCGCAGATGGAGCGTGCCGTCGGCGCCCTCGAACAGTTCGTTGATGATCGCGCCCTCGCGCGGCCCGGTGGCCTGGAAGAATGTGACTTTGCTCTCCGGTTCAAGCGTGATGATCTCGCGCAGATCTGCACCCGCGATGGTTGCTTCGCGCACGAAATGCGTCTCGCTTTCTTCCACGACATCGCAGCGGGTGCAGAGGCCGGGCGGCAGGAATTCGCGGGCGTCGCGGGCCTTGAGCTCCAGGCCAGCCCAGGCTTGTGCACGGGTCAGCCTGGTCGCGCCTTCCGGGTTCACCGGGACGGTGGCGGTTGAGTAGATCATAATTGTATCCTTAGGATTGATGTTGGGGTGGCAGGCTGCCTCCGGCGTCAGGCCGAGGCAGCGATTTCTGCGGCGAAGTCGCGATAGGTGCGCAGCGGCCGACCCAGCAGCTTGGTCAGGCGGTCGACGTCGCCAGCATCGGGAATCATGCCCTCGCTGATGAAGCGCTCGCCCATCAGGCGCATGTCGAGCGCCATCCAACTCGGCATGAACTGCCGCAGGTTCTGTTCGAAGCCTGCCAGATCTTCGCCGGGGTAGGCGATCTGGCGACCCAGGACCTCGGTCCAGATGCCGGCAATATCCGTGCCGGTCAGCGTGTCGGGACCGACGAGGTTGATCCGGTCGAGCGGGAGGGCAATTTCGGCCTGCTCGCGGCGAAGCAACTCGATTGCTGCGACCTCGGCTATGTCGCGCGCGTCGACCATTGCCAAGCCCTTGCTGCCGATCGGCATCGGATAGACGCCCTGGCTGAGGATCACGTCTTTGATCATGAGCTCGTTGTTCATGAAATAGGCCGGACGAAGGATGGTGGCGTTGAGGCCCATCTGGTCGATCATCCGCTCGACCGCGAGCTTGCCGGCGAAGTGCGGCACGTTCACGTAAAGCTCGCCGTGGATCACCGACAGGTAGACGATGCGCTCGATGCCTGCCTCGCGGGCCAGGTTGAGCGCGATCAGCGCCTGGGTGAATTCATCGGGCACCACGGCATTGAGCAGGAACAGGGTGGAGACGCCCGAGAAGGCGCTGCGCAGGGAATCGACGTCGAGCAGGTCGCCCTGCACGACGGCGACGCCCGCCGGGAAGTTCGCCTTGGAAGGATCGCGGACAAGCGCACGGACGTCGGCGCCGCGCTTGACGAGCTGGTTGACGACTTGGCTGCCGACATTGCCGGTCGCGCCGGTAACGAGAATGGTCATGGGGTTCACTCCGGGTTTGGGTCAAAAGACATCCCGTAAATGAGTGATCCACATTCGAACCGATAGGCGCTATATCTGGACACAGCGTCTCAATGGTGGAACAGATGGACCTTCTCGCCCTCGCTGATTTCAATCTGGTTGCCCGGCATGGAGGGTTCGGAAAGGCGGCGCGCGCCGCGGGGCGCCCGAAGGCGACCCTGTCTCGCCGAGTCGCGGAACTGGAGGCCGCCCTCGACTTGCGTCTGTTCGAGCGCGGGGCGCGTGCGCTGAAGCTCACCGAGGAAGGACGGGCGCTCTTCGAGCGGACGGGAGCGTTGCTGACCGAATTGGACGAAACCGCGACGGCGATCGCTTCGGGCGGACGCACGCCGCGGGGCAGGCTGCGGATCAGCGCGCCGCTGCTCTTCTCCCAAACTGCGATGGGGAGGCTGGCCGCCGGGTTCGCGCTGAAATATCCGGAAGTCCGGCTCGAGGTCACGACGGAAGACCGGGCCGTCGATATGATCGAGGAGGGATACGATCTGGTGATCCGGGTCGATCCCGAGCCCGATGAAAGTCTTGTCGGACGGGTGTTCCTGCGCGACCGGCTGGTCGTGGTCGCGAGTCCGGGCCTCGCCAGACCGCCTGACGATCTCGCCGTTCCGGCCGTCGTGCGGGAGTCCGGCGAGCGCGTTGCAGCCTGGGACATCGTGACGCCGACCGGACGGTCACGCATCGCGATTGAGCCGGTCCTTCGCCTTTCGTCGCTCCTCATGTTCCGCGATGCCGTCCGGGCGGGCGTCGGCGCCGGACGTTTGCCGATCTCGCTTGTAAGTCATGATCTGGCTGCTGGAACGCTGGTGCATTGGGGCGATGTCGACGGCCCGGACATCGCCCTATGGACGCTCTATCCGTCCCGACGCTTGCTCAGCGTCCGCGTATCGGCGTTCCTCGACTATTTGAAGCAGGCGTTTCCCAAGGGAACCCCTGACGAATTGGCGGCCTACATCGGCGGATAAGGTGAATGATCGAAACGCTATCTGGCGCTTCCGCCTTCTCTATGCGGCAACCCTGCACTGCTGGAAGCGGCAGCTTGTGGCGGTTTGCCGGAAAGCAGATTGGCCGTTCAAAGCTGACGGCGAGTTGATCACCACATAAATTTCGCCTCAGCGCGCCACCGGGCGATGGCCGTCGGGCAGGCGGGTGGCGATCAGCTTGTCGATGCGGCGGCCGTCGAGGTCGACCACCTCGAAACGCCAGCCTTGCGCGTCGACGCATTCGCCGGTGGTCGGCAGATGATGCAGATGCGACAGCACATAGCCGGCGACGGTCTCGTAGTCGCGGTTTTCGGGCAGGTCGATGCCAAGCACCTCGGCCATCTCGTCGGCCTGCATGTAGCCGGCGAGCAGCCACGAGCCGTCATCGCGCTTGACGGCGTTCTCTTCCTCGCCGGCCTCGAGGTCTGAGCGGAACACGCCGGTGATGGCTTCGAGGATGTCGGCCGGCGTGACGATGCCTTCGAAATGGCCGTATTCGTCATGAACGAGCGCCATCGGCACGTCCGATTCCCTCAGCTTCTGCAGGACGTCGAGCGCGTCGGCCTGATCATGCACGATGGGGGCGGCGCGCACATGCTGGCGCGGATCCAGCACCCTGCCGGCGAGAAGGGCGGCCAGCACGTCGCGCGTCTGGATGACGCCGACCATGGCGTCGACATTGCCGTCGCCGACGGGCAGGCGCGAGTGCTGGGTATCCATCAGAAGCTTTTTGACCGTAGTCTCGTCGGACTGCAGGTTCAGCCAGTCGACCTCGGTGCGCGGCGTCATGACGGCGCGCACGGCGCGGTCGCCGAGACGCATGACGCCGGCGATCATGCGGCGCTCGTCGGATTCGATGGTGCCGTGATGCTCGGCCTCGGCGACCAGCATCTTGATCTCCTCGTCGGTGACCTTCTCTTCGGTCTCGCCGGCCTGCCCAAGCAGCCAAAGCACCGCGCGGCCCGAGAGGTCGAGCAGGAAGACCAGCGGCGCCGAGAAGGTGGCGAGGATGGTCATTGCCGGCGCGGCTCTGACGGCGACGCGCTCCGGATCCTTGAGCGCGATCTGCTTCGGCACCAGCTCGCCGACGATGAGCGAGGCATAGGTGATCAAGGCGACCACGATGCCGACGCCGACAGGATCGGCGATGTTTTCGCGGATGCCGGTCGACGCCAGATATTGCGCCAGTCTTTCGCCGAGCGTCGCGCCCGAAAAGGCGCCGGAGAGAACGCCGACCAGGGTGATGCCGATCTGCACCGAGGACAGGAACTTGCCGGGGTTAGAGCCGAGCGCCAGCGCGCGGCCCGCGCCCCTGACGTTGCGGTCGATCATCGCCTTGAGGCGGGCGGGCCGCGACGAGACGATGGCTAGCTCCGACATCGACAAGAGGCCGTTCACCAGAATGAGGACGGCCACGACGGCGATTTCAACATATAGCATGGGCGGTCAATAGCATTGCTGCAGTGCGTTCGAAAATAGCCCGCGGGTATTTTTGGAACATGACAGGCGCGCTGTTCAGGCGGCATCCCAAAGCGGCGCCGAAAAATGCCCGACAAGCGCGTCGACCACGACGCGCACCTTCGGCGTCAGCGCGCGCGCGACGGTGCGCCGTCACTGCTGCGTCTTCAGAACGCCGATAATGGCCATGCCGTCGGTGAAATAGGGATCGCCGCCGCCATTGCGTCCGGCCTTGGTGGCGCCGATCCCGGGTATCTCGCTGGTGGAGGCCAGCAGGTCGGCGGCCTTCAGATCGCCGATCAGGAAGTCGCGCTCCGCGTCGATGTCGGGGCCGATATGGTGGGTGACGGCGCCGGTATCGTGGCTGAGGCCGACGCCGCGATCGAAGCTCGCGGCGCCCAGCCAGAGCGGGCGGCCGTCGCCCACCGTGTCCGTCTGCCAGAAGCGGACGTGGTGGCGCCGGTCGGCGCTGTCGCCGACCGGCTTCTCGAAGGCCAGGTCCTGGGCTCGGCCCTCGAACAGAAGGCGGCTCATCGGCGCATCGGGGTAGGGGCGGGAAAACAAGACGCTTTCGCCGATGTCGATCGCGGTCCGCAGCGTCACGGCATCGGCAGTGTCCCAGCCCGCGACCGCGAAGGCGTGGACAACTTCCTTCTCGGTGCCGACAAGGCCGACATTGATCGGATCGCCGGGAATGCCCTGCGGCGTATGCGTCACCATCTCGAAGGGCCGGGTGCGGAAGCCGCGCTCCCGCCAGGTCCAGAATTCCGGCGCGGCGAGATAGGCGAGCATCACGTAGAAGGCGCAGAAAGCCGCGATCCAGATCACCGCGCGTCGTCTCAAACTTCTGTGGCTCATGAACGCCGCTCGATCCCGTATGGCATGTGTTGCGCGACAATCACGGGAAATCAATGGCCAGCGATCTGGAGACCGTCTACCATCGATTATCGTTTGACGGGGGTGCGGCGAATGGAACCGACAAAGACAGGCCGCGGTAAAATGGCGCTGACTGCCGAGCTTGTCGCGAGGGTCGAGCGCATGGAGCCGGATCCAGGTCCCGAGCCCGGAACAAGCGAGCATAGCGACGCTGAATTTGACGGTCTGGCCGAACAGCTGCTTGCGCAATATCGGCCTGAGACGCTTTGGGTCTTTGCCTATGGCTCGCTGATCTGGAATCCAGAGTTCATCTATGAAGAGCAGCGTCAGGCGACGGCACTGGGTTGGCACCGCTCATTTTGCCTGAAGCTGACACGCTGGCGCGGAACGCGTGAATTGCCGGCGCTGATGCTGGCGCTCGACCGGGGAGGCAGCTGCAACGGCATCGCCTATCGGCTGCCGGCGGAGGACCATCTGGGGCAGATCGTCCAACTGCTTCGTCGCGAAATAGATGCGAACCCGCCGACCAACGTGCCATGCTGGATCAAGCTCCGGACCAGGGACGGGCCATTGCGTGCGCTGGCTTTTGTCGCCGCGCCCAAGGGCAGGGCTTATGCCGGCAGGCTGGCGTTGGAGCAGGTTGCGCACACGCTGGCGCGCGCCGCCGGGCATTGGGGCTCCTCGGCGCAATATCTTTTCCGGACGGTCGCCAAGCTGGAGGAAAGCGGGATCCGCGACAGAAATCTTTGGCATATCCAGGATCTGGTCGCCCGGCAGATCATCGCTGCCACCGAAGCCCAATGCTAATCTAGACTAGCGGCAGGCGCGGTAACCGCTTTTGCGGTTCTTGATGTCGAAATGGAAATGGTTGCGGTGGTCGTAATTGTAGCCTGGGCCGAGCACCGTGGTGAAATACTCGCAGCCGTCGGCGCGCACATTGTTGAGGAAGCTGCGCGTGCGGAAGGCGAACAGGCCGGGCTTGCGGACGTCGATGTCGTCGCCATTGTTGAGCTCGATGCTCATGACGTCGAGGGCGTTGCCCTTGCCGTGCTCGGACAGCACGCCTTCGCCGGCGATGTTGCGACAGGAATAGCTGGAGCCCTGGTGGATCGCCTTGACGCCGGAGAAATAGCGCCAGCGGGCAGCCGGCTGCAGCTCGTTCTTCGTCCAGGCGGCAAAGGTTGCGGCCATGTTGCAGGTCAGCGTCGCCGCGGGCGTCATGGCGACATTGCCGATGGCCGAGACTTTTACCGGATAATCGATGCCGCACTGGCCCTCATGGATAGGCTGGACGTCCTGATAGACGACACCCATCCGCCTCAGCTCGTTGCGGCAGTCGATCTCGCTGGCCGGCATCTGCTCGAGAGGCGACATCGGCTCGTCCATGCGCGGATAGGCGGCCTGCGTCATATAAGGGTTGGACGGAACAAGACGCTGCATTCCGGAATATTGCGGCGCATCGGGCTGCGGCACGGCTGCCGTCTGGCTGCCGACATCGACGGCCGGCTGCAGCGCAAAGACGTCACCGGTCGTGCAGGCCGATATCGCCGCCATGGCGACGCCCGCGGCCAGCCCGGCGACCGTGATGCGCGCACGCTTGCTCCGTTGCGCCGCTGCCAGCATAGCGCCAAGTCTTCGAGCCATTGAAAGGCGTCCTTGTCCCCGAATGGCACAAGGTTAACCGCCAACAGTAAAGGAAAGATCAGCGCCGGCATTCACGCATGGGGCGGAATTGCGGCGCTGTTCTTGGCTTGGCGCGGGCAAGACTTCCGGAATTCACCTATTGGCAGAAGGTTCCGCCGTGGCGGCGCGGTTCCAGGTCCAGATGGAAATGCAGCGCGTGGTCGGGATCGGCGCCTGGTCCGAGCACCGTCTTGAACGGCCCGCAGGCAGCCTTGCGCACCGCGTCGAGGAATTTTGCGTCCTTCTCAGGCGGCGCCGGCCCGACCTCGATCTTCCTCCCGTCCGACAAGGTGAAGCTGGCGATGTCGAGCGCGTTGCCGAAGGCGTGTTCGGACAGTTTGCGGGTGCCGTTGCGCGGGCGGCAGACAAAGGCCGAGCCCTGGTCGATCGACTTCAAATCGGCGCCGAGCTCGGCCTTTGCCGTGGGCTGGACGATTTCGGCCATGAAGCGCGCCGCCGCCTCGGCCATCTGGCAGTTGAGCTCGGTGCCGGGACTGATGCCGATGGACTTGCCCAGCGTTTTCAGAATTATCGGATAGGGAATCGAGCAGCCGATTTCCGCATCGTGCTCGGCCTTGTGCTCCTCGAACTCGACGCCCAGAGCCTTCAGCCGCTCGCGGCACGCGGTTTCTTCCGCCGGCATCGTTTCGGCCGGCATGTCGGCCGAGCGCGGATCGGGAAGCATCTTTTCCTCGCCCGGCGGTTCGGGTTTCTCCGCTGGCTGCGGCGCGGTTTCCGGCGGCTCAGGCTCCAGTTCGGTGGGCTTCTGCGGGGGCGTCGGCACAACATCCGGCGTCTGCGGCTCGAATTCCGTCCGTGGCGCGGACTGAGCGCTCTTCGAACGCGGCGGACGGGCGTCCCATTTCGGATGCGATTTCTGCTGGTTGAGGAAGTCGTCGCTGCCGCCCGCGCGCGGCTTGCCTTGCCCGGACTTCTCAGTGCCGTTGTCCAGGTCCTGCGGACGCGATCCTGGAACCGGGGTCGCCGGCGGCGTTTCCGGAGCCGGAGCGGCGCTCTGGCTGGCCGGCAGCAGATGTCTTTTATGCCGATGATGATGCTTGGCCATGGCCGGCGTAACCAGCAACATCGCAGCCGCCACAGGCAGCGCCAATCTGCAAAGTGGTGAAAGGCTCAGCGTTGCCATCGCCCGGAAACGGCGGTCGCGGTGCGAAGTTGCCTGTATCGGCTGCCTTGCCGATCACAATCGGTTACCGGCGCGTTACGCGCCGATGGCTTCAAGGCCTTCCTCCAGCCAGTCGGCAAGCATCGGCAGCCCGAGCAGATATTTGGCCACGCGCTTCCTGGGGCGCTCCCTGGCGGCGGCCACCGCGTCCGTCCATTCGGATGCCTCATAGTCACCGCGCCCGACCCAGGCGAGCGCGATGAGCTCGGCCGCTTCGTCGATATTGAGATCGTTGATCAGCTCGCGCAATTCTTCCCCGGTCAGGTCTTCCGAGGCTTCCTCGACAAGGCCGTCATGATGGTGGCTGTCATGCGTGTCGCCGTCGAACTCGACCTCGTGCTCAGCGCCGTCATCATAGTCCTCGTTGACGGCAGCACTCAGCGCCTTCGCCTTGAGGATGAACAGGCGCACCGTGTCCGGATCGATCGAAAGTTCCCACTCCTTCTCGAGGCGCTGCTGCACGGTCCTTCTCCACGTGATGCGCTTGGTCCGATGATAGCGGAATTAAAGCGCGCGTCACGTCCGCAGCTATCGGCTTCTGTCCGGCCTGTTCAAAATAGTTCGGTAGTCGCCCGCATTTCGGGATGAAACCGCGCCAAGGCGGCGTTAATCTGGCATTGTCACACTCACGGAGGCTTCGATGCGCAGACGTTTGCTTGTTCAGGTCATGGCTATTGCGGCGCTGCCGCTGTTCGTTGCGCCGGCTTTTGCGGCTGGTGAAGGCGGCAGCAGCGGTGGCCAGACGACCACCACCTGCAAGAAGGGCGAGGTCTGGGACAAGAAGAAGAACAAATGCGTAAAGCCGCAATATGGCATGCTGGACGACGACAGCATCTACGAGGCCGGTCACGATCTGGCGATGGCCGGACGCTATGACGAAGCGATCTCGGTGCTGACGCTCGCCGCCAACAAGCAGGATCCGCGCATCCTCAATTATCTCGGCTATTCGCACCGCCATTCGGGCCGCGTCACGGTCGGTCTCGGCTATTACGAGGAAGCGCTGCGGATCGACCCGAATTACACGCTGGTGCGCGAATATCTCGGCGAGGCGCATCTGCAGATCGGCGATCTCGCCGGCGCGCAGCAGCAGCTCCAGGAAATCGAAAAGCGGACCGGCAAGGGCTCGCGCGAATACGGCATGCTGTCCGAGCAGATCGATCATTTCCTGAGGAGCTGAACAGGGCTCGAAGCCTCTCGAACCGGCTGCGGGCAATCGCAGCCGGTTTTTTATTGCTCGCCGTCAGCCGCGGACCCGCGAAAGCGGTGATCATTTTGCCGAACTTCAATTTTTGGGCGTGAAAATCGCGCAAAGATCGCTATATTCAGGGAAATTGTGGTGAGACGGTTCCGTTAGCCCGAGGCTGCCGGACCGTTTTCTTTTTGTACCTATTGACAAGGTCCCTCCCGAAAACGGGGGTGGCGGCAGAAAGGTCAGGCTATGATCAAGGTCCCGATGACAGGCGAGGGGTTCGCGTCATTGAAGGAAGAACTTCGCTGGCGCCAGCAGGAGGAGCGGCCTCGCATCATCGAGGCGATTTCCGAAGCGCGCTCGCATGGCGACCTTTCCGAAAATGCCGAGTATCACGCGGCGAAAGAATCGCAGAGCCTCAATGAAGGCCGCATCAACGAGCTCGAGGATCTGATTGCGCGCGCCGAGGTCATCGACGTCTCCAAGCTCAGCGGCGACAAGGTCAAGTTCGGCGCGACCGTCGTGCTCGTCGACGAGGATACCGAGGAAAAGAAGACCTATCAGATCGTCGGCGACCAGGAGGCGGACGTGAAGTCGGGCCGCATCTCGATTTCATCGCCGATCGCGCGTGCGCTGATCGGCAAGGAAGTCGGCGATGCCATCGAGGTCAATGCTCCGGGCGGCGCCCGAGGGTACGAGATCGTCCAGGTGCAGTTTATCTGAGGACCTTTTGATAATTCTACTCTGGCGGCCGACTAGCGTAGTTTTCTGCGCTTCCGGTGCTCACGTACTTTAAGTACGCTCCGCTCCGGTTCTCGAAAACTACGCCATTCGACTCGCCAGAGCGAATTCTGAAAAGGTCCTCACGCTGGCGCCTTTGAACTAAGCGCCAGCAGCCGTTCCGCTTCCGCCATCACCTCAGCCGGCGTGACCCTGCCGCCCGCAGGCGCAAGCAAGGTCGATGCGAAAGGCCCGCGCGGGCCGGTGAGACCGGGTTCCGTCGCCAGGAAGACGGCGACGGTCGGCAGGCCGAAGGCGCTGGCGAGGTGGGTGAGGCCGGTGTCGGCGCCGATGACCAGCGCCGCGCGGCCAAGGATCGCGGCGACATCCGCGAGCGGCGATTTCGCAACCAACACCGTCCCTGGCACCGCACTGGCAACGGCTTTCGCCACATTCTTTTCCGCCTCATTCGACCAGGTGACCACTGGTGTGAACTGCCGGTCGGTCAGTCGGCGCGCGGTTTCGATCCAGTCCTCGACCGGCCATTTCTTGTCCTCGCGGCTGGTGCCGTGCAGCAGGAAGGCGGTCTGCCCGTCGATGCCAGGCAGGTTGCCCGCCGGCGGCACGATGCCTGAGCGAAGCGTCGACAGGTCGGGCTGATAGCCAAGCGCCAGCCCGAACAGCCGTCTGGTGCGCTCGATGGCGTGCAGGTCACGCGGCACCGCATATCTGTGTCGATAAAACAGCGTCGCCGACGGCTCGCGGGCGCTCGCCCGATCGAAGCCGGCAATCGGCGCGCCGGCCTGGATCGCGACCAGGGCCGATTTCAATAAGCCCTGCGCATCGATGACCAGATCGTGGCGGGAGGCGCGGAGCGCTCCGCGCAGTCCGGTCATCTCGCGCCACGTGGCTCCGTCGAGAAGCCGCTTGCGCCAGCGCCGGACCGCCACCTTGTGAATGGTGCCGATCGCCGGATGCAGAGCCACGATACCGGCAAACGGCTCCTCCACGCACCAATCGAAATCTATATCGGGGCGATTGCGCACCGCGTCCTCGATGGCGGGAAAAGTGTGGATGACATCGCCCATCGACGATGTCTTGACGATCAGCACTTTCATGCCGCTGCCGGAACCTTGAGCAAGCGGTCGGCCGCGGCGGTGACGCGCGCGACATCGAGCGTGTTCAGGCAGTTGAGATGGCCAAGCGGGCAGACCTTCTTGTGGCAGGGCGAGCAGGACAGATGCAGCCAGATCAGCTCGGAACGCTCGCTGAGAGGCGGCGTGTTTTCCGGCGAGGTCGAACCATAGACGGCAACGATCGGCGTGCCGACGGCGGCGGCGACATGCATCAGCCCGCTGTCGTTCGAGACCGCAAGCTTCGCCGCGGCGATCAGGTCGATGGCGTCCTCGAGGCGTGTCTTGCCGGCAAGGTCGACGGCACCCGGCGCAAGGGCTGCAATCTCGCTGGTCACGTCGGCATCGTTCTTCGAGCCGAGCAGCGCGACGCCCAAGCCCTTGGCCATCAGGTCTCGGGCAAGCCCGGCATAGCGATCGCTCGGCCAGCGTTTTGCCGGGCCGAATTCGGCGCCGGGCATGAGCGCCACAAATTTCTTCCCGGTCAGCCCGAAGCGCACCAGCAGATCGGCCTGGTTGGCCTTGTCGACGGTAAGACGCGGCGCGCGAAAAGTGCCGCCGCGCGCGAGGCCGAAATAGGCGCGTGCGGTGCGCCGCTTCAGCGCTTCGGGCAGGGGTACGACATCCGTCAGCAGGCCGTAGCGCATCTCGCGCAGATTGCCGACGCGATGTGGGATGCGGGCGAAGAACGGGATCAGCGCCGATTTCCAGCTCCCCGGCAGCACATAGGCCATGTCGTAGCGGCCGCGCAGCAGGCGGCCGAAGCGCCTGCGGCTGCGGAATTCGAGCGCTCCCGGCATCAAAGGAAAGTCGATCTGGCTGCGTATCTCGGGCATGCGCTTGACCAGCGGGGCCGCCCAGGCCGGCGCCAGCACATCGATGGCCGCGTTCGGATGTTTTTCCTTCAGCGCCGCAAACAGGCACTGCGCCATGACCATGTCGCCCACCCAGCGTGGGCCGATCACGAGGATCGTTGGGCCTTCAGCCATTCGACATAGTCCCTGACGCCGGTTTCGACTGTGCGGAATTGGCCATTGTAGCCGGCCGCGCGCAAGCGGGACATATCAGCCTGCGTGAAACTCTGGTAGCTGCCCTTGAGATGGTCGGGGAAGGGGATGAATTCAATCTCGCCCTTGCCCAGGGTGTCGATCACCGTCTCGGCAATCGCCCGGAACGGCTGGGCGCGGCCGGTGCCGCAATTGAAGATGCCGCTCGCGCCGCGCTTCCACAGCCACAGATTGACGTCGGCCACATCGCCGACATGAATGAAGTCGCGGCTCTGCTCGCCGGGTCCGAAGTCGCCATAGGCGCCGAACAGCTTCGGGTTTTCGCCACGCTCGACCTGGTTGAACAGATGGAAGGCGACCGAGGCCATGGCGCCCTTGTGCGCCTCGCGCGGCCCATAGACATTGAAATAGCGCAGGCCCGCCACTTGCGAATGATCGGTATCGAAGACGTTGCGGCGGACGTAGTCGTCGAACAACTTCTTCGAATAGGCATAGGCGTTGAGGGGACGCTCGAACTCGGGCTCCTCGCGAAACTCGCTGCCGCCGCCATAGACCGAAGCCGACGAGGCGTAGAGGAAGGGCACGCGCAGCTTCAGGCAGGCATGCAGCAGCCGTTTTGAATAGGCGTAGTTCACCTCCATCATGAACTTGCCGTTCCACTCTGTGGTGGTCGAGCAGGCGCCTTGATGGAAGACGGCTTCGATGCGGCCGAGCGCGCCGTCCTCGAGCCGGGCGAGAAAATCGTCCTTGTCGAAATAGTCGGCGATGCGAAGGTCGGCAAGGTTGGCGATCTTGTGGCCGTCGGTGAGATCGTCGACGACGACGATGTCGTCATGGCCCTCGGCATTGAGAGCGGCGACGATGTTGGAGCCGATCATGCCGGCGCCGCCCGTGACGATGATCATGCTTTCTTCAGCCTCGCTCCGTTGCCGATTCCGGCCCTTATAGGGGAGGTGGGCTGGGCTGTCGATAAAGCTCGCCAGCCGCGGGTACGACGAACGTAGGGATAGATCGGCGGAAGGGCTTTCGGGATAAGCTGCTTGCGAGCACCGCGGCGAAAGGCCGCCGGTGCGGGTCCTTGCTCGTGGTGCAACAGTGACGTCCGATCTAAAGCCCGGCCTCCGCCATCGTCAAATCCTGCGGGTCGATGACACCCTGACGGTGCCTGCCATGACGCCCGCCTTTGCGGGTTTTGGCGACATGCCACCGGTTTTCGCCACCGCCTTCATGGTCGGCTTCATTGAATGGGCGTGCATCGAGGCCTTGCGCCCGTTCCTTGGCAGCCACGAGAGAACCGTCGGCACCCATGTCGACGTCAGCCATGTCGCCGCCACCCCCGTCGGCATGATGGTCACCGCCGATGTCGAGCTTGTCGCCGTGAAAGGGCGAAAATTGCGCTTCAAGGTGTCATGCACCGACGAGGGCGGACTGATCGGGGAAGGTCTGCATGAGCGCGCGGTGATCGACCATGACAAGTTCATGGCGCGTGTCTTGACCAAATCCGGGCAGACAGGTTCTTTGTCATAGCGAGGCCGCAAAGCTACGGCTTCAGTTCGGCCTTCGCCACCTGGCGTAGCGTGAGGGAACAAGATGCCGTCGACCGAACTGCTCATCGCTTTCTTCGCCACCACGGCGATCTTCGCCTACATCCCCGGTCCTGCCATGCTCTACGCCGCTGCGCAGACGATGGCGCGCGGGCGCTGGTCTGGGCTGACGGCGGCACTCGGCATCCATCTCGGCGGCTATGTGCATGTCTTCGCGGCCGCTGCCGGCCTGTCCGTCCTGTTTCACGCCGTGCCGCCGCTGTACCTGGCGGTCAAGCTGATCGGCGCGCTTTATCTGGTCTGGCTCGGCGTTGCCATGTTCCGCAAACGGGCGGACGGCGATATGGCTCTGCCCGCCATCGAGCGGAAATCGGCCCGGCGCGCCTTTTTCGAAAGCATCACCGTCGAGGTGCTCAATCCGAAGACGGCGATCTTCTTCATGGCGTTCCTGCCGCAATTCATCGATGCTTCGGCGGCGTTTCCGGTCTGGCTGCAGTTCGTCGTGCTTGGAACCATCGTCAACCTGATGTTCTCCTCCGCCGACGTCATGTGCGTATTCCTTGCCGGCGCGATGATAGCGCGGCTGCGGCGTTCGGGACGCGCGCAGCGCCTGATGCAGCGAGCGGGCGGCGCCGTGCTGGTCGGCCTCGGCGTCCACGTCGCCCTGCAGAGGAGCTGATTGCCAACCCGGCTCCGGCTAAGGTCCGCGCCGGGCTGCCGTTGCGCTCGCCCGAATTGCGGTATATCGGCATCGCTTTGAACAGCCCGCGCCACAATTCCGGCGCTGAAACCTAATCAAGTCCGGCCGTCTTCAGGCATAGCTCGAGCGAGATGATCAAGCACCATCTGCCTTCTCCGGAACCTTTGCATCGCACTATCGCCCGGTTCGGCGACGTCACCGTGCTGGTGGTGGGCGATTTCATCCTGGACCGTTTCGTCAGCGGGGTGATCGAGCGCATCTCGCCGGAAGCTCCCATTCCCGTGCTGCATGGAAAGGGCGAGGCGTTGAACATCGGCGGCGCCGGCAATGTCGTCTCCAACATCGTTTCGTTGGGCGCGGCCGCCATTCCCGTGTCGGTGATCGGTGCCGACCAGGCCGGCGACAATCTGATGCGCATGCTCAGCGAGATCGGCGTCGATACCGACGGGCTCCTGCAGCGCCAGGACCGCATGACCTCGTCGAAAAGCCGCTTCAGCGCGCTCAACCAGCAGGTGCTGCGGTTCGACGAGGAAGAGATCAAGCCGCTCACCGGGGCCGAGCGGGCGAAGCTCATCGATCATTTCCAGGCGGCGCTTGGCCGCGCCGACATCGTCATCCTCTCCGATTACGGCAAGGGCATCCTGCTCGACGGCGTCGCCGGCGAGCTGATCGCAATCTGCCGCGATGCCGGCAAGCCGGTGCTGGTCGATCCGAAGGGACGCGACTATGCGCGCTATGCCGGCGCCACGGCTGTGACGCCGAACCGCAAGGAGCTTGGCGAGGCGGTCGGGCGCAAGGTCTTCGGCGATGACGAGATCGTGGCGGCGGCGCGCGACCTGATCGCCACGCATGATTTCGAGTTCATCGTCGCCACGCGCAGCGAGAAGGGCATGAGCGTGGTCTCCGCCGAGGACGCCCGCCACATCTCCACCCAGGCGCGCGAAGTCTTCGACGTCTCCGGTGCCGGCGACACGGTCATCGCGAGTTTCGCGCTGTCGCTCGCCGCCGGCGCCGACCGGGTGCATGCGGCGGTCATCGCCAACGCGGCCGGCGGCGTCGTGGTCGGCAAGCGCGGCACGGCGCGGCTCAACGTCGAGGAACTATCCGGCGCGCTGTTCCGCTCGCACGGGCCGACGGCTCATACCGATGCCATTCTCGACGCCAATGCCGCGGCCAGGATGGTTGCCGCCTGGAAGGAAGAGGGCCTGACTGTCGGCTTTACCAATGGCTGCTTCGACATACTGCATGCCGGCCATGTCAGCCTGCTGCATGCCGCGCGCAGCCAGTGCGACCGGCTGGTGCTCGGCCTCAACAGCGACGCCTCGGTGCACCGGCTGAAAGGGCCTGGGCGGCCCGTCAATAACCAGCATGACCGCGCCTGCGTGCTGGCAGCACTTGCCTCGGTCGATGCCGTCGTCGTCTTCGAGGAAGACACGCCGCTGAAGCTCATCGAGGCGCTTTTGCCGGACATACTGGTCAAGGGCGCGGATTACACGATCGAGACCGTGGTCGGCGCCGACGTGGTGCAGAAGGCGGGCGGGCGCGTGGTGCTGGTCGACCTTGTCGCCGGCAAGAGCACGACGAACACGATCGGCAAGCTGCGTGCCGCAAACTGAGGGTCTCATGTCCGATTTGAACGACTACCTGGTCCGCTCCGCGGCGGCGATCTCGGCGATGGTCGAGCGCGACCTCACCGGCGAGATGGAACGGGCCGTGAGCACCGTTGTGGGGGCGCTGTCGCAAGGCAAGGCGCTGCTTATCTGCGGCAATGGCGGCTCGGCCAGCGACGCCATTCACATCGCAGGAGAACTGGTCGGCCGCTTCCTGAAGGAGCGCAAGGCCTATAACGTCATCGCGCTGCCGGCCAACGCCGCGGTGCTGACCGCCTGGGGCAACGACTACGGCTTCGACACCGTGTTCTCGCGCCAGGTCGAGGCGCATGGATCGGAAGGCGCGGTGCTGCTCGCCATTTCCACCAGCGGCAATTCGCCGAGCATCCTTGCCGCCGCCGAGCAGGCGCGGGCGATGGGCATGACGGTTATCAGCCTCACCGGCGAGACCGGCGGCAAGCTCAAGCCGCTGACGGATATCCTGCTCAACGTGCCGTCGACCTCGACGCCGATCATTCAGCAGGGGCATTTGTGCCTCTATCACCATCTGTGCGAGGCTGTCGAAGCGCGCCTCAGCAATGGCTGAAAGCGATGGCTTTCCACTGGCCGGGCCGGGCCTTTGGGTCGAGCGGGTCGGTGACAGGACGTTTCCGGCCGGCCGGCCGGCGCTGTTCCTCGATCGCGACGGCACCATCAATGTCGATACCGGCTATCCAGACGTTCCGGCGACCATGGTGCTGCGCGAGGGCATCGCGCCGGCCATCGAGGCCGCGAACGAGCGCAGCATTCCGGTCGTTGTCATCACCAACCAGTCCGGCATCGCGCGCGGCTATTTCGGCTGGGACGCGTTCGCGCGGGTCAATGGGCGTGTGCTCGAGCTGCTGGCTGAGAAAAATGCCTTCGTCGACATAGTGCTTGCCTGCGCCTACCACGAAGCCGGCAGGGGCGCGTTGGCGGTTGCCGATCATCCGATGCGCAAGCCCAACCCGGGCATGCTGCTGGAGGCGGGGCGCCGCCTCGGCCTCGATCTCAGCCGATCGCTGATCGTCGGCGACAAGCCGGCCGATATGGAAGCCGGCCAGCGCGCCGGCCTTGCGCGTGGCTGGCTGGTGGACGGCGACGGCTCGACGATAGGCGGGTTTTCGGTTTCGCCGTTGCGCGGCGCCACGGACCTTGAGGGACTGCTTGCCGCGATACGGTCGCTCTGATCGCGGATTGATTCAAAACCCTACGCTAAGCCCTTTGTTTGCGCAGGCGAATTTCCGGAAGCCGGCACATTAACTTGGAAAAGCCACCAGCCCTTCGTCCTTGACCCGGCGGATCGTCAAGGCGGTGCGTACCGTGTCCACATTCGGGGCCGACGCCAGTTCCTCGATAACGAAGGTCTGAAAGGTGCCGAGGTCACTCGCCACGCAATGCAGCAGGAAATCGGATTCGCCCGAAACCATCCAGGCGTCGCGCACGATCGGCCAGCCGCGCGTGCGCTCGGCGAAGGTCTTCAGTTCGGCATCGGCCTGATGATGCAGGCCGATCAGGCAGAAGGCGACGACATCCATGCCGAGCGCCGGCGCGTTCAGCAGCGCGCGGTAACCGCGGATGATGCCGGCCTCTTCCAGCCGCCTGACACGGCGCAGGCAGGGCGGCGCCGAAATGCCGACCCGGTTGGACAATTCGACATTGGTCATGCGGCCGTCGGCCTGCAGTTCGCGCAGGATCTTCCAGTCGATGGCATCGAGGTCGGCTTTGAGCGGCATGGACGGCTTTCGCGCAAGAATCTTTCGCGATTTTGTAATTTGGTTTCGCCTGGGAGGCCATCCCTTTACGATGATTTTCTCCTTCTTTTGATGCATGCGGTGATGCCAGAGCCGCGCATACCTCCGGATGACATGCATCGGTGAGGGGCGGCGATATGCCCGATATGCGAGGAACGAAGCTTTCCGGGGACGAAAGCCAACTTGCCTTGCTGGTCTCACGGGCAACACTTACATTACCCGCGACAAACCACGGCTGCGCGCCGCAGGGGACTTTCATGAACACCAAACATGCGCCCGTTCTCATCATCGGTTCCGGCCCGGCCGGCTACACGGCGGCGGTCTATGCCGCGCGCGCCATGCTGAAGCCGATGCTGGTCGCCGGCCTGCAGCAGGGCGGCCAATTGATGATCACCACCGACGTGGAAAACTATCCGGGCTTCGCCGATCCGATCCAGGGTCCATGGCTGATGGAGCAGATGCTCAAGCAGGCCGAGCATGTCGGCACCGACATCATCAACGACATCATCACCGAGGTCGATCTCAATGTGCGGCCGTTCCGCGCCACAGGCGATTCCGGCACCGTCTACACCGCGGACGCCTTGATCATCGCCACCGGCGCGCAGGCGAAGTGGCTGGGCATCCCGTCGGAGCAGACCTTCATGGGGTTCGGCGTTTCGGCCTGCGCCACCTGCGACGGCTTCTTCTACCGCGGCAAGGACGTCGCGGTGGTGGGCGGCGGCAATTCCGCGGTCGAGGAGGCGCTCTATCTGTCGAACCTCGCCAAGAGCGTCACCGTCATCCACCGGCGCAGCGACTTCCGCGCCGAGCGCATCCTGCGCGAGCGGCTGCTCAAGAGGGACAATGTCCGCGTCATCTGGGACACGGTCGTCGACGAGATCACCGGACGGCCGGGCAAGGCGCCGCTGCCGCCCTCGGTCGAGGGCCTGACGCTGCGCAACGTGGTGACCGGCCAGGAATCGAAGCTGCCGGTCGACGGCGTGTTCGTTGCGATCGGCCATGCGCCGGCGGTCGAGCTCTTCGTGGGCAAGCTGAAGCAGAAGCCGAACGGCTATCTGTGGACGGCGCCCGATTCCACCCGCACCGACGTGCCCGGCGTGTTCGCCGCCGGCGACGTCACCGACGACGTCTACCGCCAGGCGGTGACGGCGGCCGGGCTTGGCTGCATGGCCGCGCTCGAGGCGGAAAAATATCTGGCGGGCATCGAGGTTCACCGCGAAGCGGCGGAATGACAATCGGCTGAAAAGAGCCGTTTAAAAGCCTGATTTTTCATTCAGACGCCAAAGGCAACGCGAGGGGAATCATGGCGCTGGACTGGGACAAGCTACGCGTATTTCACGCAGCGGCGGAGGCTGGGTCGTTCACCCATGCTGCCGAGACGCTGCATCTGTCGCAATCGGCTATCTCGCGGCAGGTCAGCGCGCTGGAGCATGACGTCGGCGTTGCACTGTTCCACCGCCATGCGCGCGGCCTGGTGCTGACCGAGCAGGGCGAGATGCTGTTCCGCACGGCGCATGACGTGCTGATGAAGCTGGAAACCATCAAGACGCGGCTCA
This sequence comes from Mesorhizobium sp. ESP-6-4, assembly GCF_020164735.1. Taxonomy (NCBI): domain Bacteria; kingdom Pseudomonadati; phylum Pseudomonadota; class Alphaproteobacteria; order Hyphomicrobiales; family Phyllobacteriaceae; genus Mesorhizobium; species Mesorhizobium sp. ESP-6-4. The sequence goes on from NZ_JAIUGS010000011.1 coordinate 89,943, forward strand.
CAGAGACCAAGGATCGGCCGTCGGGCGTGCTCAGGGTGACGACCACGGTCGGCCTGGGCGCCGGCTGGCTGACCGAGCGCGTGCAGGAATTCATTGAGCTCTATCCCGAGATCAGCCTGCAGCTGATCCTGGCCAATGAGGAGCTCGATCTCACCATGCGCCAGGCCGATTGCGCGATCCGGCTGCGCCAGCCACAGCAGCCCGACCTTATCCAGCGCCGGCTGTTCACGGTGCATTTCCACCTCTATGCGGCGCCGTCCTATATCGCCAAGTTCGGCAGGCCGGCCTCGATTGCCGAGCTCCGGAACCACCGCATCGTCACTTTCGGCCTGCCGGTGCCCTCGCATCTGTCGGAGCTGAACTGGCTGGAGACGGTCGGCGATTTCGAGGGCGGGCAGCGGGTGCCGACGCTGCAGATCAACGACATCCTGTCGATCAAGCGGGCGGTGCAGGGCGGCGCCGGCATCGCCATGCTGCCGGACTATGTGATCAATAAGGACACGAACCTGGTGCAGCTGCTGCCGGAGACCGAGGTGCCGTCCTTCGACACCTATTTCGCCTATCCCGACGCGATGAAGAACCAGGCGAAGCTGCACGTGTTTCGCGACTTTATCATCGCCAAGGCGCGCAGCTGGTCTTACTGAATATTCAGGTGAGGCCGGCCTGCGAACGGCAGGCTCCTGCGCTTCCGGTACTCACGTACTGAAGTACGCTCCGTTCCGGTTCTCGGAGCCTACCGTTCTCGACTCGGCCTGACCTGAATATCGGCACCCCTCTCGGAAAGGGCGGCTTATCCGCGCCAGGGTTTCAGGCGCGGCAGCCAGCCGGGCACGGCGCGGCGGTAGACCTCGTATTCTTCGCCATAGCGGTTGGCGAGCGTCGGCTCTTCATAGAGCTTGACGAAGGAGATCATCGCCGCCGCGGCGATGAGGCCGTAGGCCAGCACCGCCCAACTCGAAAAGATCAGCGCCTGGCCGAGGATGATCGACAACACCGCCACATCATGGGATTGCGCACATGGCGGTAGACGCCGCCGACGACCAGTTTCTCGGTCGGCGCCACGGGAGCGGGCGTGCCCAGACCCTCGAGGGCAAAGCGGGCGAAGGCATGAAGCAGGATGGCGGCCGCTCCGATCACAAGAATCGAGCCCACAGCCACGAAGCCAGGCAGGGCCGACAGAGGTTTGCGATAATGGTCGGTCAGCAGCCACGGCGCCAAGCCGGCGACGACGCCCGGCGCTGCGATCAGGAACAGCGCGCTGCCGGCGATTGCTGAAAAAGTTCGCATCATCGGTCTCCTGCCGTAAAAATAAACTCGGCCTGCCGAAATCGACATCATTTCGCCGACTCGCATATTTCTGAGCAAAATCGGCTCGGTTTGCTTTTAAGCAGTCGCTTTAGCGCCGGAAACGCGTCGGAATCGGCGACTTTTCTGGTCCTATGGCTTCGAGGAACAGGTTGGACCACAGCCTGCGTCTTTTTGCATGCGTGTGTTGCAAAATAGATGCTTGTTTCTTGGGCATGATGAGCACATATATAGTCGCATCTCCGGGGCGCGTTCTCCTCCCATTAGCGCCCTCGAGTGTTCCCCTCTGGAGGTTAGCCTTAATCGGCACTTCCAATCAAACTCAGCCGGATCTTTATTGATCCGGCTTTTTTGTTGCCCGCATGCCTTCGAGCCGGCAAGAAAACGACTGAATCCACCGCGTAACAGTGACATGTAACATCGGGTAACATGTCGCAGACCCACTCTATCGTTTAAGTAGACGATAGGACGCGGTTGGTCGGTTCGGGAGATGGGGGCATCACTCGAAAGACCGGGCTCAGGCAAGCACCGCGTCCGAACCTTTTTACGGATGCGGCGGACCAGCCGTTGCCTCCCAGGAACGGTCCGCAATAGGAACGGCGTCCGGATCATCCGGACGCCGCTTTCATATCTCCAGCTTTCATATCTCCAACAGAAGCCTGCCAGCAGGCCGACCTGCTCGTGCGTTTCACCATTTCACGGAAACGGCGAACCGCACTATCTCCTTGTTCTTTCGCAATTCCGGACGGAAAACCGCTCACACTTTTCCCGGAATTGCTCTAGGCCGCTTTGCCGTTGGCGTTCATCGCTTCGTCGGCCAGCCGGCCGGTGAGCTCGGCCATGTGATCGAAAGTGGCCTTGTAGCTGGCGACGCCGGCGGTCGCCGAGCGCAGCTCGATGATCAGATCGCCGATTTCGGCCTGCGGCATGGTCGCCTCGACGACGTCCCAGCCGGGCCAGTCGGGCCTTGCGTCATAGCCGAGGATCTGGCCGCGCCGCTGCGGGATCAGCGCGATGATCTTGGAGGTCGCGTCGGAGGGCGTGACGATCTCGACCTTCATGATCGGCTCAAGCAGGACCGGCGAACAGGCGGCCATGCCTTCCTTCATCGCGAGCTTCGCCGCCATCTGGAAGGCCATGTCGGAGGAATCGACCGCGTGGTAGGAACCATCCGACAGATTGACGGCGACATCGACGACCGGAAAGCCGAGCGGGCCTGTCTTCAGATAGTCGCGAATGCCGGTCTCCACCGATTGGATATAGGTTTTCGGCACCACGCCGCCGGTGATGGTGTCGGAGAACTGGAAGCCGGACCCGCGCGGTAGCGGCTTGATCTCGATCACCACGTCGCCGAACTGGCCGTGGCCGCCGGACTGCTTCTTGTGGCGGCCACGCTGTTGCGCCGATTTGCGGATCGTCTCCCGGTAAGGCACCGCCGGGGTATGGCCCTCGATCGGGATCTGGTTCTTGCCTTCGAGGCGCTCGCGCACCACGCGCAGATGCATCTCGCCGTGACCCGACAGGACGGTTTCGGCGGAGTCCTGGTTGTGGCGCAGGCTGAGCGATGGATCTTCTTCGGCAAGCCGCTGGATCGCCGCCGACATCTTGACCTCGTCCTTGCGCTCCTTGGGGCGAAGCGCGAAGGCGAAGACCGGCTGCGGCGGCTCCAGCGTGACCAATGGCCGGATGCCGCCCTTGGCCGAGCTCAGCGTCTGGCCGGTCTTGACGTTGTCGAGCTTGCCGAGCGCAACCGTGTCGCCCGCCTTGGCAGATGTCAGCTTCGACTGGTCCTTGCCGAGCATCCTGTAGATGCCGGAAACCTTCGCCGTGTCGCCGTTGGAAAGGAAGAGCTCGGCTGCGTCGGCCAATTGGCCCGAGAGCACGCGCGACACCGAAAGCTTGCCGCCATGCGCGGTGTGAATGGTCTTCATCACCTGCACTACCGTCTGGCCGTCCGGCGCGCCAAGGCGCTTCCGCGTCGCCTCGACATCCGGCGCGTCATGGCGGATGGCTTTCAACAGGCGCAGCACGCCGTTGCCCTTCTCGGCCGTGCCGATCAGCACCGGCGTCACCGCGCCGGCGCGCAGATCGGCCGAGAGATCGTCGAAGATCGCGTCCTTCGGCGGCTCGATCTCCTCCAGCAACTGCTCCATCAGGTGATCGTCATGATCGGCGAGCGTCTCCAGCATGGAGAAACGGGCTTCCAGCTCGCGCGCCTTGTCGTCGTTCGGGATCTCGGCAACCTGGCTCTCGGCGTATTCGCGATAGATGTAGGCGCGTTCCAGCGCCAGATCGATCGAGCCGATGACGATGCCGTCCTTGCGCACCGGAATCTGGCGCAGCAGCAACGGTACCGTGCTTGCCGGCTGCAGCATCTTCAGCGTCTCGCGCACGCCCGCGACCGCCTTGTCGACCTTGTTGAGGAACAGGATGCGCGGAATGGCGAGATCGTCGAGCTTGCGCATGATGAGCTGCAGCGCCGGGATCTTCTTCTCATCGGCCTCGGCGACGACGACCGCGAGGTCGCAAGCGGCAAGCACGGGTTCGGCCTCGAAGGCGAATTCGATGGAGCCGGGACAGTCGACGAAAGTGATCTGCTCGCCCATGAAATCGGTGGTGGCGAAGGTCGCCTCGACGCTCATGGCGTGGGCGCGTGCCTCCGGCGAATGGTCGGAAACGGTGTTGCCCGATGAAACTGGTGACTGGCGGGGAATGGCGCCCGTGCGGGCGAGGATGGCTTCGAGAAGTGTCGTCTTACCGCTTGCGAAGGGACCGACTATGGCAATGCATTTCGGTCCCGTGCGTCGTCCTCCGGCGCGAGTACCCATGGCTGAACCTCCACTCAGGCGTTTCCCAAGAGAGCGATCAGCAAAAGTGGAAACCGGTTTGCGTCCGATCGCACCCTATGCAGAGCGGCGGCCGGCCTGTTCGGCCGTCGCGGGCGGGTTTTCACCTCTTCCCAAAACCATCGTCACACGGGTTTGTCGGGAGGGCAAGAAAAATAGGACGTTCGCCGGCTTGGGTTTCGTCAGGTCGCGATTTCCTGTTTGTCAGCCCGTGAGGGCAAGACCGCAGCCGCTAAAAGCCAAGCCGGCACCTGCCAATTGGGCCGTCCGCGAGAAGCCGGAATCGGAAGATGTCAATAAAGGCTCAGCCGGCCTCGGTTCGGCGCACCGGCATGACTGCGCTCTGCTTCACTACCTTCTCGGCAAAGCGTGACAGCAGCGGATTGAACAGGTCCGGCTTTTCCCAGAAAGGTGCATGGCCGGCGCCGGATATGACATGGCACCGTTCCCACAGCGAGGCGTAGGCCACTGTCTCGAAGTAGCTCAGCCGCACGAGCGGGTCATGCTCTCCATTGATCACCGCGACCGGGAACGGGGCATTCTCGACCACCTGCTTCTGGTCGGCGCCCTTGCCGGCAAACATGCCGAACGCCACGCCCGCGCGCAGCCTGCCGTCGGTGCGCCTTATGGCCTCGCGGAAAGACGGACTTGCACTGCCGCCGAAGCAAAACGCCTCAAAGCGCTCGATGTCGCGTTCGGAGTAAACTTTCTTGGAGGTGAGCAGCATGTCCCAGTTGGCATGAAAGCCACGCAGCATGCCGAGCGGCCCCCTCGACACCGGCGGCGCCCCGGTCAGCACCAGACCGTTCACCGCGTGATGGAAGCTGGCAAGTTCAATCGCTACATGGCCGCCAAGCGACCAGCCGAAGATGATGGCGTGGCCGATGTTGAGGGCATCGAGAAGGCGGGCTGTGGTCTGGGCGAGGCCGGTGATCGTATAGGTTGCGGCCGGGTCGCGAGCATCGGAGGAGTCGCCATGGCCGGGAAGGTCGAAAGCGATCAGCCGGTGGGCATCGGCGAGCGGACTGTCGAACTGACGCGCAAAGACGGCGCGCGAACTGCCCGAGCCGTGGATCATGACGATGGGAATGCCGGAACCAGAGGACTGGCTGAGGCGCAAATCAGCCTGCGGCGTACGGATTGTGCGGTCAGTGACGCTCATGCTGGATTAGATCCTCGAATGTGGCTGGTGGCCAACATCGCATCCGGGGCTCTATATCTTCTTTAAGCATGTGGTTAAGAGAGGGTTCCTGGAAATAAGCGGCCGGCGTGGCTACCGGCTGGATGGCAGCACCGGCGGAAACCCTACGATGGAATCACTCCTCGATCTTCTTGTCTCGATTTGCAGCATCGCGACCATTGGCCAATATGTCTGGTCGATGCGGGCGCATTTCCAATTGCAGGCCATATTTCCAGGCGCCATGGTGATTTCGGCAGCGGTGATTGCTACGACTTTTTTCTTTCTCGCCATCCTGTGGATCCAATCGCAGCCGGTTCCGGCAAAGCTCGCCGGGCTCGCCGTCGAACTGGCAAGCTCTGCCCTCTTCTGGTGGGCGATCGTTACCTCGCGGAAGTCGCGGCTGCACTTCGCCTTCGCGCCCGATAATCCGCACAGCCTGCTGACCGGTGGCCCCTATCGCTACATCCGCCACCCTTTCTACTCGTCATACATCATCTTCTGGATTGGATGGGGGATCGCGACCTGGTCGATCTGGGCGGTGGTGCCGGTCGCCGGGATCGCCGTCCTCTATGTGGTTGCGGCGCTGGGCGAAGAAAAGAAATTTTCGCGGACGCCATTGGCGGGCGATTACCAGGCCTATCGCGGTCGAGCCGGCCTGTTCTGGCCGCGGCTGGGGTGGTAGCCGACACAGGGCAGGGGTTCTCCCCAATGGAAGGATTGCCCGATGCCGCCGCAGATCGCCACCATTTCGGGATAGCTCACCCAGTAGGGGCGCGGGATGACGACTTCGTCGCCCGGGTTCAGCGTCGCCATGAAGGCGTTGAACAGGATCTGCTTGCCGCCGGTGCCGACGATGGTTTGCTCCGGCCGGTAGTCGAGATTGTTCTCGCGCTTGAATTTTTTCGCGATCGCCTCGCGCAACGGCACGATGCCGGAAACCGGCGGATATTTGGTCTCGCCGCGGCGGATCGCCTCGATCGCCGCGTTCTTGATGTTGTCGGGCGTATCGAAGTCCGGCTCGCCGGCGCCGAGGCCGATCACGTCACGGCCGGCATTTTTCAGGGTTTCACCTCTTCCCAAAGCCATCGTCACACGGGTTTGTCGGAGGGCAAGAAAAATAGGACGTTCGCCGGCTTGGGTTCAGCAGGCCGCCATTTTTGCTTGTCAGGCTGTGAGGGCGAGCGGTTCGCGGGCGGCGGCACATAACGCGCTTGCCTTGTCGCGCGGCGCCGGCCTGCCGAAGAAATAGCCCTGGAAGCGGCTGCAGCCGGCCGTCCGGGCAAGCGCGAATTCCTCCGCGGTTTCGACGCCTTCCGCGACGATGGCGATGTCCTGGATGCGGGCGATCTGGGCAAGCGCAGACACGAAGATCTGCGCCACCTGGTCGTGGGCGAGGCTGCGGATGTAGGAGCGATCGATCTTGACGCTGTCGATGGGCAGCGACTTCAGGTAGTTGAAGCCGCAATGGCCGGTGCCGAAGTCGTCGAGGGCGATGTGGAAGCCGAGGCCGCGCAGTGCCTCGAGGCGCCTGAGAACCTCGGGCGTCGCGGCCGTCGCTACCGTCTCGGTGATCTCGATGATGAACTGCGACGCGGACCGGCCGGTCTCGCGCAGGACCCGGTCGCACATCGTCACGATCTCGTCGCGCTTCAGCTGCTCGCCGGAGACGTTGATCGAGATGCGCCGTCCGGGAAAATGCCCGATATCGGCGCAGGCCCGCTTGAAGACCCATTCGCCGATCATGTCGATCAGCGTCGAACGCTCGGCGATCGGGATGAATTCCGACGGCGAGATCAAGCTGCGCACGGGATGACGCCAGCGGATCAATCCTTCCAGTGCGTCGACCGAGCCGTCGGGATCGACGATCGGCTGGTAGTGCAGTTCCAATTCGCCGAGATAGATTGCGGCGCGCAGCTCGCGTTCCACCAGCCGGCGATAGCGTTTGTCAGACAGCATCTCCTCGTCGAAAACGGTGACGCGGCCGCGGCCGCCCGCCTTGCTCTCGTAGAGCGCGAGATCGGCCAGCAGCATCAATTCAGTGCCGTTCGAAGCGTGCAACGGCGCGAGCGCGACGCCCACCGAGATCGACAGGGGAATGATCTTGCCTTCATGTCTCTTGCCGGCCCGCATCGCATGCAGCAGCCGGCGCGCGTCCTTGCCGATACTGGCGACGTCGCCATGCGGAACCATGATGCCGAACTCGTCGCCGCCGAGCCGCCCGATGACGCCGTCCTCGAAGATGCGCTGCGCTTCCGCGACCAGATGCGCCAGCGCCAGATCGCCGAACTGATGGCCGAACGTGTCGTTGAGCTGCTTGAAATGATCGAGGTCGATCAAAAGCAGGCTTGCCTGGCGGCGATTGCGCGAGCCGCTCAGCCAATCGCCCAACGCTTCGATGAAGTAGCGCCGGGTCATGGCGCCTGTCATGGCATCGACAGTGAGAAAGCGATGTTTCTCGGCCTCGGCGTCCGCCGCCGATTGCAGGCGCTGGACGACGTTCGAGCGCATATACATCAACACCAGAAGCGCCATTAAGGTCGAAGTCACCGACACCGCGAGCGCGCCGGCGCGGGAGGCGTTCTCCGTCAGCGCGAAAGCCGCAAGCCCGGTGGCGGCGATGCTCATCACGAGCAACACCTGGATGCCGCGATAGATACGGCCGCTGTGATCTTCGATTGTCGCCAAGATACTCATGTCCGCGCCCCCACAGCACGCGACATGGCTAGGACCTCAGCCGTTAAGAAACGCTGAGCTTGGCCGCTGCCTAGATCTATTCCTTTGCTTCTGAGTGGAGATCGCGATTTTATGGTTAAAAAGCAACTGTTTGTGACGGTTCTCTGACATTCTAATGCTGCAATCCGCCCGCTGCGCGAATGAGAAATCGAGGTTGCCGCCCGGCAACGGCTCAAAGCCAGTTGCAACGGTCTCCCGACGAGGTGAAACTACCGCGTGAGACGCCGCGCGGGGCGCTTTGTTCGAGAGGATCTGAACGATGAAGCTCATTGCGTGCGGCAGCGTGCCGACGATCATCGCGCCGGAGACATATTTCACCGGGCGGGTGCTGCAGACGCCGATCATCGAGAAAGCGGCGCCGGCGCGGCTCAGGGCGACGCTGGTCAGCTTCGAGCCCGGCGCGCGCACCCATTGGCACACGCATCCGCTTGGACAGACGCTCTATGTCACCGCCGGGGCCGGCCTGGCGCAAAGCTGGGGCGGCCCCGTGCAGGAGATCAGGGCAGGGGATGTCGTTTCCTTCGCGCCGGGCGAAAAACACTGGCATGGCGCCGGTCGGAAAACCGCCATGACACACATCGCCATGCAGGAGGCGCTGGACGGCGTCCACGCCGACTGGCTCGAGCAGGTTTCCGACGAGCAATATGGCGGCTGAGCGGCGTCCAAGAAAAACCCGGCGCGGCGCCGGGTTTTCTTGCTGGCCGGCCGGATGGCCGATCAGGCCAGCGACGCGGTGAAGCGCTGGATGCGCGTGCAGGCTTCTTCCAGCAAGGCGTCCGACGTGGCGTAGGAGATGCGGAAGTTCGGTCCGAGGCCGAAGGCCGAGCCGAACACCACCGCGACACCTTCGGCCTCCAGAAGTTCGGAGCAGAAGGCCTCGTCATTGTCGATCACCTTGCCCGTCTTGGTCTTCTTGCCGATCAGCTGGGCGCAGGACGGGTAGACATAGAAGGCGCCTTCCGGCGACGGGCAGGAGATGCCGCGCGCCTGGTTGAGCATCGAGACCACGAGGTCGCGCCGGCCCTGGAAGATCGCCTTGTTCCTGGCGATGAAATCCTGCGGCCCGTTGAGCGCCTCGACCGAAGCCCATTGCGCGATGGTGCAGGCGCCCGAGGTCTGCTGGCCCTGGATCATGTCCATCGCCTTGATCAGCGGCACCGGGCCGGCTGCATAGCCGATGCGCCAGCCGGTCATGGCATAGGCTTTCGACACGCCGTTCATGGTCAGCGTGCGCTCATAGAGGTTCGGCTCGACCTCGGCGATGGTCTTGAAGACGAAATCGCCATAGGTCAGGTGCTCATACATGTCGTCGGTCAACGTCCAGACATGCGGATGCCTGAGCAGCACGTCGGCCAGCGCCCGCAGCTCGGCCTCCGTGTAGGCGGCGCCCGATGGGTTCGACGGCGAGTTCATCAACAGCCATTTGGTCTTGGGCGTGATCGCCTTTTCCAGCATTTCCACCGTCAGCTTGAAGCCGTTGTCGATCGAGGTGTCGGCGAAGACCGACGTGCCGCCGCAGATCGCCACCATTTCGGGATAGCTCACCCAGTAGGGGCGCGGGATGATGACCTCGTCGCCCGGGTTCAGCGTCGCCATGAAGGCGTTGAACAGGATCTGCTTGCCGCCGGTGCCGACAATGGTCTGCTCCGGCCGGTAGTCGAGATTGTTCTCGCGCTTGAATTTTTTCGCGATCGCCTCGCGCAGCGGCACGATGCCGGAAACCGGCGGATATTTGGTCTCGCCGCGGCGGATCGCCTCGATCGCCGCATTCTTGATGTTGTCGGGCGTATCGAAGTCCGGCTCGCCGGCGCCGAGGCCGATCACGTCACGGCCGGCATTTTTCAGCTCGCGCGCTTTCTGCGTCACCGCGATGGTCGCGGAAGGCTTAACGCGGGAAAGGGCGTCGGCGAGAAAGGCCATGACGAAATGTCTCCTAGGAAGAGCGGCCAGGAGCGGCCGCGGCGCCTCTCATGTCGCATCATGGCGCGGAGCGCAAGCATTGTGCGATGAGCCAGAGGTCAAGGAGGCGTGACCAAAGTCAGCCTGCGTGAGCGGCAACGCTAAATTCATCAACGGCCGGTAAACCCTTGGCTGGCAGGATCGCAGATCGGATTGCGACTATTCGCGGAGCGAGAAACCTTGTCGCGCAGCATCGGGCTCGCCCACATCATCCGTCATGATGACGGCACCTCGACCGGTGTCTGGGGCATCTATACGTTGCAGAGCGCGTTCCAGCCGATTTTCGCCTTCAAGCAGGGCAAGCTCTCGGTCGTCGCTTTCGAAGGGCTGATCCGGCCGTTCCGCGATGGCGAGCCGCAGTCGCCGGGGACATTTTTCGGCACCTGCCCGGCGGCCGACCGGCTGCATATCGAGGCGCTGACACGCACGCTGCATCTTCTGAACGCCGGCGCCTGCCTACCGCAAGAGGCCTCCATCTTCGTCAATTTCGACCCGTCGGTCTTCACCGATCGCCACATCGCCGACAAGGCCCTGCGCGACATGCGGCTGGTGCTGCACGAAGCCGGCATCGATCCGCGCCGCATCGTCTGCGAGGTCACCGAGCAGAAATCGGCTTCGCAGGAAGCGCTCTACGGTTTTGTCGAGGCGCTGAGGGCCAATGGCTTCAGCATCGCGGTGGACGACTATGGCGCCGATGATTCCGACATCAATCGGATCAAGGAACTCAAGCCAGACATCGTCAAATTCGATGCGAATTGGATCACCCATCTGATGGAGTCCGGCGCCGGCTTCGCCTTGCTGACGGCGATGGTGCAAAGTTTCGAGAACCAGGGCATCCGCACCGTCTTCGAAGGTATCGAGGAAGGCTGGCAGTTGGAGCTCGCCGAGAGGTCCGGCGCCTCCATGGTGCAGGGCTACGTGCTTGCCCGGCCGGAACTTGCCCCCACCAGCTTTCGCGTCTTCGGCAAGGGCGCGCAGCAGCCTTCGAGCGAAGACAGCAAGGCACCGGCCGCCGCAAGCCCGGCGGCCCCAACGCTGCACGGACGGCCGGCAAGGGTGTTCGGGCGCAAGGTCGCGCCATGAGCGGACAACCAGACAGGCGGCGCAACGTCGCGGAGGCGATCTTCACTGACGAGATCGGCCTCCAATTCGGCGTCTATGGCGAGTTCCGGCTGTGGAGCGCCTATCAGCCGATCTTCGCGCCGGAGGGCAGGGTGCTCAGAGCCGTCGCCGTCGAGGGGCTGATCGAGCCGCGCCGCGTCGCGCAGCCGGTAGCCGCTTCGGTCTTCTTCGGCAGCATTCCCGCGTCCGACCTTCTGTTTGTCGAAACGATGTGCCGGATGCTGCATCTCGGCAATTACCGCAACATCGGCGTCGAGGGATTGACGCTGTTCTTCAACTATAATCCGACCATCAACGATCATCTCGGACGTGCGCTCGCCGAGATCCGGCTGATGACCAGGCATCTCGGCGATCTGGAGCTCAAGCCCAGCCTGCTGGTCTGCGAGATCACCGAACAGGCAGCCGACGACCAGGTTCTTGCCAGCCTGGTGCGCGAAATGCGGCGCGACGGCATCCGCATCGCCATCGACGACTTCGGCACGGGGCATTCGACCGAAGCGCGCATCGATCTGCTTGCACCCGACATCGTCAAGATCGATGGCGCCTGGTTTGGCGAGCTCTGCCGCCATGCTGCCGCCGAACGCTTCTTCCGGCCGTTGGTGGCGATGCTGCACGAGCGCGGCGCCAAAGTGCTGGTCGAGGGCATCGAGAATGCACAGCACTTGCGCGTCGCGCTCGAGGGCGGCGTCGACCTGCTGCAAGGCTTCCATCTCGCCCGCCCGGCGCTCGCCGGCACGGTCTTCAAGGAGGAACCGCTTTCCATCGACGCTCTCATCGACGTCGGCAACAAGGTCGTGCCCCTGCATCAGCATCGCTGATGCTCGATACAAAGACGCATCAGCATCGCTGATGCAGCGAAAAAAATATCAGCGCCGCTGATGGTTCTTCTTGAAAACAAATCACTGGATGGTCTCGCCTGGGCGCGTTAGAGCCGTGCTGAAATGAGCTTCAGGCGACGCGCGAGGTATGTGCGATGATCCTTTACGACATGGCCGACAGCGGCAATTGCTACAAGCCGCGGCTGTTGATGGCCAAGCTCGGCATTCCTTTCACCCGGGTCGAGGTGAGCTCGCATACCGGCGAGACACGCAAACCAGACTACGTCGCCAAGAATCCGAACGCGATGGTGCCGATGCTCGAGCTCGACGACGGCAGGCGTATCGCCGAGAGCAACGCCATCCTGCTCTATCTTGCCGAAGGCACGCGCTTCCTGCCGGCTGACAAGTATGAACGCGCGCTGGCTTACCAATGGCTGTTCTTCGAGCAATACAGCCATGAGCCCTATATCGCGGTGCGCAAGGCGCTTTTGACTTTTCCGGAACGGGCGAAGGACGCCACGCCTGAACGATTGGCGCAGACGCTGGAGCGAGGCAACAAGGCGCTCGGCGTGATGAACCAGCATCTGGAGCGGAACGAATTCTTCGCCGGCAACGCCTACAGCGTCGCCGACATCGCCTTATACGCCTATACCCACACCGCCGGGATGGGCGGCTTCCAGCTCGACGCCTATCCGGCGGTCGCCGCCTGGCTGAAGCGCGTCGAGGCGGACAAGGGACATGTGCCGATCGAGTGGGTGCCTTAAGGCAGCGCCGGCGATTGGCGAAAGGCTGGGGGACAGCTTCTTCTCTCCGTTCACGGGGAGAAGATGGCGGCAGCCAGATGAGGGGCTGCGCCGGCCTTACTAAGTCAGCCAAAATGACAGCCCTGAAACGTTGGCGCTGCCCCTCATCGCCCTGCCGGGCACTTCTCCCCGTGAACGGGGAGAAGGAGGCAACTCGCCAAAATCCAGACAACAAAAAAGGCGGGCAATGCCCGCCTTCCTCTGCCGGTAGCCTGATCGGGAGCGTCTGGTCCGGGCCGGCAGCTATCTGCTGTTCCAGCTTGTCGGGTCTTTTCGCTCCGGCGCGCTTCTCGCGCGACCGTCAGTACATCCGTGACTTGCCGCGCGCCCCGAACCTTCGCCCGGTGCGCGCCTTACTTAGTCGCATTTTGCGCCGCTGGCCGTAAAGCCTGCCGCAAAATGCTTAAGCCAAATCAGGCTGCCTTGCTAAGAGAGCCAGCAGCGGACTTGCCGGTGCGGCGGTCCTGCTCGATCTCGAAGTTGATTTTCTGGCCTTCAGCCAGGCTCGTCATGCCAGCGCGCTCGACAGCGGAGATGTGGACGAAAACGTCCGCGCCGCCATTGTCAGGCTGGATGAAGCCGTAGCCCTTGGTGGCGTTGAACCACTTGACCGTACCAGTTGCCATATAGAATGCCCTTCACATTTGCTTTTGTTTGACCGGACCAACGTCCGGCCGGCGGTATCGAAATTTTGGAGATAGACGTCAGCAAACGCGAAGATCGCGGCCCGATCGATCGGCCAAATTCAATGCTGCGGATATAGGATAGTTTGAGCAAGAAAACAAGACGGGTTGCCTGGACGCTGCCCCGCATCCCGGATCGAGCGGAATACAAGCATGGAAGTTTTGACAGCGGTGCCGCGTTGTGAAGGGATGGGATGCTTGCCCTTCCGAGGAGAGAAGCCATGAAGACCATTCTGCTTGCCGCCTGCTTCCTGCTGCTGGCCGCGGAAGCGCAGGCGGTGACGCGCTACGATCCGACGCGCATGAGCTGCGACCGGGTGCAGGCGACGATCGCCAGACAGGGCGCCGTCATCCTGCGCTACCAGTCGACGCGCGTGCCGGGGCTGCCGCTCTACGACCGCTATGTGCGCGACGAGCGTTTCTGCAACGCAGGCGAAGTGAGGGCACGCGCCTACGTACCGAGCGCCGACACCCGGTCCTGCATGGTCTATGTCTGCAAGCGTCCGGATTTCGAGCGGCGTTTCCGCCGCCGGTTCCTGCAGGACTGATACGCAGCGCCTTAGAACCCGAACGAACCCTGCGCCGCCGGCGGCGGGCCGACGCGAACGCCTTCCATGGCCAGCATCCTTTCCTTGGTGGCCGAGCCGCCGGGCGCGGAGAAGCCGCCGATCTTGCCGCCGGCCGCCAGGATGCGATGGCACGGAATGACCAGCGGCACCGGATTGGCGCCTAGCGCCGCGCCCGTTTCGCGCGGAAGGCCCGCATGGCCGGCGCGCTTGGCCAGTTCGCCATAGGTGGTGGTCTCGCCGAAGCCGAGCTTGCGAGCCGCGTCGTAGATGGCGAGGCGGAAATCGTCGACGCCGTCGAGATCGACCGGCACGCTCGAGAAGTCGACGTCCTCGCCGGCGGCATAGGCTTTGATCGAGGCGATCAGATCGACCACCCATTGCGGCTGGTCTGTCGAGGCTGAGACGCCGGGGTGGCGAAGCAGCCGGCGCTCGACCGCCTCGCGGCTGCGCTCCGGCAGGCAAAGCCGGATCAGGCCCTTCTCGCTCCAGGCAATGCCCATGAAGCCGATCACTGTTTCTAACACTGCGTGGCCGGCCGTGATCTGGGATGTGGGTTTCATGGCGTATTCCTTCGGCAAAACAGCGAAAAACGAGTACATATCCAGAACAATATGGCACTTCGGCCCTGTTGTCGCCACCCGAAAACCGCCGGGTGGCCCCGATTGCCGGGTGTGAATCGCTGGTGTAAGGACTCCTTAACAACCGACAAACCGGACCCGCACGGCTTGCCAGCTAAAATCATATTCACCGCGCTCAGCGTGCTCGTAGCCGCTGCTGGTCTCAGCGGCTGTACCTCGACCTCGCAGATGAAGGCCGCGCCCGCGCTTGCGGAAGCCTCGACGCCGGCCGTCGCGGATGATACGCCGACGCTCGCGCTGCCCGAAACAGTGGCCGTGCTGCCGGAGCCTTCTGGCCTCGCGCAGGTGCAGACTGCCGCGCTGGCTGGCGATGCCGTCGCCATGGCGACCACGCCAGGCGCGACCGCGACGCAAGGCGCGCCCGCGACGCAAAGCGCGCCCGCGACGCAAAGCGCGCTGTTGCCGCCGCCTGTCCAGCCCGGCGCGCCCGCCGCAGCGCTGGCTCAGCCTGCGGCTTTCGCCGGAGCGACGCCGATGGCCGGCCAGTTTCCGCCGCCGCCGGTGCTGACGGCCGGCGGCTCGCCGACCGGCCCAGGATCCATCAGCCGAGCGGCATCCATCAGCCGAGCGGCGGTCTATACGACCGCAGGCGTCGCCATGCCGGTCACCGGCCAGTCGGCAAAAGTCGCCCCGATGCCGGGCGTCCAACAGGTTGCTTATGTGGCGCCGGACAACCCGGCGCTGCTGGCGGCACCCGGTCAGCCCGAGCAGCATGCCAGCGGTCCGCGCGGCGAGATCGAGCGGCTGATCGAGAAATATTCGGCGATCTATGAAGTGCCGGTCGAACTGGTGCGCCATGTCGTCAACCGCGAGAGCACCTTCAACCCGAAAGCCTACAATCATGGACATTGGGGGCTGATGCAGATCAAGCACGCGACGGCGCGCGGCATGGGCTATGACGGACCGGCGGCCGGCCTGTTCGACGCCGAGACCAATCTCAAATACGCGGTGAAGTATCTGCGCGGCGCCTGGCTGGTTTCGGGCGGCAACGCCAAGCGGGCCGACACGCTCTACCAGACCGGCTACTACTATGATGCCAAGCGCAAGGGCCTGCTCGATGCGACGGGCCTTGGCACCGACCGCAAGCGGCACCGCCTGCCACCCGACGCCTGAGCGGACGGTTCCGCGCGGCGTTTCGAGACAGCGCCATGCATGAAAACACAATTCCCCGCCCGCCGGCTGCCAACGACATCCGCCTGCGCAAGCTGCTCGACGATACACTCACCGCGCCGCACTGGCCGCAGGGTTTCGTCATGCGCGCGTTCGAGCACCGGGATGCGCAGGCTTTGCACGCGCTGCTGGAAGAGGTGTTCGACGACGGCGCCGACGGGTTGTTCGACGAGTGGTGGCCGCGCATTGCCGGCGATGCGGAGTTCGATCCCGCTCTCTGTTTCCTGGCGATCGACGGCAAGGGGCTGCTGGCGGGCGCGGCGCTCTGCTGGACATCCGGTTTCGTCAAGGATCTCGCCGTCCATCCGGAATCGAGACGGCAGGGCCTCGGCGAGGCGCTGATGCGGCAGGTGTTCCTGACCTTTCGCGAGCGCGGGGCGACCCATGTCGATCTCAAGACCAACACGGTGAAGAGCGCCGCGGCCTTCAGGCTCTACGAGCGGCTCGGCATGATCCCGGTCGACTGGGAAGGCTGACGCGCAAAGCACAGCGGGCCGGATTGGAGGCTCCCGGCGCGGCGTTGCAATCGCCTGCGCCCGGACATTGTGAACTCCTTCACATAGGCTGACGTTAGGGCATGCTAATTCGTCGTCGTGCCGGGCGGCCGATCGGCGGATCGACGCGGGCAAGGCGTCGGAGGAGGCTGTGCCGGCATGCGTCAGCCACTCCCAGGCGGGCTCCGGGGCGGGGGTTTCGGAGCCCGTCCGCTTTGCGTGAAGCGAGGCGGACGGAGCGGGCCGCCGACGCGGCGAGCCACCGAGATCGGCTTCACCGACCTGCTGGCCCGGTCGGCCACGCACAACGCGGGAACCCTAAGCGGCGTCGCGCATTCAACGCAGGGGCCTTGATGAGCCGCGACCTGTGCGTCGCCGGTCGCGCAGGGAGGTCCGCAATCCTGTGAAGCTCGCTTCAGCATTCCTGGCCGCCGGCATGCTGCTGGGCGCTGTTCAAGCGCGAGCCGTGGAACTGTCGATCGTGTCGGGCGATACCGGCAACGGCATAAAGGTGCTGCGCGAGATACTCGATCGTTACGAGAAGAAGAGCGGCAACAAGGTCGATATCGTCGTCATTCCGCCCTCGACCACCGACCAGTTCGGCCAGTACCGGCTCTGGCTCGCCGCCGGCAGCAGCGATATCGACGTCTACCAGACCGACGTGATCTGGGCCCCGCAGCTTGCCAGTCAGCTGGTCGACCTGACCGAGGCGACAAGGGATGTGGTGGGTGAGCATTTCCCGTCGATCATTCAATCGCAGACGGTCAACGGCAGGCTGGTCGCGCTGCCGATCTTCACCGACGCGCCGGCGCTCTATTACCGCAAGGATCTGCTCGACAAATATGGCGCCAAGGTGCCGACCACCTGGAAGGAGCTGGCCGATACCGCCAAGCTTGTGATGAACAAGGAGCGGGCGGCCGGTAACAAGGACATCTGGGGCTTCGTCTTCCAGGGCAACGCCTATGAGGGGCTGACCTGCAACGCGCTCGAATGGGTGATGTCGAATGGCGGCGGTCGGGTCATCGAGCCGGACGGTGAAATCTCCATCGACAATCCAAAGGCGGCCGCGGCGCTCGACATGGTCAAGGGCTGGATCGGCACGATCGCGCCGCCGGGCGTGCTCGCCTATCAGGAGGAAGAAACGCGCGGCGTCTGGCAGACCGGCAATGCCGTCTTCATGCGCAACTGGCCTTATGCCTATGCGCTCGGTAACAGCGAGAATTCGCCGATCAAGGGCGAGTTCGACGTGGCGCCGCTGCCGGCCGGCGAAGGCGGGCATCCCGCCGCCACGCTGGGCGGCTGGAACCTTGCCGTCTCCAGATATTCGAAACATCCAGGTGAGGCGATCGAGCTGGTCAAGTTCATCGCGTCGCGCGAGATGCAGAAATACCGGACGCTGAAAACCTCCAACTTGCCGACCATTCCGGCGCTCTATGACGACCCCGACATCGCCCGGCAGCAGCCGATCGTGCCGCGCTGGAAAGAGATTTTTCTCAACGCGCAGCCAAGGCCGTCGGCAACCGCCAGGATCAAGTACAACGAGGCATCCAGCCAGTTCTGGACTGCCGTGCACGACACGATCTCCGGCCAGGGCGCCGCCGCCGACAATCTGGCCGATCTCGGGGCGAGGCTGACCAGGCTGAAAGGCAAGGGCTGGTGAGCGCGGCAAGGCGATCGCCGCTGATGCGCCGACGCGTGCGCACGGCCTGGCTGTTCCTCGCGCCGATGCTTGTCGTGCTCGCCGCCGTCGCCGGCTGGCCGTTCCTGCGCACGGTCTATTACGGTTTCACCGATGCTTCGCTGGCGGGCCTCGACGCGCGGCAATGGGTGGGCTTCGGCAATTATTTTTCGGTGCTGCGCCTGCCGAGCGGCCGCCTGCTCTATGACGGGTTGCTCGTCGATCCGGTCTGGTGGCGCGCGGTGTGGAACACGGTGCGCTTTGCCGTGGTTTCGGTGGCCTGCGAGACGGTGCTGGGCATGATCGTGGCGCTTGCGCTCAACACCGAATTCCCGGGACGCGGCATCGTGCGGGCCGCGATCCTCATTCCCTGGGCGATCCCGACCATCGTCTCGGCCAAGATGTGGCAGTGGATGCTCAACGACCAGTTCGGCATCATCAATGTCGCGCTTCTCAATCTCGGCCTGATCGACACCAAGATCGCCTGGACCGCCAATGCCGACACCGCAATGATCGCCGTGCTGATCGTCGACATCTGGAAGACGACGCCGTTCATGGCGCTGCTGATCCTGGCGGCCCTGCAGATGCTGCCGCGCGAGATCCTCGAGGTGGCGAAGCTCGACGGCGCCAACCCGTGGCAGATCTTCTGGCGGGTGACCTTGCCGCTGATCCGTCCGGCGGTAATGGTGGCGGTGATCTTCCGCGCGCTCGATGCGCTACGCATCTTCGACCTGATCTATGTGCTGACGCCCAACAACGTGCAGACCAAGTCGATGTCGATCTTCGCGCGCGAGAACCTGTTCGAGTTCGACAAGTTCGCCTATGGCTCGGCCGCCTCGACGCTGCTTTTCCTGATCATCGGCCTGCTCACCATCGCCTATATCCGCATCGGCCGGCTGAGTTTCGAGGGAGGGCGCTGACATGAAAATGCTGAAGCGCGCCGGCTTCTACCTGCTGCTCCTGGCGATCGTTTTCGTCGCGGTGTTTCCGTTCTACTACGCCATCGTCACCAGCCTGAAATCGGGAACAGAGCTGTTCCAGGCAGGCCTCTGGCCGCAATCGTTCAGCCTTGCCAATTACCGCAACGTGCTGACCGAAGGTCCCTTCCTGCGCAATCTCGTCAATTCGCTGATCGTCTCCGGCGCGGTCGTCGCGGTCTCGCTGCTGCTCGGCGTCACCGCGGCCTATGCGCTGGCGCGCATTCGTTTCCGCGGGCGCTCGGCGCTGATGCTGGCCATCCTGTCGGTGTCGATGTTTCCGCAGGTCGCGGCACTTGCCGGGCTGTTCGAGATCATCCGGGCGCTGCATCTCTACAATTCGCTCTTGGCGCTGATCCTGTCCTACATGATCTTCACGCTGCCGTTCACGGTCTGGGTGCTCACCACTTTCGTGCGCGACCTGCCGGTCGAGATCGAGGAGGCGGCGATCATCGACGGCGCCGGGCCGTGGACCATTCTCACGCGCATCTTCCTGCCGCTGATGTGGCCGGCTTTAGCTACCACCGGCCTGCTCGCCTTTATCAGCGCCTGGAACGAGTTCCTGTTCGCGCTCACCTTCACCTCCACCAACACGCAGCGCACCGTGCCGGTGGCGATCGCGCTTCTGTCAGGCAATTCGCAGTTCGAGATCCCGTGGGGCAACATCATGGCCGCCTCGGTGATCGTCACCGTGCCGCTGGTGGTGCTGGTGCTGATCTTCCAGCGCAGGATTGTCTCGGGTCTCACGGCTGGCGGCGTCAAAGGCTAGATGCGACGCGAAAAAGTAACCGGAAAACGTGTGCCGAAATGTCGGATCAGGTCGCGGCGAGCCGTCCTTGGATCGTAGAGCAACCCGCGCCGGGACGCCGGCGCCAGGAGACGATCATGATCACCTTTCCCAATGAATCCGCCAAATATCGCACCGCGCGCGAAAAATTGCTGCGCAAGGAAATCGAGCTGCGCCGCGCCATGGAAGCGGTGGCGGAGGCAAGGCGCGCTTTGCCGCCGGGTGGTTTGGTACCGCAGGACTATGTGTTCGACGCCCTGGACGACCAGGGCCAGACGGCGAAAGTCAAGCTGTCGGACCTGTTCGCGCCGGGCAAGGATACGCTGATCCTCTATCAGATGATGTTCCCGCGCCATCCGCAGGAGACGCGCGAGGTGGCGGCGAGCGGCGAGACGGCGAAGCTTGCCCGGCAGGACCAGCCATGCCCGTCCTGCACGGCCCTGCTCGACCAGTTCGACGGCGCGATCGGCCATCTCGAAGCGGCGGGCTTCAACTTTGCCGTGGTGGCGAAGACCGCGCTCGACAATCTGGTAGCGCTCGGCCGCGACCGCGGCTGGAAAAACATGCGGCTCGTCTCGTCGGCCGGCAACGCTTTCAAGCGCGACTACAACTCCGAAACCGCCGAGGGCGCGCAGATACCGCTGCTTTCGGTGTTCCACCGCGATGGTGACGGCATCCGGCATTTCTGGTCGTCGGAGCTAGACTTCGCGCCATCGGACCCGGGACAGGACCCGCGCGGCATCGGCACCTGCGAGATCCTGTGGAACCTGATGGATTTCACGCCCGAAGGCCGGCCGAACTGGCACGAGCAGCTGCAATATGCCGGGCACGCCGCCGGCGCGCACTGCCACTGATGGCGATGCGGGCGCTCGGCCCGCGCGCTTCTTTTCGAGGCAACCTCTTAGGCAACCCTGGGGCCGGTGCCGCGTTGGGGAAGGCGGAGGGGCTGTTTCGGATCGGAGATCGAGATGAAAACGCTGCTGCCCCTGGTTGCCGTCGCGCTTCTTGCCGGCGCGCCCGCCGCGTTCGCCCAGTCGGACAATTCAGATGCCGTGGGACCGATGGTGACCGAGAACAAGGTCGACACCCAGACCTTCGTCACGACGGTGCCGAATGCCAACATGTTCGAGATCGAGTCGAGCAAGCTGGCGCAAGAGAAGTCGGCGTCCGCCGATGTCAAGGCTTTCGCCGCGCAGATGATCAAGGATCACAGCAAGGCGGCCGAGGATTTCAAGACGGCGCTGAGCCAGGGCCAGACCACGGCGTCGATCAAGCCGGCCGGCCCCGCCCTGCAGCCGAAGGAACAGCAGTTGCTCGACGAGTTGAAGGGAGCGAGCGGCAAGGAATTCGACGCCAAATACATCAAGATGCAGGCCGACGCGCATAAGGACGCGGTGGCGCTGTTTTCCACCTATGCCAATTCCGGCGACGACCCGGCGATGAAGGAATTCGCCAAGAAGACGCTGCCGGTGCTGAAGATGCACGAGAAGCATGTGAAGGAACTGGCGGTCGCGCATCAGTGAGGCCGCCCTTGCCTTCTCCCCTTGTGGGAGAAGGTGGCCGCGAAGCGGCCGGATGAGGGGTGTTCCAGCGGAGTGAGACGCTGGCAATAAGCCATACGGTCACGGTTGGACGAGCGGTTTTGCCAGGCTGGAACACCCCTCATCCGTCTCGGCGCTGCGCGCCGATCCACCTTCCCCCACAAGGGGGGAAGGGAAACCGCTGGCGTTCCCTCGCTGCCGCGATAAGCTCGCGCGCAACAAAGGGCGGGCCGCCATGGACAAGGAAGTCATCGAAGTACCCGTGATGTCGGCAAAAGTGCGCTCGCTCGGCCTGCCGTGCTCGACGGCGGTGCGGGCCAACGGCTTCGTGTTCATCTCGGCGACGCCGCCGGTCGACATGGCGACCGGCGAGATGGTGCGCGGCGACATCGAGACCCAGACCGAAGCGTCGCTGAAGGCGCTGAAACATTGCCTGGAAGCGGCCGGCAGCTCGCTGGACAAGGTGGTGATGGTGCGCATCTACGCCGTCAATTCCGGCTTCTACAACGCCATCAACCGGGTCTATGCGAAGTACTTCAGCGTCAATCCGCCGGCACGAAGTTTTGTGCCGGTGGCATCGTGGCCGATGGAGTTCGATATTGAGATCGAGTGTGTGGCGGTGGCGTGAAATTGGCGCCGCCACACCGCGACGTGATCAGGACCGAGTTGGATGGAAAGGGCTAGGAATCTTACGTGTCTATTTCTTTGACCAACGCGAACCGATCATTCCGATCGCGAGGCGGGACGCGTTTTTAGCCGCAAGCTCTTGATATTTATCCTCTTTTGCTTCTGCGAAATCGCAAATGCCCTTGAACATTACGAAAGGAACTTTTCTGTCCATAGATGTGGCGGCTAGGCCAGCACATTCCATTTCCCCACCAATCGCTTTTGGAAAGAGCGACGTTAATTTCTTTTTGAAATCCGGATCATCTACAAGCTTTTCGCCAGATAGGACTGGGCCAACGTGGATACCAAACTCACCACGGAATTGAGCACGCGCACTTCGAGCGTAAGTCACGCCCATGTTGTCAGAGGGGATTGGGATTCCCCTGGGCTGGAGTGTTCCACCTCGAGCAGCCGCTAGCTCATACGGCAGCACGCTCTCAGAGACAATCACGTCTCCAAACTTTTGTTTGGTGGCGTCGATTCCAAAACAAATACCCACCGATATTGCATAATTCAAATTTGGCATTGCGAGGAACTTGAGGGACGAAATAGTGCTCCCGTGAACTCCACCTGATCCGGCGCTCGTTCGAACGTGATAAATGTGTATTGTGTCATAGTAGGTGTAGATACTAAAAGCGACATCTTCAAAAAAGTCAGTTCCGCCCGGCTTATACCCGGCGGCCAACAATTCGGAATATACGACTTCGTCTTCAATGTCTGTTGCTGTAAATACAGCTATTCTGCTGCGCTCCATGCTTCTTAATCCATCTTTTCCGAGCGCCGCTGCAATTTCCTGGCTAGTCTCAGTGGCTTTAGACAGAGACGTTGTTATAATCTCCGCAAAACGTTCTGGTTCGAAGGAGGAGGCCCTCTCGGGTAAAATAAAGTTAAACCCCCTTATGAACTTTTTATAAGGCTCACAATGCCCGATGTCCTGCTTCCGCGTCTCCAAAAAATTGATCATTGTTTTGAAAAAAAGCCGCTTCATCTCACAGAAGGCGTAGTACTTTTTGTCGCTTATAAACCTTAGATAATCCCTCTCATAATGCTTGTGTAGTACAAGATTATCTAATCCAAGCTTTGACAAAAATGAAAAGTTAACATGCACATCAAAATGAGGGAAATAATCGAAATCCTCTATAAGACGATCGTTGTATATCCCTGTTGGTGAAACAAGACTGTGTTGGGTAGTGTAGTGATTGCAAAAAAGCCGCGTCGATATCTCTCCCATCACCCGCGCATCCTTATCTGTTCGAGTAAGAAGTATCTTCTCGTACACGGAAAACGTGGCGGCCACCTTTGGATCGGGGAGTTGATCTCGAAGAAAATTTTCGTTGTCTTTCAAGATAGCTCTCTCATCGGAGCTAATCAAATTTGAGCCGCTATATGGATTTAGAGCGTTTATCAATTGACCTTTGATGTGATCGGTAGTGTGTAACTTTTGCGACCGCTCATATACGCCTCCTAGCGGCTGACTCTTGGCAAAGTAATTTTGGTATTTTTGTCGGTCTATCGAATATAAATCGCGCCGTTTTTCCAAGAAGATATGAAAATCTGGCTCTGCATTTATGAGCTTTAGCTGGCCAATTCGTGAAAGCTCGCCAACTAAATGGCTAAATGTCCTTGAGTTATTACTTAGCTCATGGGCCTGGGCAAACGAAGCGTAAAGCTCCGCCTCGTTCATCATGGAGCATATCTTTATAAATTTTGTGTATTCATCTTCAGAAAGATCTCTCCTGCGTATAAACGCTAATTCTCTATTTAAAAACGATAAATAAATACTTTTACTTGTGTCGATCAAAGGAGTGCTCGTTCAGCATGCGAAAAACATACTGGGACCAAGGTTCAAATTTAAAAAAGCTGTTCGGAATCTCATCGTAGCACTTCCAGTGCATATTTTTGACTCCAAGCTTTATGTTATCAGTATCGAATTTTTCGGCGGTTTGCACCAAGGAAACAAGGGCTAATCGCATCTTCCGCTCATCAGAAAAATCATCATAGAGCACGCCCGCGTAGCGCACCGAGCTTATTAGCTTATGAGCGTCTTTGTATAAGAAATGGAAAAAGTCATAAAACTCCCGGGTGACGGCATTTTTGAACCCGATCCCGGTTTCATCAAATAAGTCCGCGTCGTCGTGGTAAAGATATCCAGTTATTCCTACTGTATCCTTATTTTTTATTCTTTCGTTATCCTGCATGTATGACGTTGGCTCAAAGCATAAAACTTGATTATCGTGAAGTATGGTTATGAACGTATTAATTACTATTACGCTCTGTTTCCTCAGAGCTTCTCGCCTAGGCATGTAGCGGAGGGGCAGGTGCTTAAAGAAGCGCAATGGAATATATTCAGCTTCTGAAAACCCTACGCTGGGTCGGAATTTTGTAGTCTCCAGGTCAATGGAACAAATCGCCGAATTGTCCAATTGGCGTGACCGGTTAAATCCAATGTAAATCCGCTTAGGTGCTGGATTGTATTTTCCTTGGTCGGAAAGTTGCCTTAGCGCAAATATTGCTGGAGCTGTTCGAAAAAAACGTGAATTAGGTCCGTTCTTCTTGATGTCTGTCGCTATCCTTGCTTGAATCGTCTTCTGCGGTGTGGCTCCAACTATCCGTGCCTCGAACTTGGGATTCGATTTCAGAAAGTGGCATATTTCAAGCGCGGACGCAGGTCGTTGAAGCTGCTTCAGAGCGTACGCAGCTGCATCGATGTACGTGCTGTCATTGGTGTGCTTCGCGGGCATTTTTGGAAAGCTATATCCGAACGCCAAGGAAAGAAAGAACGCTGTGAAATTTGCCACAGGAGGTAAGAGATTTGCTGAACGGCGTTCCGCCGGTCGCCCTCACCCAAAATACTCCTGCAGCGGCCGCACCTCGAGGTTCCCCGCACGCAGCGCCGCAATCGCTTCCGCCACCGCGGCCGCGCCCGACAGCGTCGTGTAATACGGCACCTTCTGCATCAGCGTTGCCCTGCGCAGCGACTTCGAGTCCGACACCGCCTTTTGGCCGTCGGTGGTGTTGAAGACGATCTGGACCTGGCGGTTGCGGATGGCGTCCTCGATGTGGGGGCGGCCTTCGAGCACCTTGTTGATCTTCTCGGCCACCACTCCGTTCTCGGCGAGGAAGCGGGCGGTGCCGGAGGTGGCGAGCACTTTAAAACCCTGGCCGGCGAGGCGTTTTACGGCCGGCAAGATGCCCTTCTTGTCCTCGTCGCGCACCGAGACGAACAGCGTGCCGGAGCGCGGCAGGTCGACGCCGGCGCCGAGCTGGCTCTTGGCGAAGGCGAGCGCAAAGTCGCGGTCGAGGCCCATCACCTCGCCGGTCGAGCGCATCTCCGGGCCGAGCAGGATGTCGACGCCGGGGAAGCGGGCGAAGGGGAAGACGGCTTCCTTGACCGCGATGTGGCCCGGGTTGCGCGCGTCGGGCATGGCGCCGTAATGGGCGAAGGCGTTTTCAAGCGTCTCGCCGGCCATGATCCGGGCGGCGATCTTGGCGATCGGACGCCCGATGGTCTTGGCGACGAAGGGCACGGTGCGCGAGGCGCGGGGGTTCACCTCCAGCACATAGACCGTGCCGTCCTTGATCGCATATTGCACGTTCATCAAGCCGCCGACATTGAGCGCGCGGGCCAAGGCCGCCGTCTGGCGCTCCAGCTCGTCGACGAGGTCGGAGGGCAGCGAGTGCACCGGCAGCGAGCAGGCCGAGTCGCCCGAATGGATGCCGGCTTCCTCGATGTGCTCCAGAATGCCGGAGACGAAGGTATCCTTGCCGTCGCACAGGCAATCGACATCGACTTCGATGGCGCCGGAGAGATAGGTGTCGAACAGCAGCGGGTTCTTGCCCAGCAGCGTGTTGATCTGGCCAGTCTTGTCGTTGGGGTATTTCTGCTTGATGTCCTCCGGCACCAGGCCGGGCACGGTGTCGAGCAGGTAGGTCTGCAGCATGCCTTCGTCATGGATGATCTGCATGGCGCGGCCGCCGAGCACATAGGACGGGCGCACCACCAGCGGGAAGCCGAGCTCGCCGGCGACGAGGCGGGCCTGCTCGACCGAATAGGCGATGCCGTTCTTCGGCTGGCTGAGGTTCAGCTTGTGCAAGAGCTTCTGGAAGCGGTCGCGGTCCTCCGCCAGGTCGATCATGTCGGGCGAGGTGCCGAGGATCGGGATGCCGGCCTTCTCCAGCGCGTCAGCCAGCTTCAGCGGCGTCTGGCCGCCGAACTGGACGATGACGCCGACGAGCTCGCCCGACGCCCGCTCGGCGCGCAGGATCTCCAGCACGTCCTCCGCCGTCAGCGGATCGAAATAGAGCCGGTCCGACGTGTCGTAGTCGGTCGAGACCGTCTCCGGGTTGCAGTTGATCATGATCGCTTCATAGCCGGCGTCGCGCAGGGCGAAGGCGGCGTGGCAGCAGCAATAGTCGAACTCGATGCCCTGGCCGATACGGTTCGGGCCGCCGCCGAGGATCACGACCTTCTTGCGCGACGACACGCGCGCCTCGTTGGCGGGCTCGCCGACGAAGGGCACTTCATAGGTCGAGTACATATAGGCGGTCGGCGAGGCGAATTCGGCCGCGCAGGTGTCGATGCGCTTGTAGACCGGATGAACGTCGAGCTTTTCTCGAGCCTTCTGAATCGCTTCCGCGTCGGTCTTCGTCAGCGAGGCGAGGCGGGCGTCGGAAAAGCCCATCGCCTTCAGCATACGCAGATTGACGGCATCCTGCGGCAGGCCGTGCTCGCGCACGCGCTCTTCCATGGCGATGATGCCGGCGATCTGCTCGAGGAACCACGGGTCGATCTTGCACATGGCGTGCACGTCTTCCAGCGAGGTGCCCATACGGATCGCCTGCGCCACCATGCGCAGCCGATCCGGCGTCGGCGTGCCGAGCGCGGCGCGGATCGCGTTTCGGTCGTCGGTGTGGCTGGCGGCGGTGCTCCCGTGGCCAAGGCCCGGAATCTCGATCTCATCCAATCCGGTGAGGCCGGTTTCCAGTCCGCGCAAAGCCTTCTGCAGCGATTCCTGAAAAGTGCGGCCGATGGCCATCACTTCGCCCACCGACTTCATGGCGGTGGTCAGCACCGGCTCGGCGCCGGGGAATTTCTCGAAGGCAAAGCGCGGGATCTTCGTCACCACATAGTCGATGGTCGGCTCGAACGAGGCGGGCGTCGCGCCGCCGGTGATGTCGTTCTCCAGCTCGTCCAGCGTGTAGCCGACGGCAAGCTTGGCCGCGACCTTGGCGATCGGGAAGCCGGTGGCCTTGGAGGCAAGCGCCGACGAGCGCGAGACGCGCGGGTTCATCTCGATGACCACC
Source organism: Mesorhizobium sp. ESP-6-4 (assembly GCF_020164735.1). Classification (NCBI taxonomy): domain Bacteria; kingdom Pseudomonadati; phylum Pseudomonadota; class Alphaproteobacteria; order Hyphomicrobiales; family Phyllobacteriaceae; genus Mesorhizobium; species Mesorhizobium sp. ESP-6-4. Next base: position 117,216 of record NZ_JAIUGS010000011.1, read on the forward strand.
AGGCGGCCGTCGGCCGGGTTGACGGCGAACTGCACGTTGGAGCCGCCGGTCTCGACGCCGATCTCGCGCAGCACCGCGATCGAGGCGTTGCGCATCATCTGATATTCCTTGTCAGTCAGCGTCAGCGCCGGCGCGACGGTGATGGAATCGCCGGTATGCACGCCCATCGGATCGAGGTTCTCGATCGAGCAGATGATGATGCAGTTGTCCGCCCTGTCGCGGACGACCTCCATCTCGTACTCCTTCCAGCCGAGCACGCTCTCCTCGATCAGCACCTCGGTGGTGGGCGAGGCGTCGAGGCCGGACTGGACGATGTCGTAGAATTCGGCGCGGTTGTAGGCGATGCCGCCGCCGGTGCCGCCCATGGTGAAGGAGGGGCGGATGATGGCCGGCAGGCCGACATGGTCGAGCGCCTGGGCGGCGATCGCCATGGCGTGGCTGATATAGCGCTGCTTGCGGTCGCCTTCGCCGAGGTTCCAGCGGGTTTCCAGCGCATCGAGGGCGGCGTCGAGGTTTTCGGGATGTTCCGCCTTCAGCGCGGCGCGCTCGGCCTCATGCGTCTTGCGGTCGGCGTTCTTGACGTCGGTGGCGTTGGCCAGCATCGACTTCGGCGTTTCGAGGCCGATCTTGCTCATCGCCTCGCGGAACAGCGCGCGGTCCTCGGCCTTGTCGATGGCGGCCGCGTCGGCGCCGATCATCTCCACTTGATAGCGCTCGAGCACGCCCATGCGGCGCAGCGACAGCGCGGTGTTGAGCGCGGTCTGGCCGCCCATGGTCGGCAGCAGCGCATCCGGCCGCTCCTTGGCGATGATCTTGGCCACCACTTCGGGCGTGATCGGCTCGATATAGGTGGCGTCGGCCAGCTCCGGATCGGTCATGATGGTGGCCGGATTGGAGTTGACCAGGATGACGCGGAAGCCCTCTTCCTTCAGCGCCTTGCAGGCCTGGGTGCCGGAATAGTCGAACTCGCAAGCCTGGCCGATGACGATGGGGCCGGCCCCGATGATCAGGATCGACTTGATGTCGGTGCGTCTTGGCATGTCTACGGGTTCCGTTCGGCGAGCAGCTTGCACGAAAAACCGGGCGGGAAGGACCCGGCCGGTTGTGCTTGCGATTCTGGTATCAGGCTAGGAGGGCCTTATAGGGAAGAGTTTTGGCGGATGTAACCCCGAAAATGAGGGGAGTAGGGGAGTAGGGGAGTAGGGCAGTAGGGCAGTAGGCAGTAGGGCAGTAGGGCAGTAGGGCAGTAGGGCAGTAGGGCAGTAGGGCAGTAGGGCAGTAGGGCAGTAGGGCAGTAGGGGGCCTCTCTTCCCTATTGCCTTACTGCCCCACTGCCTTATTCCCCTGTATCAGTACCCAACGCCACTGCGTCCGTGATCTCAAAGCGCTCGGACACGCCAATGCGGATCATGTTGAGGCTGCCTTCGCGGGTGAAGCGGAATTCGTCGGAGGAGTCGGAGCCGGCGGGCTTGCCGTCGTGGAAATTGATGAGGCGCGTGCCGCCGTCCGGCCAGGCCACGGTCACGACGCTGTCGCCGCCCTCATGCGCGACACTGATTTCGCAGCGGGTCATCGGCTGGCCGACATGGCGGGCGCAGGGGATGCCGGCGTCCGGGGTGTCGGACCCGGCGCTGGCCGAGGCCGCGAAGGCGAGGGCGTAGGCATCCCGCATGGCGATTGCGCTGATATCGATTGCCGTTGGCGGAGCGGCCGGCTCGCTGCGGCCCAGGCGCGCCGCAATGTCCGGCTGCGGTTCTTCGGAAGACTCGGGCGCATTGGCTTCCCGTGGCAGGTTTGCATCCGTCGCCGGCGCGGCGGCATCTTCAGGCGCCGGCGCAGGGTTGTTTGGGCTGAGATAGCGGGCGGGCGCCCAACCGACGATATGCGCGTCCTGCGTATCCTCGACCTTGCACCAGGGATAGCCGTTGACGACGTTGCAGCCGAAATTCTTGACGGCCGTGCCGTTGGGAAGCCGCGCCGCCACCTTTCCACTCGGCGAAGCGGTGACGCGGATGTTGAGGAGATCGTCCGGTGCCAGGCCGCCGATAATCGAAACGATCGGTCCCGGCGCATCCTGGGCCACGGCCGGCAGGGGCGCCGCCAGCAGTGGAGCGACGAAGAGCAGCGTGGATGGGAGCCTAACCCTGCGCTTCATGCATAGGCTCCGCTCGATCGGGATATGAACTCCGCTCAATCCTCATAAATCCGGTCCGCAGCGCGTGTGCCCATTCCGGCCGTTCCGCCTGTTCGGCCTGCTTTGCGGCGGCTTCATGGTCGTAGTCCACCGCGATCGCCTCGAAGCGGTCGGCGCGGCCGGGCACGTCCAGCTCGACGATGCCGTAGCGGGCATACGGCGAGCCTTGCTCGGAGACATGCGCCGGCGGCGTGTCATCGTCATAGGCGGGGCAGCCGACGCTGCCGGGGTTGAAGATGACCGGACCGTCGGGGATGCGGATCAGCTCGTTGCGATGGCTGTGGCCGCACAGCACGAGGCGGCAGGCCGGATCGAGCGGCTTCAGCCGGCGCCTGATCGCGGCGAGTGGCGCGCGCACCAACTGGCCGTCGACAATGGCGTCGGCGAGGTATTTTTCGTCATGGTCCGGCCGGGCGTGGAAGGCTATGACGCCGGGCACGATCTCCAATGTGAGCGGCAGGGCGAGCAACGCCGCGCGCTGCGGCGCGGTCAACCGCTCCTGGGCGTAGCGGTCGGACGGCCACATGGCTTCATCGGCCACGTCCTGGGCGACGCGGCGGTCGTGATTGCCGCGCACCGTCGGAAGATTGAGCGCCTGCAGCCGTTCCATCGTCTGGCGCGGCCAGAGCGGGCCAGACACGCAGTCGCCGAGATTGACGATGATGTCGGCGCCGCCTCGCTGGTTCAGATCGTCGAGCACAGCGTCCAAGGCGAGCACGTTGCCGTGGATGTCGGCCACTACGGCGATGCGCATGAGAGCTCCATGACAGGCAATTTCGTCAGCGCCGCAATCAGGCCTCGAGTTCCATCTCGGACGTGCCGACCGCCGGCAGATCCTTGTCGCCGTCAGCCGCGGCGATCACGCTGTCGAGCAGGCCGGGAAAGCGCTTGTCGAGGTCGTCGCGGCGCAGCGTGATCAACCGGCTGGTGCCGACCGCTTCGCTGCGGGTGACGCCCGCCTCGCGCAGCTTGGCGAGGTGGTAGCTGAGATTGGTCTTGGAGGCGAGGTCGAGGAACTTGCTGCAGTTCATCGGCACGCCTTCCTTGCGAGCCAGATAGCGGACAATGGCAAGCCGGGTCGGGTCGCCGAGCACGGCGAGCACGATCGGCAGGCTGATCTGGTCGGCGGTTGGATGGGGCAGGCTCATGGCCCAGAATTAAGCACAAACGGCACGAACTTCAACGCGGCTTCCTTTTCTGCCGACAGACATAGCCTCTTCCTTTCGGCCGTCCTGACACAGGGCTGTCAGCAGGGTTCAGCTATTTTCTCCCGGCTCGGTTGACATCATGCCCCGCTATGTCCAATTGTTCAATAACCTTTGAACTAAGGACATTTCCCCATGGACAAGCGGATCTTCTGGCTTGCGCTCGGATCGTTCGCGATCTCGACCGAAGGCTTCGTCATCTCCAGCCTTCTTCCCGATATCGCCACTGACGCCGGCATCTCCGTGCCGCTCGCCGGCTCGCTGATCACCGCCTTCGCGCTCGCCTATGCGTTCGGCGCGCCGGTGCTGGCGACTCTGACCGGCGAATGGGACCGGCGGCGCGTCATCTTGTGGACGCTGGTGTTCTTCGTCCTTGGTAATGTTGCTGCCGCGCTCAGTTCGTCATTCGAGGTGCTTTTGATCGCCCGCATCGTGATGGCGCTGTCGTCCGGCCTGTTCGCGGCGACCGCGCAAGGCACGGCGGTGGCGCTGGTCGACGACCACCACCGGGCGCGCGCCATCGCCGTCGTCGTCGGCGGCACCACTGTGGCGGTTGCCGTCGGCGCGCCGCTCGGCGCGCTGGTAGCGGCCATTGCCGGCTGGCGCGGCACTTTCTTCGCCATTGCCGGGCTCGGCGCGCTGGCCGGTGCGATCCTGTGGTACCGGTTGCCGCGCGGCATCGTCGGCACCAAGCTGCCGTTGAGGGCGCGGCTGGCGGCGGCAGTGCGGCCCGGCGTGATGCCGATCCTGCTGACCACGGTGCTGGCGCTGATCGGAGCCTTCACCGTCTTTGCCTTCATCGCGCCCTTGGCCATAGAAGGCGGCGGGCTCTCTCCGATCGCGCTGCCGGGCATGCTGCTCGCCTTCGGCGTCGGCGCCGTCATCGGCAACATCGCCGGCGGGCAGGCCGCCGACCGCTTCGGCGCCACCCGAACCGTCGCCTGGTCGCTGGCGCTCTCCGCCGCGATGCTCGCCACCTTCTCGGTGATCCCGACCTTCTTGCCGCATCATATCGCCGGGCCGGCGCTGATGGCCATGATGGTGCCATGGGGCATCGTCGGCTGGGCTTTTCCGCCGGCGCAGGCGAGCCGCATCATCAAGCTGGCGCCGGATGCCGCGCCCATCGTGCTGTCGCTCAACGCCTCGGCGCTCTATCTGGGCGTCGCGCTGGGCGCGGTGGTCGGCGCCGCAGTGCTGCGCTTCGGCGCCCCGGCCGATCTCGGCCTGATTGCGGCGGTGTTCCCGATCGTCGGGCTGGGCGTCGTGCTTGCCGGCCGGATGTTGGCCCGCCCAGTGGCGATGCCGGCCGAGTAACGGTTTCAAAGCCTGATCGGCGGCCGCTTCTTCAGAGTGAAGGAGCGACCGTCGGCATTTCCAGATCGAGATCAGCCACCGCGTCCAGCGCCGCACGCAGCTTTGCCGCCTGCTCCGCACCAACCTTTTTCTCGAACTGCCGCTGCGCGACGCTCCACAGCTTGAGCGCCTCGTCGAGCTTGGCCTGTCCTCGCGGCGTCAGCCGCACGCGCTTGACGCGGCGGTCGTCCTTGTCGGGGAAGGTCTCGACATAGCCGTCGCGGATCAGCGGCTTCAGCGTATGGCCGAGCGCGGACAGATCCATGATCAGCGCTTCGGCGATGGTGCCCATCGCCGGCTCGTCGCTGATGTGGATCTGAAAGAGCAGCCCGAACTGCGTGCTCTTCAGGCCCGAAGGCGCCAGCGCGTCGTCGTAGAAGCGGCCGAGACTGCGCGCGGCACGGCGCAGCGTGGCGTTGTTGCAGTCGCTGAATCCGGGCTTGTGAGCTTCGGTCATGATCACTCCTCGCCGGCGCGTCGACGCGCCAGCCTGCTGCAGAAATAGTTTTCGCCGCCGCCGTTGACAAGATAGTGGCATATACCTACTTCGCGAAAGTGGCATATGCCACTAAGTTGGATCAGAAGCCCGGCAGATGATCGGATGGTCGGCGCTGGGCCAAGCGAAGCAAACAAAGGAACAGGACAATGAGCACGAAGGACAATAAGGGCACGGCCGTCATCACTGGCGCCTCGTCGGGCATAGGCGCGGTCTATGCAGACCGGCTGGCAGAGCAGGGATACGATCTGGTGCTGGTGGCGCGGCGCGCCGACCGGCTGCGGGAGTTGGCGGACAAGCTGGCCTATGCCTATGGCCGCAAGGTCGAGACGATCATCGCCGACCTTGCGGTCGATGCCGATTTGCGCCGCGTCGAGCAGGCGGTGGCGGCGGATGACAGCGTGGCGCTGTTGGTCAACAATGCCGGCGTGGGTGGCCTGGAGACGATCGCCGACGCCGACGCCGACGCGGCCGAGCGCATGATCAAGGTCAATGTCGTGGCGCTGACCCGGCTGACCCGCGCGGTGCTGCCCGGCCTGCTTGCGCGCAATCGCGGCGGGATCATCAACATCGCCTCGGTCGTTGCCTATGGCATCGCCGTCGGCGGTATTTACAGCGGCACCAAGGCCTATGTCGCCAACTTCACGGAAGCGCTGCAGAAGGAAGTCGCCGGCACCAATGTGAAAGTCCAGTCCGTCGTGCCCGGACCGGTCCGCACCGAGTTGTGGGACGTCTCTGGTATCAGCCTTGACGGGATCAATCCGGACTGGATCATGAGCGCCGACGATCTGGTCGACGCCGCGCTTGCCGGGTTCGCCCAGGGCGAGACCCTCACCGCGCCCGGCCTTGCCGATGCGGCTGGGCTGGCCACCTATCTCGGTGCCCGGGACCAGTTCTTCGGGAGTCTGTTCTCCGGCAAGCCCGCGGCGCGCTACGCCGTCTGAGAACTAGGTTCCTCTCCCCCACCTTCGTGGGGGCGACGAACAGCACTACACCGGCCGCCACATCTGCAGGATCGAGGCGGCCAGCAACAGGCCGAGCACGATGTTGAGCGCGCGCCACTGGCGCTCCGTCTTGAGCAGACGGGCAAGCAGGGTTCCCGCCACGCACCACAGCGACAGCGAAAAGGCTGCGGTCAGCCCGAACACGGCGCCCAGCAGCAGCGCAAGCTGCAACGGACCATCCGCCAGTGCCGCGAAGGATGCGGCGGCGCCGAGCCCCATCGCCCAGCCTTTCGGATTCATCCACTGGATGCCGGCGCCGCCGAAAAAGCTGTTCGGCCTGGCCATGCTGATGTCGAGGTTGGGCGGGCCGCTGCGGCCGATCTTGATCGCCAGCCAGATCAGATAGAGAGAGCCTGCAATTTTCATGGCAAGCTGCAGGGATGGAATGGCGGCCAGAAGTCCAGCCAGGCCTGCCGCGCCCGCGGCGGCCACGGTAGCCAGCCCCGCGGCGCTGCCGGCCATCAGCGGCACCGAACGGCGAAAGCCGAATTGTGCGCCGGACGCGGTCGACAACGTCGTGGCGATGCCGGGCGTCGAGGTCGAGATCAGCGCGAACAGGACCAGGGGGATGATGGTGTCTGACATGCGGGCCTCCCAATCGGGGAGCAGACATACTTAGGCGCTTGGCAGCATCAGTAAATGCAATGTTTGGTATGGTTTGCATTAGCGATTATAATACCGGGCATGATCCGCGATCTCGACACGACCCTTATCCGCGCCTTCGTCACCACCGCCGACAAGGCCAGCATGACGGCGGCCGCCAATGCGCTTCACCTGACGCAAGGCGCCGTCAGCCAGCAGATCAAGCGGCTGGAGGAGGTGCTCGGCCAGAGCCTGTTCGAGCGCGACCGTCGCGGCCTGAGGCTGACGCGGGTGGGCGAGCGGCTGCTCGACAAAGCCCGCCGCCTGCTGCAGCTCAATGACGAGATCCTTGCCGAGATCAGGGGAAGGGCGGTTGCCGGACAGGTGCGGATCGGCGTACCTTACGACCTTGTCGGCACGCTGCTCGCGCCCGTGCTGAAGGCCTATGCGGAAGCCTATCCGCAGGTGGAGATTTCGCTGATCTGCGCGTCCTCGCCGGAACTCGCGGCGGCCCTGGCGGCGGGCACCATCGACCTTGCCGTCATCGAGGAGCGTGTCGGCCCGACCCTTGGCGAATGCCTGCTCGTCGACCGGCTGGTCTGGGTCGGCGCCAGAGGCGGGACGGCACGCCTGAAGCGGCCGCTGCCGGTTTCGATCGTCGCCGACACCTGCGCCTTCCGACCGGCGGTGCTGGCCGCACTTGGCGAACACGGGCTCGACTGGCGCACAGTATTCGAGAACGGCAACATCGATGCGACCACCGCGACAGTGCGCTCGGACCTTGCCGTGACCGCATGGCTTGCCTCGACGGTTCCGGCCGATCTCGACATATTGTCAGACGCCGGCCTTCCGGCGCTGCCGAATTTCTCCGTCAACCTGCATCTGCCGAAACATGCCGCCGCGCCGGCCGCAAAGGCTTTTGCCAGCCATATCCGCGAAGGTCTTTCCCGCTATCGGCAGGCGGCGTGACGCGGCGTCAGCCTTTCGCTGCCATGGCGACCGCCAATTGCGCGTCGAAAGCGCGCTTGAAGGCCGGCCGCGCCTCGCCGCGGGCGACATAGGCGGCAACGTTCGGGAATTCGTTCAGCAGTCCCGATCTTTGCAGCCGGCGCAGCACGCCCACCATGACAAGGTCACCGGCGCTGAAGGCGCCATCGAGCCAATCACTATCGCCGAGACGGCGGGCAAGATCGGCCAGCCGCTTGCGGATGCGGTCGTCAACCAAGGGCAGGCGCTGGTCGTGCCACGGTGCGTCGCGCTCCAGAATCACGGCCGTCGCGCGGTCCAGGATCGGCTGCTCGATGGTGCTGAAGGCTGCGAACATCCAGGCGACGGCGCGCGCCCGTGCGTTTGCGTCCTCCGGCAACAGGCCTGCGTGACGCACCGCGATGTGAAGGACGATCGCGCCTGACTCGAACAGGGTGAGATCGCCTTCTTCATAGGTCGGGATACTGCCGAAGGGATTGATCGCAAGGTGCGCGGGTTGCTTCATCGCATCGAACGAAACGAGGCGAATATCATAGGGCTGGCCGACTTCCTCGAGCGCCCAGCGCACGTGCATGTCGCGCGCGAGCCCCCTGCCGCCATCGGGCGATCGTTCAAAGGCGGTGATCGTGGGCATCATTGGCGGCTCCTGACCGTTCAATCGTCGTTCGAAAGAGAGGCAATGGCGGCGGGTCTGCCCGCCGCGCGACAGCCTTGTGCTACTTCCAATTTTTGCGCCGTTCGAGCTCGGCTTCCGAAGGCTCCTGCTGGGCAAACGAGCCCGTACGGATTTCGCCTCCGCGCTCATAGGTCGCCATGATGACGCCGGTGGTGGAAGCCTGCGATTTGACGAGCTTGAAGGCCGCAGGCATCGCGTTGTCGCCGAACAGCCGCTTACCCTTGCCCAGCAGCAGCGGGAAGGTCATCAGCCGGATCTCGTCGATCAGCCCGTTGGCGAGCAGGGTCTGGATCAGATTGCCCGATCCCTGGATGAGCAGGTCGGGTCCATCTTCCTGCTTGAGCTCCTTGAGCCTGGCAACGACATCCGGTCCGAGCGACTGCGTGTTCTGCCAGGTCAGCGTATCCGGCCGGTGCGTCGCCACATATTTGACCGCGGGGTTGAAGACAGCCGCGATCGGATCGTTCTGATACGGCCAGTATGCGGCGAAGATATCGTAGGTTCTGCGGCCGAGCAGCAGGTCGAACGGCTTGGAGAACATTTCCTCCATGGCCGCGCCTGCCACCTCGTCAAAATAATGGAAGGTCCAGCCGCCGAATTTGAAGCCGCCGACCGGATCCTCTTCCGGCCCGCCCGGCGCCTGCATGACGCCGTCGAGGCTAACGAATGTGGCGGCGATGATCTTGCGCATCAGTCTTCTCCCTTTCACGATCCGCGCCGTCGCGGCCGGATTTCTGCCTAAGGCATTCGACGCATTCCTGACGGAAAACCGCTTCGCACTTTTCCTGGAATTGCTCCAAGGACGAACGGCAAGGCTGATCTCCGACACAGCCCCGCGAATTTCTAGCGCGTGTCGTCGACGCGAATGGCGCGTGACGAGAACCAGACCTCGCCGAAGACGGCGGTGGCAGTGCGGTCGGGCGCCTTGTCTTTCCTCAGCCAGATCGAGCGGGTGCGCGCGGCGCGCTCACGTGTCGGTATTTTTGCGCCCGGCTCGGCAGTGGAGGCGCCGACGCAAGGGATGAACCAGGAGCCCATGAAAGGCCGGCAGGCAAAGCCGTTTTCCAGGCGCATTACGAGCACCGCGAGGCCGACGGTTTCGGAGGGACGCCACGGAAAGATCATGCGGCCGCCGGGCTTCAGCGCTTTCAGCCACGCGGCGGGCGGCGCGACGACGCCGGCATTGACATAGACGATGTCGGAGGGCGGCAAAGGGTTGGCGACGGCGTCGCCGTGGATCACCTCGATGTTGCGGTACCGGGCGAGGTTCGCCTTGGCGCGCGCGGCAAGATCGGCCTCGATCTCGAAGGCGGTGACGCCGCCCCCCGGCTCGACCAGCCTCGCCAGCAGCGCCGTGTAATAGCCTGTGCCGGCGCCGATATGGATAACGTGCTCGCCCGGCTTCGGCTCGACCTTGCCGAGCCACATCGCGTGCAGCATCGGCTCGCCATTGTTGATGCCCTTGTCGGCATCGAGCACGACGAGCACATTCTGGTAGATATAACCAGGATCGGCGCTTGGCGTCTGGAACCGGCCTTCGCCGGCAAAGACGGTCCATGGCCCCGGACCCAGGAAGGCCTCGCGCGGCACCGCGGCGAACACCTCCTCGATGCGTGGATCGGCCGACCGGGCGTGCGCAGCCATCAGCCTGGCGTAGAATCTGCGGGCTTCGTCCGGTTTGGCCATGGCGCGAAGATAGCGCGGCCGGCGCGAATGTCGCGGTCAGCCGGCGAAGGTGTCGTAGAGGAGCTTGAAGTTGAGAACGAGGATGACGGCGGCAACCACCCAGGCCAACGCTGCAACGCCGCGCGGTATGGCGAAATTGCCCATCTTCTTCTTGTCCGACACGAACTGCACCAGCGGCACCACCGCGAAAGGCAGCTGCATCGACAGGATCACCTGGCTGAAGACGAGCAACTGGCCGGTTCCCTTCTCGCCATAGAGTGCTGTGACGACCACCACGGGGACGATGGCAATGCCGCGCGTTACCAGGCGCCGCGCCCATTGCGGGATGCGCAGGCGCAGGAAGCCTTCCATCACGATCTGGCCGGCGAGCGTCGCGGTGACGGTCGAGTTGAGGCCCGAGGCAAGCAGTGCGACGGCAAACAGGATCGAGGCGATGCCCAGGCCGAGCAGCGGCGACAGCAGCTCGAAGGCCTGGCCGATCTCGGCGACGTGGTGATGGCCGGTATCGTGGAAGGCGACCGCCGCGACAATCAGGATCGACGCATTGACGAACAGCGCCAGGATCAGCGCGATGGTCGAATCCGTCGTCGCCCATTTGATGGCGTCGCGCTTGCCGGCATCGGTTCGCTCATAGGCGCGGGTCTGCACGATCGAGGAATGCAGATAGAGATTATGCGGCATGACTGTCGCGCCGATGATGCCGATGGCGATATAGAGCATCGCCGGATTGGTGACGATCTCCGGCGATGGCACGAACATCGAATGCAGGATCGTGCCGGCCGGCGGCGCGGCGACGAAGATCTGGATGGCAAAGCAGCCGAAGATGATGATCAGCAGCGCGACGACGAAGGCCTCGAGATAGCGGAAGCCCTTGTTCATCAGCAGCAGCACAAGGAAAGCATCGAGCGCGGTCAGCATGGCGCCGCCGATCAGCGGGATGCCGAACAGAAGCTGCAGGGCGATCGCCGTGCCGATCACCTCGGCCAGGTCGCAGGCGATGATGGCCAGTTCGCAGGCGATCCAGAGCAGCAGGTTGACCGGGCGCGGATAATAGGCGCGGCAGGCCTGGGCGAGGTCGCGGCCGGTGGCGATGCCGAGACGCGCGGCAAGCGCCTGCAGCAGGATCGCCATCAGGTTCGACAGCATGATGATGAAAAGCAGCGTATAGCCGAACTGGGCGCCACCGGCGAGGTCGGTCGCCCAGTTGCCTGGGTCCATATAGCCGACCGAGACCATGTAGCCCGGCCCCATGAAGGCGAACAGGCGGCGGAACCAGACGCCGGTCCGCGGCACCGCGATCGAGGCGTTCACCTCGCGCAGGCTCGGCTGCTCGTCGTCGGGCCTGTCGAATCGCCATGCGGGTCGGGCTACGGTTGCTGCATCGGCATCGGACATGGGATTTCCGCTGGAATTGTCGAACGTGCCTCTTATCTACGCCATGGCTCAACATTATGCAATATGCTATATTTCATTGATCGTGCTTTCGTGATGAACCGAGACAAGGCTGGCGGCGGGGCTGCCGCAAACGCCGGTTGCGCATGAGCGGGAATGCAAATAAACGGCCGGACCATCAGGGGTTCGTGCTATGGATGCGGTCCCGATTCAAGGAGGAGCGCGGATTGGCGCTGAGGAACAAACCGGTTCGACGCGAAGAGCCGCTTCCCGATGCCGAAATCCATTCGGCGGGTTTCCGGCAGACGCGCGAGGCGCGCCGTAGCGCGCTGGTCGAAGACTATGTCGAGCTGATCGCCGACCTGATCGAGGACGGCAATGAGGCGCGGCAGGTGGATATCGCGGCAAGGCTCGGCGTCGCGCAGCCGACGGTGGCAAAGATGCTGACCAGGCTGTGCGCCGACGGGCTGGTGTCGCGAAAGCCCTATCGGGGTGTGTTCCTGACCGAGGCCGGCCGCAGGGTCGCCGAGGAAAGCCGCATCCGCCACCAGACGGTCGAGGCCTTCCTGCGCTCTCTCGGCGTCAGCGCCGAGACGGCGCGCATCGACGCCGAGGGCATCGAGCACCATGTCAGCGCCGAAACGCTGGAAGCTTTCCGCCGGGCGATGACCTCCGCTCGTTGAGCTCGGGCTCGATACGAGAATAGCGCTGCAGGACGCAAAGTGTCGGTTTCGACCTCGCGAAAAATACTGACTTGACGTATTCGTTGCGATAATTGTCTGCAGGGGGGCGGTGGCATGCCGGTCCCTCCAGGACATTCCTGTCGCGAGGAGTTGCCATGCTTTGGAGAGGCCGTCGTCAGAGCGACAACATCGAAGACGAACGCAGCGACAGCGGCGGCGGGCCTGGCGGCGGATTGGGCGGCGGTGGCCAGTTCCGCATCCCCATCGGCGGCCGTACCGGTGGCGGCGGCAGCATCATCCTGGTTATCCTTGTCGTGCTCGCGGGATGGTATTTCGGCTTCGATCCATCGCAGATCCTGGGTGACGGCAGCGGCGGCCTGGTGCCGGGAGACGGCGGCCAGATCTCCGACACACAGGACAATGGCAACGCCCCCGCCAATGACGAGATGAAGCAGTTCGTCGCGACCGTGCTTGCCGATACCGAGGACACCTGGACCGGCATTTTCAAGTCCGAAGGGCTGACCTACCAGGATCCCAAGCTGGTGCTGTTCAGTGGCCAGGTCCGTTCGGCCTGTGGTTTCGCCTCGGCGGCGGCAGGGCCGTTCTACTGCCCAGGCGATCGCAAGGTCTATCTCGACATGACCTTCTTCCAGCAGCTCGACCAGCAGTTCGGCGCGTCCGGCGAATTCGCCCGTGCCTATGTGGTGGCGCATGAGGTCGGCCACCATGTGCAGAACCTCACCGGTATCATGGGCAAGTTCAACCAGATGCGGCAAGGCATGAGCGAGGCCGACGCCAACCAGCTGTCGGTGCGCGTCGAGCTTCAGGCCGATTGCTTTGCTGGTGTCTGGGCACATTACACGCAGCAGAAGGGCATCCTGGAGCAGGGCGATATCGAAAGCGCGCTGAACGCGGCCAAGCAGATCGGCGACGACACGCTGCAGAAGAGGATGCAGGGCTATGTCGTGCCGGAAAGCTTCAACCACGGCACCTCGCAGCAGCGGCAGACGTGGCTGGCGCGCGGCATAAAGAGCGGCAAGCTGTCCGACTGCAACACGATGGGCGGTCCGATCTGACGCGGCCCTGCCGCTTCTTTGGCGGCTAGGATCGGCGATCAACACGGCTGGCAAGTGATGTCAGGATGAGGCAATTGCCTTCGTTCGCGTATTGTTCCTGTCGGCGACGTCGCCTATAAGATGCCTCCCGCCTTTGCCCCGGGCGGCCTGAGGAGATTATCATCATGATCGACCCCAAAACCGCCAGGCGGGGCCTTGCGCTCGTTTTCACCACGCTGCTGCTCGACATCATCGGCTTCGGCATCATCATGCCTGTGCTGCCGGCCTATCTGGAGGAACTGAGCGGCGTCAGCGTCAGCCAGGCCGCGATCGAGGGCGGCTGGCTGTTCTTCGTCTATGCGGCGATGCAGTTCGTCTTCGCGCCGATCATGGGCGGCTTGAGCGACCGCTTCGGCCGGCGGCCGATCCTGCTTGCCTCGGTGCTGACTTTTTCCATCGACAACCTGATCTGCGCCATCGCCTGGTCCTATCCGATGCTGTTCATCGGCCGCGTGCTCGCCGGTGTTTCCGGCGCCAGCTATTCGACGACATCCGCCTTCATCGCCGACATCTCAAACGACGAGAACCGGGCGAAGAATTTCGGCCTACTCGGCATCGCCTTCGGCGTCGGCTTCGTCATCGGCCCGGTGCTGGGCGGTCTGCTCGGCACGTTCGGGCCGCGCGTGCCGTTCTATTTCGCGGCCGCGCTTGCCTTCGTGAATTTCCTGATCGCGATGTTCCTGCTACCGGAGACGCTGGACGAAAAGCATCGTCGCCGTTTCGAATGGAAGCGTGCCAATCCGGTCGGCACGCTCATGCAGATGCGCAATTATCCCGGCATCGGCTGGATCGGGCTGGTGTTCTTCCTGATGACGCTCGGCCATATGATGTATCCGGCGGTCTGGGCGTTCGTTTCAAACTACCGCTATGGCTGGAACCAGCAGCAGATCGGCTTCTCGCTCGGCGCCTTCGGCCTGTGCGGGGCGATCATCATGGCGACGGTGCTGCCGCGGATCATTCCCAAGCTCGGCGAGTGGAGGACGGCGGCGATCGGCCTGACCTTCACCGCGCTCAGCGCCTTCGGCTATGCGTTTTCGACGCAAGGCTGGATGATTTATGCGGTCATCGTGGCCGGCTGCCTGGAGGCGCTGGCCGATCCGCCGCTCAGAAGCCTCGCCGCCGCCAAGGTGCCGCCCTCGGCGCAGGGCGAATTGCAGGGCGCGATGACCTCGATCTTCTCGATCACCTCGATCATCACGCCGCTGCTCTACACCGCGATATTTTCCTGGTTCACGGGCCCGGCGGCGCCGGTCGTGTTCGGCGGCGCTCCCTATGTGCTCGGCGCAATTTTCCTGACGCTGGCGGTGATCGTCTTCGTGACGAAAGTTGCCAAGCCGACGCCGAAGGAAGTCGAGCGCATGCACACGCAGGAGCCGGTGACGGACGCTGCTTAGGCCGGCTGCTTGAGCTAGGCGCGTTCGGCCAGCGCTTCCTCGCCGCGGCGTTCGCGGATCAGATTGACGAAGCGCCGGAACAGGTAATGCGAATCCTGCGGGCCGGGCGAGGCCTCGGGATGATGCTGGACCGAGAACACTGGACGGCCGGTCAGGGCGATGCCGCAATTCGAGCCGTCGAAGAGCGAGACATGGGTTTCCTCGACGCCTTCGGGCAGAGAGTCGGCGTCGACGGCGAAACCGTGGTTCATTGACACGATCTCGACCTTGCCGGTGGTGTGGTCCTTGACCGGATGGTTGGCGCCGTGATGGCCCTGGTGCATCTTCTCGGTCTTGCCGCCGAGCGCCAGCGCCAGCATCTGATGGCCGAGGCAAATGCCGAACACCGGGATGTCGGTCTTCAAGAGATCCTGGATCACCGGCACGGCATATTCGCCGGTCGCTTCCGGATCGCCGGGGCCGTTCGACAGGAAGATGCCGTCCGGCTGCATGGCCATGATCTCCTCGGCGCCGGTCTTGGCCGGCACGACGGTGACCTTGGCGCCGAGACCCGCAAGCAGGCGCAGGATGTTGCGCTTGACGCCATAGTCGACGGCCACGACGTGCATGGAAGGCTCGCTCCGCTCGCCATAACCTTCGTTCCAGATCCAGGGCGTCTCGCGCCAGACCGAAGACTGGCCCGACGTGACCTCCTTGGCGAGATCGAGGCCGATCAGACCCGACCAGGCAGCCGCCTGCCGCTTCAAATCCTCGATGTCGAAGACGCCGTCGGGCGCATGCGCGATGACGGCATTGGGCATGCCCTTCTCGCGGATCAGCACAGTCAGCGCGCGGGTGTCGATGCCGGACAGCGCGACGATGCCGCGCCGCTTCAGCCACTGGTCGAGATGGCCGGCGGCGCGATAGTTGGACGGGTCGGTGACGTTGGCCTTGAAGATGGCGCCGACAGCGCCGGCGCGGGCGGCCGGATGCAAATCCTCGATGTCCTCGTCATTGGTGCCGACATTGCCGATATGCGGGAAGGTGAAGGTGACGATCTGGCCGGCGTAAGACGGATCGGTGAGGATTTCTTCATAACCGGTCAGGGCGGTGTTGAAGCACACTTCCGCAACCGCCGATCCCGTGGCGCCAAGGCCGCGGCCTTCGATCACCGTGCCGTCGGCGAGTACCAGAAGGGCGGTCGGCTTTTCGGTTGCCCACGGGGCGGTGGTCGTGGCCATGGCGGCACTCCTGTCAGGCGCGGCAATCGGTCGGGAGGACCATTTGCGCAGCAAGGCGCGAAGCTGGATTGCCCGGCTCCCACGCGTCAACTCATTGTCTCATGCAGGACCGAGTACATAGGCGAACGCGCCGGAGCGGTCAATGCGGCGCCCCCAGACCACGGCCGATTTGCTTTCGTCCAGCAATATCAGCGGCTTGGCGGGATTTGCGTTGGCCGTTCGGCAAAGCTATTGTCCGCCGCGTTCGAAGGAGAAGCACGATGCGCGAGAAAATCGCCGAATCCATGAAGAGCGCGATGAAGGCACAGGACAAGCACCGCCTGCCGACACTGCGGCTGATCCAGGCCGCCATCCACGACCGCGACATCGCCAATCGCGGCGCCGGAAAGCCGCCGGCGAGCGAGGAGGAGATCCTGCAGATTCTCGCCAAGATGGTGAAGCAGCGCGAGGAATCCGCCAAGGCCTTCGAGGACGGCAAGCGGCCGGAGCTGGCGGCACAGGAGCGCGGCGAGATGGCGATCATCCGCGAGTTCCTGCCGACGCAGCTCGACGACGCGGCGATCCAGGCTGCGGCGCGCGAGGCGATCGCGGCGACGGGCGCGGCCAGCCAGAAGGACATGGGCAAGGTGATCGGCGCGCTGAAGCAGAAATATGCCGGCCAGATGGACTTCGCCAAGGCGAGCGCCATCATCAAGGGGTTGCTGCAATAGACGACGGTGTCAGTCCTTGCAGATCGGCACCGGCTGCGGCGGTGGCGCCGGATGATCCTTCTTGTACTGGGCGATGATCGGCTCCAGCATCTTCTTCGGCCAGAATTTGGGAGTGCCGATCTCCTTCAGGCAGGAGGCGTTCCAATAGGTGCCCGCGCTTGAGAGCGCCTGGCCGGCAGCCTTGGCCCGGGCGACAGCGGCGATGTCGCGTGATTCCGGATAGATGTAGAGCGTCGTCGGGTTGTTCTTCACGAGGGGGATGATCTGCTCGGCGTCGGCGGGCGACCAGCTGGTGCAGCCATTGCTGCGGCCGCCGGCATAGTTCACCAGCTTGCCGAACGGAACGAGGCCGTCATGGTCGGCATAGGAGCTTTGCGGGCTCTTGCGCATGCACAGGCCCTTCAAGATCGCGGCCGGATGGCCGCCGATCACGCGCTGCCTGGCGTTCGCCGCCTCGCCTTCGCCGTCGAACTGGATGAAGCTGCGCATGAACACCGCGTTCTGCGCGCCGATACGATAGTAGCCCTTGAAGGACGTCTTGGTCTCGGCCGTCATATAGGCGCCGCCGGCCGTCAGCGCCGAGTCCATGGCGTTGCCGAAATTCTTGGCGCAGCGCCTGCCGTTGGAGAAATCGGCAACGCCTTTCAGGTTGCGTCCGCCGCCATGGCCCGAGGAAACCGCGCGGAAGAGCTGCTTGCTTTCACAAATGATGTAGTAGCGCTGGCCAGGCACGCTGTTGCCCAAATCCGCGGGACGCGTGGCATCCATGGCGAAGTAGCAGGGGTTGCTGACCGAACCTTCGCTGACCTTCTTCTGGTAGAGCGCGCGCGCCCGCTCCAGCACGACCTGCGAGATCTGGCCTTCGCCGTCGCCGACATGGCGCTGCAGCCAGTCGGGAACGGTCGACGGCCGCAAGGCCGCGAATGAGCTGACCGATGCCGTCAGGGCGGCCAGGATCGCGACAAGGCAGAAGATGGCCGCGCCCCGCGGAACAGATCTCAACCGCACCCTCTTGCCCCTCCCGTCGAAATGTCTCGTACCCGTGAATCAGCATGGACGATTATAGAAGGTCTCGCACGCATCGGCGAAACACTTCTAGTTTAGCGACGCCTTTTGGAGGTCGGATTTTCGGCACGCCTCGATTGGGCTATGATCTGATTCCGGCGCGCCCACGCCTCCTCCCTCCGTCGGGAAGCATCGTTCATGCAGGGCAGTTTATCACCGAACCAACTGTTCGAGCGCCAGGCATAAGGAGGGGTTGTCAAGATTGCTCGCGGCAGGAGGTTTTTCGATGCGGTTTTCCGCACCCGTCTATCATCTGAAGCGCCAGGCGAGGCTTCTGTCCCGCAGCGAAAATGTGCCCCTCCACCAGGCGCTCGACCGCGTTGCCGCCAAGCAAGGCTTCGGCAGTTGGAGCCTGCTTGCGGCCAAGGCCGCCGAGGCTGCGCCAGCCGGCGCCCTGTTGGCGCGGCTGATCCCCGGCGACATGGTCCTCGTGGCGGCGCGGCCGGGGCAGGGCAAGACGCTGATGAGCCTCGAACTTGCCGTGGCAGCCATGAAGCAAGGCAGTCGCGCCGTATTCTTCACCCTGGAATACATGCATGCCGATATCCTCGATCGGTTCCGTGACATCGGCGTCGACCCGGCCGATTTCAACCACCTCTTCGAGTTCGACAATTCCGACGCCATCAGCGCTACCTACATCATCGAGGCGTTGCGGGCGGCGCCGCGCGGCACGCTGGCGGTCATCGACTATCTGCAACTGCTCGACCAGAAGCGGGAGAATCCGGAACTCATGGTTCAGATCCGCGCCTTGAAATCGTTTGCCCGGGAACGCGGACTGGTGCTCATCTTCATCTCGCAGGTCGACAGGTCATATGATTGCGCCCGGAAAGCGTTCCCGGACATCGGCGATATCCGGCTGCCGAACCCGCTCGACCTGTCGCTGTTCGACAAAGCCTGTTTCCTGAACAAGGGCGAAATCCGGTTTCAGGCGACTTGAGAGCGATCCGTGTCGCTTTTAGGCCGGTCTCGACAGGGAAGCCAAGCATGATCGAAATCGTCAAACCCGCGCTCCAACATTTGCCATCCTACAAGGCGGCGCTCGAGCGCGGCTGGTCACCCGACAATGTGCGGCTCCTCGAAGCGACGCGCGAGCAACTCGAGGCGATCGAGAAGGATCCCGTTGAATTTCTCGCCGGCCTTGACGACCCCGAAGCGAAGGGGCCGCCCATCGTCTTGCCCGACGGCACCGAGGTCGCGCGGCTGCCTGGATTCCGGCGCTGGATCTGGGATGGCGAGGCCGCCGGCTCGATCGGCTTTCGCTGGCAGAAGGGCACGTCGGAGCTGCCCTCGCATGTGCTTGGCCATATCGGCTATGCGGTGGTGCCGTGGAAGCGCAACCGCGGCTACGCCACCGAAGCGCTGCGGCTGATGCTGGACGAGGCGAGAGCGGTCGGGCTCGACCATGTCGAGATCACCAGTGATCTCGACAATCCTGCCTCGCACAAAGTGGTGCTTGCCAATGGCGGCAGGCTGGTCGGGCGGTTTGCCAAACTTGCAGCCTATGGCGGCGCAGAGAGCCTGAGGTTCCGGATCGATCTTTAAAGCGCGTCGCGCTGAAACGGATTCAGGCGACGCGCTTTAAATCTTTGTTCTGATGCATGTCGTTGTCCCAGAACCGCTGCACACTTCTGGGCGACATGCATTAAATTATTCCGCGGCCGCCGGCAGCGGCGGCGTCGCGCGGCTGCGCCATTCCCAGGTCTGCGAGGCAAAAGCCACCACGACCGCCACCAGCATGGCGAGCACGCCGGCCAGCGGCAGGCTGCGATAGCCCAGGCCGGCATTGAGCATCGCCGCGCCCAGCGAGGCAGCCAGCGCGATGCCGACATTGAAGCCGGACGGGATCAGCGAGGAGGCGAGGTTGGAGGCATCGGCCGTCCAGGCGAGGATGCGCGTCTGGATCGGTGCGCCGATGGCGAAATTGAGACCGCCCCAGATGACGATTGCCGCGACCATCGGCACCGGATAGGGGCTGACGAGGTAGATGACGCCAAGCGTCATCGCCTGCAGGGCAAGCATGACGATCAGCGACGGCATCAGCTTCCAGTCGGCGAGCTTGCCGCCGACCAGGACGCCGATCGTGGCGCCGACGCCGTTGAGCAAAAGCACAAAGGGGATCAGGCTCTCGTCGAGGCCCGTGACCTCGAGCAGCATCGGCGTGATGTAGGTGAACAGCGCAAACTGGCCGATCATCAGCATCAGCATTAGGATCAGCGAGGTCCAGACCTGCTGGCGGCCGAGCACGCGAACTTCGCGCGCCAGCCCTGCTGGCCGGTTGGCGGCGCCCGCCGTGCGCGGCAGCAGCGCCAGCATGGCGAGGATCGCGACGAGGCCCAGCGCGCCCATCACCCAGAAGGTCGCGCGCCAGCCCCACAGGCTGCCGATCGCGGTGCCGGCGGGCACGCCAATGATATTGGAAACCGTCAGCCCCGAGAGAATGACCGCGACTGCCCGGCCGCGCTGGTCCTCGCGCACCAGGCTGACCGCAACCACCATGGCGACACCGAAATAACAGCCATGCGCCACGGCAGTCGCGACACGCAGCAGAAGCATCGAGGTGAAATCGGGCGCGAGCGCGCAAGCCGCCTGGCCAAGGGTGAAAGCGATCGTGAGCCCAATCAGCAGCGTCTTGCGCGAAACCTTGCCGGTGGCCAAAGCCAGCAGCGGGCCGCCGATGGCAATGCCGCAGGCATAGCCGGAGACGAGATAGCCGGCGGTCGGCACCGAAACGCCGAGGCCCTGCGCCACCTCCGGCAGCACGCCGGCGATGACGAATTCGGTGGTGCCGAAGGCGAAGGCGGCAAGGAAAAGGGCAATCAGCGGCAGCATGTTCAAAACATAGGCGAGGAATGCACGTCTCAAACCACGCCTGCGCGGGCGCGGCAATGCAGAAATTGGCGATGGCGCTTTAGCTTTTCTTGACGGGACGGATCAAAGCCGGCCTGTCGCTTGCTGCTACGCTGCCGTTTTGCGCCCGTAAGGGATCTTCAGCCAGGCCCGTTCGTGCAGGTAGTAAAGCAGCGACTTGGTGACGACCTCGGTGAGCCCGATCGTGGCGGCGAGCTTGATGCTGCCGGTGACCACCAGGGAGATGATCATCGTGTCGATCGTGCCGGTGGCGCGCCATGAAAGCGCCTTGGCGAAGCTGCGCGAATGCGTGTCCATCGACGGATCGTCCTCCCAACAGGTCCACTGGCGTTCCTTAGCCGACGGAAGCGAGGATGAGCAAAGACTAATTTTTTGGCAGGTCCCGATCGCCTCAGCTGGCCTTCAGCCGCGAACCGCCGAGCAGGCCGCGCTCCTCGAGCACCGGATAGGCGATCGAGGCGAGCAGCGAGTTGATCTGCTTCAAGTCGCGGATGGTGTCGAGGTGGATCGAGCTCGTCTCGACGCTCTTGGCGGTGCCTTCGCGCAGGCGCTGAAAATGGCTGGCGCTGGTTTCCTTCTCGCGTTCGCGCAAGAGATCCTTTTCCAGCACCAGCTGGCGCGCGGTTTCCGGATCGCGCGAGACCAGCACGTTGAAGGCGAGCCGCGCATTGGCGAGCACCGAGGAATGGAAGGCGCAGAGCTCCTGCCAGCCTTCCGGTGTGAATTCCAGGCCGCGCTCCAGCTTTTTCCTGACATGCACCAGCATGTTTCGCACGATGATGTCGCCGACCTGCTCCAGCTTGACGCAGGCGCCGATCAGCTCCTGACACCGCAATGCCTCATCCTCGGTCAGCGGGTTCCTGGTGATCTTGGCGAGATAGAGTTTTATCGCCGCGTGCTTCCTGTCGACGCGGTCGTCGAGCGCGGCCAGCGCCTTGATCTTGTCGGTGTCGGCGTTCTCATAAAGCTCGATGATGCGCTTCAACATGATCTCGACCGTCTCGCAGACCCG
Organism: Mesorhizobium sp. ESP-6-4; assembly: GCF_020164735.1. Taxonomy (NCBI): domain Bacteria; kingdom Pseudomonadati; phylum Pseudomonadota; class Alphaproteobacteria; order Hyphomicrobiales; family Phyllobacteriaceae; genus Mesorhizobium; species Mesorhizobium sp. ESP-6-4. Next base: position 138,858 of record NZ_JAIUGS010000011.1, read on the forward strand.
CACCACCTCGCGCGTCGCATTGGCCAGCGCCTGGCTCGGCGTGTCCAACGCGCTTTCATTGAGCGCCGACAGTTCGACGACATCCAGCGTGGCGATCGGCTCCGGCACGGCTCCGAGCGCAACGATCTTCTCCGAGACGCGGTAGACGAGGCCCGCGAGTGGCAGTCCGGCGAGCAGGATGATCACATTGAACAGGATGTGGGCGTTGACGATCTGGTCCGGAACAGTGGCGCCGAGGAAGCCGATGGGCGGCTTCAGCGTCATGAACAGGATCAGCATCACCAGCGAGCCCATGCCGCGCATCAAAAGGTTCCCGATCGGCACGACGCGGACGCCCGGATCGGCATTGCGGGTAAGCAGGGGCGCGATGATCGAGGAGCCGAGATTGACGCCGAGCACCAGCACGATGCCGAGCTCGGGAGGGATAAAGCCGCGCCCGGCCAGCGTCACCAGGAGCAGCACGGCGGCGATCGAGGAATGGAACAGCCAGGTAACCAGCGCGGCGAGCAGGTAAGCGGTGACATAGTCGCCGGAGAAATAGTTGACGATCAGCGGCATCAACTGACTGTTGCGCAGCGGTTCCGACGCCTGACCGATCATCTCCAGCGACAGGATCAGCAGGCCGACGCCAATCAGGATGCGGCCTATCTGCCGCCAATCGCGCCGCTCGGTGGCCATGAACATGACCGTGCCGGCGATCAGGCAGAGCGGCACCAGAAGCGTCAGGTCGAAGGTGAGCAGCTTGGCCACCAGCGCCGAACCGATCTCGGCGCCGCGCACTGCCAATTGCCCGGCGGCGCCCGAAACGATGCCGGCGCCGGCGAAGGAGCCGACCAGCAGCGTCACCGCGGTCGAGCTCTGCAGCGCGATCGCCAGCCCGCAGCCGGCCAGCACCGCCATGACCGGATTGCGCATGGTGGCGCGCAGCCGGTGGCGCAGCACGTCGCCATAGGCGCGCTCGACGCCCGTCTTCACCATGCGGGTGGCGAACAGCATCAGCGCCACCGCGCCGGCAAGGTGCAGGAGGACGACGGAGCCGCTCACAGCCGAACCCGTGAGGTGGCACCAGGGGTGCGGAGAGGGGTGCGAATCTTAGTCATTTCAACGAGTCGAAATATACCAGTTAAAATTAGCCGAATAATAGATTTTTCTGATGCGATGATCGTCTCGACTCGACGGCGCATGTCGGAAATGACTGCAGGAAGCATTGGTTGCATGCGCCTGGCGGCAGCGCTTCGCCTCATACCGCCCGACGCTCGGCCGCGTGATCCGAAGCGTTGCTCAAGCGGCCGGTGCAAGTCTTGGAAAACATTGCAGAATTGTAATTCTGGTGTTCAGTTTCGGTTCATCCATTGGCGGCTATTCCCCTGCCTATCGACAACAAGGAATACCGACCATGAAGCGTCTCATACTTTGCGCCGTCACCGCCTCGATGCTGGCCGCCTCGGCCTTCTCCGGCCAGGCCGCGCCGCTCGTCCAGCCGGGCACGCCGCAGTCGAGCTACACCCAGGTCGACTGGCAGAAGCCCGGCAGGCATGTCGACAAGCGGGTCATCGTAAAGAAGAAGGTGGTAAGGCGCAGCCATTGGCGCAACGGCCAAAGATATTCCAACTGGAAGCGTCACCAGCCAGTCCGCGACTGGAACCGCTACGGCCTGCGCCGCCCTGGTCCCGGCCAGGAATGGATCCGCGTCGGCAACGACTATTTGCTGGTCAGCATCCTCTCCGGCATCGTCTTCGGCGCGATCGCCGCGCGGTAATCCCCGACAATCGCGAAATTCGGAAGGCGGCCACCCCCGGCCGCCTTCTTTTCGTCTGTGAAAAGCGGGTACGATGGGCCGGATGGGGTCGCCGTGCCCGGGCGGGTTGATTATATGGAGGGCAAACGAGTTCCCCGATGCGCTTTCCGCCCGCCTTCCTCGACGAGATACGCGACCGCGTGCCGATTTCGCAGGTCATCGGCACGCGCGTCGCATGGGACAGGAAGAAGACCAACGCGTCGCGCGGCGACTACTGGGCCTGCTGTCCCTTCCACGGCGAGAAGAGCCCGTCCTTCCATTGCGAGGACAAGAAGGGCCGCTATCACTGCTTCGGTTGCTCGGTTTCGGGCGACCATTTCAAGTTCCTCACAGAGCTAGACGGATTAAGCTTCCCCGAAGCCGTCGAGAAGATCGCCGAGATGGCCGGCGTGCCGATGCCGGTGCGCGACGAACAGGAAGAGCGGCGCGAGAAGGAACGCGCCAGCCTGACCGACGTCATGGAAATGGCGACCGCCTTCTTCCAGGAGCGGCTGCAGAGCGCCGACGGCGCCAAAGCCCGCGCGTATCTGCGCGACCGCGGGCTGACGCCGGCAACGCAGCAATCCTTTCGTCTGGGCTATGCGCCCGACAGCCGCAACGCGCTCAAGGAACATCTTGCCGCCAAGGGCGTGCCGAAGGCCGATATCGAGGCCTGCGGCCTGGTGCGGCACGGCGACGACATCCCGGTCTCCTATGACTGGTTCCGCGACCGCATCATGTTTCCAATCCCGGATTCGCGCGGCAAGATCATCGCCTTCGGCGGGCGCGCGCTGGCGCCCGATGCGCTCGCCAAATACATGAATTCGCCGGAGACGGAGCTCTTCCACAAGGGCAACGTGCTCTACAATTTCGCGCGCGCCCGCAAGGCGTTGGCCAAAGGCGGCACGGTGATCGCCGTCGAAGGCTATATGGACGTAATCGCGCTGGCGCAGGCAGGCTTCGAGAATGCCGTGGCGCCGCTCGGCACTGCGCTCACCGAAAATCAGCTCGAGCTTCTGTGGCGCATGGCGCCCGAGCCGGTGCTTTGCTTCGACGGCGACCAGGCCGGGCTGAAGGCGGCATGGCGGGCGGCCGATCTCGCGCTCCCGTCGGCGCAGACCGACCGCCGGGCGCGCTTTGCCTTGTTGCCGGAAGGCAAGGATCCCGACGATTTGGTCAAGGCCGAAGGGCCGGACGCGTTCCGCGCCGTGCTTGCCGATGCGCGGCCGCTGGACGAACTGTTATGGATGCGCGAGACGGCAGGCGGTGTCTTCGATACGCCGGAGCGGCGAGCTGAGTTGCGGAAAAGGCTGCGGGAGTTGACCAGCCGCATCCGCGACGAGAGCGTGCGTTATTACTATCAGCAGACAATGGACGAGCGGGAGCGGAACTTCTTCGGCTCCCAGCGGAGCGTTCGGCAAGGCCGTCAGGATTGGAAGCCAGGGCAGGGCAAGTCGCCCGTGCCCGGCGGGCAGTTCGCGAAAGGTGGGCCGACCGGCGGGCGCGCCGCGATCACCGAGAGCCTGGGTCGCTCGGCGCTGGTCAAGCGGGCCGGCGAGGGGATGTCGGTGCGCGAGGCGACGATTATCGTGGCGCTGGTCAATCATCCGGCGCTGATCGACGAGAATTTCGCCCACGTCGAATTCCTCGACCTCGCCAATTCGGATTTGCGCAAGCTGCACGCGGCCATTCTCGACGCCATGGCGCATGAAGCGGCCGACGAGCGCGGCGCGGTCATCGCCACCATCGAGCGCGCCGGCTGCGGCGGCATCTGGGAGCGGGCTGTCGAGTTGATCAAGCGCGCGCGGCAATGGCCGGCGCTGGAAACGGCGGCGCTTGACGATGCCCGCGACGCCTTCAACCAGGCGCTGCACTTGCAGCGCAGCGCCCGCACATTACATAGAGAGCTGAAACAGGCGCAGGCGGCGCTCGATGCAGACCCTTCGGATGAAAACTTCCGGCATCTCGTCGAGATTCAAGCGCAATTCAACGATGTGCAGGCAACGGAAGCGCTGATCGAAGGATTCGGCGTCTCGTCGGGCAGGGTTGGCCGCGTTTAGGCCGAACACCACCCATTGGAAGTGAAGTGGAAATGCGGCGCGTCGAATCGACGCCTCTAAGTCGGGTAATTGATTCGCTTTTTTCATGCGAATCATGCCAGAGGCGCTTGACCTTCTGGCAGATTGGCGGAATCAGGACGATTCGAAACGTTAACCGTGCCACGGCATCGGCGGGAATTCGAGCGATGTGAGGCACCGGTGGCGACTGGACAGGCAAAGTGCCCGCTCCAGATATCAGGGTTAATCTGGACTTAATGCATGTCGCCCAAAAGTGGAAACCGGTTTGGGACAGAGACATGCACAAAACAAAAGAGATGACACGGTTGCTGGGCCGGTGAAAAGCGTTCCCGCGCGAGCGCGTCCAGCATAACCGGTACGGCAGTTTACGCGGCCTCGATATTCGGCCGCTTGGAGACGACAAAGAATGGCGACAAAGGAAAAGGAAGAGGTCGAGACCGAACGCGAAGGCGCCACTGATGGCCCCCTGCTCGACCTTTCCGACGATGCTGTCAAGAAGATGATCAAGGCCGCGAAGAAACGCGGCTATGTCACGCTCGACGAGCTCAACGCGGTGCTTCCCTCGGAAGAGACGGATCCGGACCGCATCGAAGATATCAATGCGATGCTCAGTGACATGGGCATCAACGTCGTCGAGGACGACGAGGTGGGCGAGGAGGCGGAAGCCGAGCCGGCCGCCGACGCCGAGGAAGACGCCAACGAGCTCGCCGAGCAGACCGGCACCGCTGTCGCCGCCACGACTACCAAGAAAGAGCCGACCGATCGCACCGACGACCCGGTGCGCATGTATCTGCGCGAGATGGGCTCGGTAGAGCTTCTGTCGCGCGAGGGCGAAATTGCGATCGCCAAGCGCATCGAGGCCGGCCGCGAAACGATGATCGCGGGGCTGTGCGAAAGCCCGCTGACGTTCCAGGCCATCATCATCTGGCGCGACGAGCTCAACGAATCGAAGATCCTGCTGCGCGAGATCATCGACCTCGAGGCGACCTATGCCGGCCCCGAAGCCAAGCAGGCGCCCGTCGTCGAACGCATCGAGGAAGCGCCCAAGTCCGAGGAGAAGCCGCGCGGCCGTTCGGCGGCACGCGAGGAAGAAGACGACATCACCAATGTCGGCGGCGACACGCGCGGGCTGGAGGAAGAGGAAGACGACGAGGACGAGGCGAGCCTGTCGCTGGCCGCGATGGAAGCGGAACTGCGCCCGCAGGTGATGGAGACGCTCGACGTCATCGCCGATACCTACAAGAAGCTGCGCAAGCTGCAGGACCAGCAGGTCGAGAACCGCCTGGCCGCGGCCGGCACGCTGTCGCCCAGCCAGGACCGCCGCCTGAAGGAGCTGAAGGACCAATTGATCAAGGCGGTGAAGTCGCTGTCGCTCAACGCCGCGCGCATCGAGGCGCTGGTCGAGCAGCTCTACGACATCAACAAGCGCCTGGTGCAGAACGAGGGCAAGCTTTTGCGCCTCGCCGAAAGCTATGGCGTGCGCCGCGAGGAATTCCTGCGGGAGTATCAGGGCTCGGAGCTCGATCCGAACTGGACGCGCTCGATCGCCAACCTGACGTCGCGCGGCTGGAAGGAGTTCACCAAGAACGAGAAGGATGCGATCAAGGAGCTGCGCGCCGAGATCCAGAACCTCGCCACCGAAACGGCGATCTCGATCCTGGAATTCCGCAAGATCGTCAACCAGGTGCAAAAGGGCGAGCGCGAGGCCGCGATCGCCAAGAAGGAAATGGTCGAGGCGAATCTTCGCCTGGTCATCTCCATCGCCAAGAAATACACCAACCGCGGCCTGCAGTTCCTGGATCTCATTCAGGAAGGCAATATCGGCCTGATGAAGGCGGTCGACAAGTTCGAGTACCGTCGCGGCTACAAGTTCTCGACCTACGCCACCTGGTGGATCCGGCAGGCCATCACCCGCTCGATCGCCGACCAGGCGCGCACCATCCGCATTCCGGTGCACATGATCGAGACGATCAACAAGATCGTGCGCACCTCGCGCCAGATGCTGCACGAGATCGGCCGCGAGCCGACGCCGGAGGAACTGGCGGAAAAGCTCGCCATGCCGCTGGAAAAAGTGCGCAAGGTGCTGAAGATCGCCAAAGAGCCGATCTCGCTCGAAACGCCTGTCGGCGACGAGGAGGATTCGCATCTCGGCGACTTCATCGAGGACAAGATGGCGATCCTGCCGATCGACGCGGCGATCCAGGCCAACCTGCGCGAGACGACGACGCGCGTGCTTGCCTCGCTGACGCCGCGCGAGGAGCGCGTGCTCAGAATGCGCTTCGGCATCGGCATGAACACCGATCATACGCTGGAAGAAGTCGGCCAGCAGTTCTCGGTGACGCGCGAGCGTATCCGCCAGATCGAGGCCAAGGCGCTGCGCAAGCTCAAGCATCCGAGCAGGTCGCGCAAGCTCAGAAGCTTCCTCGACAGCTGAGCGGGAATACAATCACACGAAATCGAAAGGGCGCCTCGAGCGCCCTTTTTGCTTTTCCGGCTACCCTCATGCCGCCTTGTCGGGTTTGTCCGACAGGAGGATAATCGGGCGTCGGATGCATTTATGGGCGACAAGCCGGATGCCCGCCCCGGCGCCGGTCGCAGCGGCCAGGCGTTGCGCTCCGTGGCTCCCGGTGGGAGGTGTGCCATGACAACCTACATCGTGCTTATCAACTGGACTGAGCTCGGCGCCAAGAATGTGCGGGAATCGCCGAAACGGCTCGATGCGGCCAAGAAGCTGCTGGGGGAAATGGGCGGATCGTTCAAGGCGTTCTATCTGACCATGGGCGAATGCGACATGGTCGCCATCGTCGAAGCGCCGGACGATGCGGTGCTCGCCCGCTTCGCGCTGATGTTGTCGTCGGGCGGCAATGTCAAGACGCGGACGATGAAGGCGTTTCCGGAATTCGCCTATCGCGAGATCATCAGTTCGCTCGGGTAAAGTAGCTGACGGGCGCAGCGCGGCTGTTGCGAAGCCGCGCCGCATTCCCGATAGTCGCGCCATGCCCGAGCCGTTGCTGACAGTCTGGTACAACACACGCTGTCCGGTGTGCGACGCCGGCATCAACCGGCAGAAGCGGCGGCTGGTCGAGGCCGTCAAGGCGGGCCGGGTCGAATTCCGCGACATCAATTTCGAACCTGAGGCGCTCTCCGCCTTCGGCGCCTCGCTGGAGGATATCCGCCGGCGCCTGCATGCGACCGACGCAAGCGGGCGGCTGCTGGTCGGCGCCGACGTGGCGATCGCGGTCTGGCGGATCACGCCGGGCGAGGGATGGCTTGCCAGCTTGTTCGGCAACCCCATCGCGCTGCCGTTGACGCGCTTTGCCTATGACCGTTTTGCGGACGTGCTCTACGGCTGGAACCGACGCAAGGGCCGTTGGTAGCGATCTGGCCGAGCCGTATGAGGACGTATGCGCGATCTTGGAACGGCCTAAGATACATCTTAAGATATATCTTGACTCCACAGGCGCCGCGTCTTACTTACGATGTATCGTAAGATATAGCTCAAGGAGCAATCCATGCACAGACACAACCACTTCGGCGAGCGCATGTTCATGCATATGGCCGGTAAATTTGGTGGAAGAGGGGGCGGCGGTTTCGGCCCGTTCGGCCATGGCGGCAGGGGCGGTGGACGCGGCGGCCCGGGCGACATGTTCCGCGCCGGGCGCATGCTGGCCGACGGCGATCTCAAGCTGATCACGCTGTCGCTGCTGGCCGACGCGCCGCGCCACGGCTACGACATCATCAAGGCTCTGGAAGAGCGCACCAGCGGCATCTACAGCCCGAGCCCGGGCGTGGTTTATCCGACGCTGACCTTCCTGGAGGAGGCGGGCTATGCGGTGTCCTCCAGCGAAGGCAACAAGAAGGTGTTTTCGATCACCGAGGCCGGCAAGGCGCATCTGGACGAGAACCGCGAGATGATCGACAACGTGCTAGACCATCTCGAGCGTTTCGGCCGCAAGATGGCCGCGGCGCGCGAATGGTTCGGCTGGGGTGACGACAAGGACGAGGGGCGCCGCGGCCGCTCCGAAACGCGTGACCGGTTCCGCTCGTTGCGACACCGGCTGCGCGCCGCGCTCGGCGACATCGCCGACGCGCCGGAAGACAAGCAGGCCGAGGCGATCAGCATCCTGGAAGACGCCGCAGAGGCGATCGAGGCCTTGGCTCGCCGCTAAGACATTCTCATAGGGAAGCCCAAAGCCCGGATCGCTCCGGGCTTTTGTATTCAGTCAGCGATCGGCAAGGGCAGGGGATTATTCCTTGCCGACATATTCGCTGATCAGCTTCTCGTTGCGCGCCTTCTCGATCTTGGCAGTGGTCTCGGCCGCAATCCGCTCGTCGGTGCGGTACTTGACCAGGTTCACCAGACTGCCGGTGAGCAGCAGCACGCCCATCGCCCAGTAGCCTTTGGTCGAGAGGTCGACGGGCGCCAGCCACAGCGACAGGCCGAGCATGAAATAGGCAGCGCCCACCGATATGGTGTTGAACAGGATATAGGTCTGATTGCCGTTCATCGTCGTGTTCCTTGGATTTGATCTGTCACGGGAATTGCGGGTTCAGTTCAGGGATTTGAGGCGTGCCAGAACATCCTCAGCACGCACCTTGGTGCACGGTCCATGGCCTGCTTCGGCGAGACGTTCGCGGATCGCCTCGTGGCGCAACTCGCCGTCGATCTCGTCGAGGATGCCGGCCTCCTCGAACGGGTCGGAGCTGTCCTTGATGCGGGCCAGCAATTCCTCCGCTTCGTTAATGCTTGCGGTGCGGCCGATCGAGCGGTTGAGGCGCGACTGCGCCTTGCGTTCGGCATCGATCGCCCGGGCTGAGATCATGCCTTGGTTGAGATCGATGATGCGGCGATGCGCCTGTTCCACGGACAAACGCATCCGCAAGGTCTTGTCGCCCAGGCTCTTGACCGTGGCGCGACGGACCTCGCGCTCGTTCTCGAGTTCGGCGATTGCGGAGGCGCCGCCTTCGGCAAGCGCCTGGTTGTTGGCGGAAAGCGCGCTGAGCGTGCGGGTTTCCAGGTCGGCGATGCGGCGGTCGAGCTGGTCGAGGCTGGTCTGCTCGGCGCGCTGGCGCACGATCAGCGAGGCGAGCGTCTGCTTGGCGGCGGCAAGGCCCGCCTCCGCGTCGCGGATGCGCTGGGCCAGAAGGTCGATCGCAAAACGATCCTTCAGATTGTCCTCGGCCCGCGCGCTGGCGCCGTCCAGCAATGTCTTGATCAGGCTAAGCATGGTCTTCTTCTCCCTGTTTTCGTGAACGTTGTTCACAAGCTCAACATAACAGGAAATGAACATTGTTCAAGAGTTATTTTGAACGCTGTTCATGAAGCGCCGGACATGGTAAATGCAAGCAACGGAATGAATTCCGGGCCGGGCTTGCCGACTTCGGACATAAGGACAAGAAAGAAGCATGGCGCTGGACAAGGAAGAGATGAGCGAGAAGGTGCTCGCCATTGCCGAGGCGCTGCTCAACGAGGGCGGCGCCGACAACCTGAAGGCGCGCACCATTGCCGAGCAGGCCGGCATCTCGGTCGGATCCGTCTATAACCTCTTTGCCGATCTCGACGAGGTGCACCGCGCCGTCAACATGCGGCTGCTCGACCGGCTCGGCGCGACAGGTCTGGCGGCGATGGCCGATCTCGAAAGGCAAGGGGTGACGGATGTCCAGCACCGCATCCTGGCGATGGCGGCGGCCTATGTGCGCTTCGTCGAGGCGCATCCCGGCAGTTGGCCGGCGGTGCTTGCCTTCAACCGCCGCCGCGCGACGCGGCCCGGCCCCGACGCCTATGACGCGCTGCTCGACGCACTCTTCGACATCGTCGCCGGCGTGCTCAAGGCAGGCGATTTCGGCCTCGACGACGACCGCCGCGCGCTTGCGGCGCGGACCTTGTGGTCAAGCGTGCATGGCATTGTGACCAGCGGCTATGTGGCGAATTCGGACAGCAGGCAGGCCGAGGAGATCTGGCATCAGATCGAGCTTCTGGTCGGCGTTTTCGTCAAGGGGCTGGAACACGGCGGCGCATTCGCGCATGCTGACGCAAAGCCTGCGTAACCAGGGGCGCCGCGAATCCTTGGTGCCCGCGTGAATAGGAGTTTTGAAAAAATGTCTTTTCTGAAGAAGCTTTTCGGCGGCGGCGGTGAGGCAACGGAGGCCGGCACCGCCAAGCCGGCAAAGCAGGTCGAGCACAAGGGGTTCCTGATCAGCGCCACGCCCTACAAGGCCGAGGGCCAATACCAGACCTGCGGCGTCGTCTCGAAGGAAGTGGACGGTGTGATGAAAGAGCACCGCTTCATCCGCGCCGACCGTTTCGCCGGGCTGGACGACGCCGTCGACATCTCGATCAAGAAGGGCATCCAGCTCGTCGACGAGCAGGGCGAGCGGATGTTCGGCTGAAGGTACTTCGGCTGCGCCGGCCAGCTTCTCCTTGATCAGAACGCGACCTTGTCGCCGCCCTTGAGCTGGAGGATCTGCCGCGCTTCGTCGGGTGTGGCGATCGAGGCGCCGAGGCCTTCGATGATCTGGCGCACTTTGGTCACCTGTTCGGCACTGGAGCGGGCGAGCTTGCCCTTGCCGATCCATAGCGAGTCCTCCAGGCCGACCCGCACATTGCCGCCCAACGCAATCGCCTGCGTGGCGATCGGTAGTTGGTGGCGGCCGGCGCCCAGCACCGACCAGTGATAGTCGTTGCCGAACAGGCGGTCGGCGGTGCGCTTCATATGGGCGACGTCTTCCGGGTGGGTGCCGATGCCGCCGAGGATGCCGAACACGCTCTGGACGAAGAACGGCGCCTTGACCAGGCCGCGCTCGACGAAATGCGCCAGCGTGTAGAGGTGGCCGATGTCGTAGCATTCGATCTCGAAGCGCGTGCCGTTGTCGGCGCAGGTGCGCAAGATGTGCTCGATGTCGCCAAAGGTGTTGCGGAAGATGCGGTCGCGCGAGGATTCCAGATAGGGCCGCTCCCAGTCATGCTCGAATGTCTTGAAGCGCTCCAGCATCGGGAACAGCGCGAAATTCATCGAGCCCATGTTGAGCGACGCGACTTCGGGCGCGAACATCTTGGCCGGCCTGACGCGCTCCTCCACGCTCATCGTCGCCGCACCCCCGGTGGTGATGTTAACCACGCAGTTGGAGCGCTGCTTGATGATCTGCAGGAACGGGGCGAAGGCCTCGGTCGACTGGTCTGGGCGCCCGTCGACCGGGTTGCGGGCGTGGAGGTGGACGATCGCCGCGCCTGCCTCGGCCGCCTCGATGGCCGCGGTCGCGATCTCTTGCGCCGTCACCGGCAGATGCGGCGACATTGACGGCGTATGGATCGAGCCTGTGACCGCGCAGGTGATGATGATCTTGTTCTGGTTCGCCACTTTTGGTGCCCTGACTTCGTTGTTGGACTGCGCCTATTTAACCGCGCCTTACTTTGATGCCGGAAATGAACTGCTTCGACAGCACGATGTCGAGCAAGCTAATCGGCGGTGCCGCCAGTGTCAGCCCGGTGAACAGCACCCCCCAGTCGGTGGTGAATTCGCCGACGAACACGGTCAGCCCTTGCGGCAGTGTCTTCAAATTGTCGGAGGTGATCAGGACCAGGGGGAAGAAAAAGTCGTTCCAGCTGTTTGCGCTGGCGGCGGGCGGATCGCTGTCGGCAGAGCAGGATATCGGATCGCGCTCGGCGCCGTGAGGCTGGTCCTGCGCGAGGACCGCCATCCAGCCGTGGTGCTGCCGCCGCCATAGGGGGCGAAAATGCAAAAAAGAGGCGGGCGCTGGCGGGCGCCTGCCTCTTTTATTTCCGGCATCGGCGGTCAGGCCGCGGCGGCGACCTGGTCAGCTGTGGCGGCGGCGATCGCGTCGACCTTGGCGGTGGCCTTGGCGAGCGCGGCGGTGACGGCGTCGGCGCCCATACCGACACCCTCGACGCGGATGATTTCGATATCAGTCATGCCGAGGAAGCCGAGCACGCTGCGCAGATAGGGAACGGCATGGTCCATCTGCACTGCGGCGCCTTCCGAATAGATGCCGCCGGACGCGAGCACGATATAGACCTTCTTGCCATTGACGAGGCCCTTCGGACCGCCTTCGCCATAAGCAAAGGTCTTGCCGGAGCGGGCGACGTGGTCGACCCAGGACTTCAGCGTCGAGGAGATGTTGAAGTTGATGAAGCCTGTCGCGAGGATCACGGTGTCGGCAGCGAAAAGCTCGTCGAGCACGGCGTCGGAAACACCGACGACCTCGGCCTGGCGCGGCGTGCGTGCTTCCGCCGGCGTGTAGATGCCGGTGGCGTAGTCAGGATCGATATGCGGCAGCGGGTTGGCGACGAGATCGCGCACGACGAGCGTGTTGGACGGATCGGCGGCAGCGAGCTTGTGGGCAAGATCGGTGGCGACGCGGGTCGAGTGCGAAGCGGCGCCGCGCGGGCTGGAGGTGACGAGAAGAATAGACATGGCGGTGTCCCCTTGGGGTTGGATTGAAACTTCCCCGCCAATATGGGATTGCTGCCTCATCAGGATAATGGGTATAATATGCATACAATCCATCAACAAAATGGATGGGAAGCATGCAGCCGAACCCGACATTGGATCAGCTCCAAATTCTAGTGGCGGTGGCCGACACCGGCAGCTTCTCTGCCGCGGGCCGCAAGCTCAACCGGGCGCAGTCGGTGGTAAGCTACGGCATCGCCAATCTCGAAGCGCAGCTCGGACTGAAATTGTTCGAACGCGAAGGCGTGCGCGAGCCGCAACTGACCGACGTCGGCAAGGCGATGCTGGAAGATGCGCGGCGCATGATCGGCGTGCTGCAGCGCATCCGTTCGCGTGCCGACGGCTACCGGCAAGGGCTGGAAGCGGAAGTGGCGATATCGGTCGACGTGGCGCTGCCCTCACCGGCGCTGGTGCGCGTGCTCAAAGCCTTCGAGGCGCAATTCCCGGCGGTCATGCTGCGGCTTTATATCGGCTCGCTCGGCCTCATTGTCGACCAGGTCGTCAACGGCCAGGCGGATCTCGGCTTCGGCGGCCTGCAAGGCGATGCCGATGTCAATCTGCTGCGCGTCGGCTTCATCTCGCTGGTGCCGGCTGCCGCACCCGATCATCCGCTGGCGAAACTGCCGAAGCCGGTCGGGATCGAGGATCTGCGCGAGCACATCCAGCTTGTCGTCACCGACCAGTCGGAGCGGACGCGCGGCCGCGACTATGGCGTGTTTGCCTATCGCACTTGGCGGCTTACGGACCTGCGCACCAAGCACGCGCTGATGCGCGAGGGACTTGGCTGGGGCGGCCTGCCGCGCTGGCTGATCGCCGACGACCTAGCCAGCGGACGGCTGGTCGAGCTCGATCTCGAGCCTTACCGCGAAGTCCGTTCGCCGATGTACGCCATGCACCGCAACGACCGTAGCCCCAAGCCGGCGGCATCCTGGCTGATCGACGAGTTCAAGCGGCAACTCGGCTGCTTCACCGAGACGGAGCCGGGCGTTTGGACGGAGGAGGAGCCGGAGACAAGCCGTCCATGAGCGCGATCAGCACCGCGCGGTAATCCTCGCTGGACGCGCCGGCCTCGATGGCTAATGCGGCTCGATCGAAGGCGGCCGCCAGCAGGACGGTCAACGCCTCGACCGGCAATCTGGTCATTGCTTGCGCGCGCATCGCCGCGACCAGGCCTTCGCGCAGCGAGCGGTTGCCGTGGCGGTTGTCGATCTCGTCCATGGCCGCGCGCCCGAGCACGGCCGGCCCGTCGAGCAGCAGAAGCCGCGTGCGGCCGGGCGCCTGCATTGCCTCGAGATAGGCGTCCGAGCCTGCGATCAGCGCGTCGCGCGCGGATAGCGACGGCGGGGAGGCTTGGTCGATCTCGGCCGCAACGGCCGCTGCTTCCTGCTTGACCACCGCCGCGAACAGCGCCTGCTTGTCGGCGAAGTGATGGTAGAGCGCGCCGCGCGTCACGCCGGCCTCGGCGACGATCTCCGGCGTGCCAGTCTCGGCATAGGACTTTTCCGTAAACAGCTTTCGCGCCGCGCGGATCAGATCGGCGCGCGTCGCCTCGGTGCGGTCGCGATTGGAGGGGCGTCCGGACTCTTGCTGCATACATGCAGCCTGTATGTTATTTGCATTTACATACAGACTGTATGTTGGATGAGAGGAGAAGGAAAGATGAGGACGACAAGCTATTATCCGGTGCTGATGACGGATGATGTCGCAGGCACTGCGGATTTTTATGTCGAGCATTTCCGCTTCGGGCCGCTGTTTGCGAGCGACTGGTATGTGCATCTGCGCTCCAGTGAGGACAGGCGCGTCAACCTTGGCATCGTCCAGGGCGACCATGAGACGATCCCGCAAGAGGGGCGGGGGCGAACGTCGGGGCTGCTGATCAATTTCGAGGTCCGCGATCCCGACGCGGTCTATGAGCGGATTGTCGCCGCTGGCCTGCCGATCCTGCGCAGCTTGCGCGACGAGCCCTTCGGCCAGCGCCATTTCATCACCAGGGACCCCAACGGCGTGCTGATCGACGTCATCAAGCCGATCCCGCCAAGCGAGGAGTTCCTGGCGCAATATGCCGAAGGCGCAGCCGGGAGTTAGACCGGCGCGGCAATCTCAGCTCGTCCGCGCCACCGGCGTCACCGTCACATGGCTGACGCCGGTGCGGCGCACGACCGTGCAGAGCGTCTCGCGGCCGATGCGCTCGGCGTCGAGCATGCGCACGAGGTCGTCGACGCCGGTGACCGGCCGTCCGTCGATAGCGGCGATGATGTCGCCTTCCTTCAGGCCGGCCTTGGCGGCGGGACCGTTCTTCTCGACGCTGCGCAGGCGCACCGCCGTGTTCGTGGTCACCTGCGACAGAAGTGCCGCACGGCGCGGCAGGTTGGTCGTGTCGGCGGAGACACCGATGAAGGCGCGACGCACGCGGCCGAAGCGGATGATTTCCGAGATGACGAAATTGGCGGTATTGGAGGCGACCGCGAAGGCGATGCCCTGCGCGCCGTGGATCATGGCGGTGTTGACGCCGATCACCTCGCCCGCCGACGATACCAGCGGTCCGCCCGAATTGCCGGGATTGAGCGCGGCATCGGTCTGGATGACGTCGTCGATCAGCCGGCCGGTCGAGGCGCGCATCGAGCGGCCGAGCGCCGAGACGACGCCGGCGGTGACGGTCCATTCGAAACCGAGCGGATTGCCGATCGCGATCGCGATCTGGCCGCGGCGCAGGCGCTTGGAATCGCCGAGCGGCGCGACGTCGGCGAAACTGCCGTCGGCGCGCACGAGCGCTATGTCGGTGTCGGGGTCGCGGCCAAGCACATGGCCTTCGCGCGAGGCACCGTCCGGCATGGTGACGCGCACGGCGCGCGCGTCGCCGACGACATGGAAATTGGTGACGACCAGCCCGTCCTGCGCGATGACGAAGCCGGAGCCGTGGCCGCCGGCGCCGATGCGTTCGATGCGGCAGACGGCTGGGCCGATCCGGTCGACGGCGTCGGCTACGGATGCCGAATAAGCATCGAGCAAGGTGTCGTCGGATGGAAGTATTTCGGCTGCGAAAGCCATCGGCGTGTTCCCTCGTAGAATGATGACTATATGTGCGGAGCAGCCGCAATTGCCGCGACCTGACCAGATGGCCAGTCCGGCCGGCGACTAGCCGTCAGGCGAGTACCCGCGGCGGTGTTACCGAGCGATATCTGGGTCACCGAACCCAGGAGACAGTCTTATGAGCGACTTCAACCTCAGTGCCTTTTCCGACGCGATCGCCGATGTCGCGGCCACCGCCGCCCCCGCGCTGGCGAGTTTCGTCACGCACCATCACCGCACCGCGAGCGCCTTCCATTGGCGCGACGGCTATTTTGTCACCGCCGAGGAAGCGGTCGAAGCCGGCGAGGAGATCGAATTGACGCTGGCTTCCGGCGAAACCGTCAAGGCCGAGCTCGTCGGACGCGATCCTTCGACGGGCGTTGCCCTGTTGAAGCCTGCTTCCGGCGCTGCCGGGTTGCCGCAACTGGCTCAGGCCGGCGCCGTGCGGCCCGGCCATATCGCGATTGCGGTCGGCAATAGCGACGGCGCCGCGCTTGCGGTGCTCGGCACAGTCGGCGAGGTCGGGCCGGCGTGGCGCTCGATGCGCGGCGGCGCGATCGACCGGCGTATCAACCTTGCCATCAACACCGGCGGGCGCTTCGAGGGCGGGCCGGTGCTCGACGCCAAGGGCGGCGTGATCGGCATGCTCTTGTTCGGGCCGCGCCGGCGGGCGCTGGTGATGCCCTACGAGACGATCGAGCGCGCGGTCGCGACGTTGCGCGAGAAGGGTCATGTCGCGCGCGGCTATCTCGGCGCCGGATTGCATCCGATCCGCAATGGCGACACGAAAGGCGCCATGGTGATGAGCCTCGACGATAACGGCCCGGCCAAGGCCGCCGGCCTGCATGTCGGCGACATCATCGTCGCCTGGAACGGCGAGGCGGTGCATGGTCCGCGCGAGCTTATCCGCAAGCTCGGGCCGGACAGCGCCGGCACCACCGTTACGCTCGGTGTTTCAAGCGGCGGCGCTGAGCGCGATGTCTCGATCACCATCGGCGAGAAGCCGCTGAGCTGAGAGGGTCTATGGCAAACAGCGCAGCACAAGCAGTCGCGAGACCGGAGCCGGCAATTCACCGGCTGACGGTGCTGGTCGCGCTCGCCGATGCCCAGCGCGCCGAGCAACTTGCCGATGCGCTGGCCGCGAGCGACGATCTGGCACCGGCCTTGGCTGGAAGCGGCGTCGGCCAAATGGCGGATGTCGCCATCGCCGATGAGGCCGGCCTGGAAGGCCGGGTCGTCAGTTCGGCCACCCCAATCGTCCTGCTTTCGCGGCGTGTGGGCAGCGAGCAGGTGACGGACAATGTGCTGGCCGTGCTGCCTGCCTCCGCAGATGGCCTGCTGATCGCCGCCGCAGCGCGGTTGGCGGCCTCAGGCTACCGCGTCGGCAGGGCGGCGCCGTCGGAGGCGCATGGCGATTTCCACGATGACGAGCCTGCCGAGGAAGAGACGCCTGACGACAACCAGCCTCGCCCGGCTTTGTCGCCCCGCGAGGCTGAGGTGCTGGCTCTGCTGGCCGAAGGCGCGCCGAACAAGGTCATCGCCCGGCGGCTCAACATTTCCGTCCACACGGCGAAGTTCCATGTCGCCGCCATCCTGATCAAGCTCGGCGCCGCCAACCGCACCGACGCCATCGCGATCGCCATGCGGCAAGGATTGGTATTGGTCTGACCCTGTCCGCACGACGTTGCGTAATCTCGGCCCGTCCCCTTCGGCTCTTGCGCCAAGTGTGTCGCCCGCGCAAGTTGCCTTCCCAATTGAAGAGGGAGGCAAAAAATGTCGCTCAACGGAAAGACGCTGTTCATCTCGGGCGGATCGCGCGGCATCGGGTTGGCGATCGCGTTGCGCGCAGCGCGCGACGGCGCCAATGTGACGATCGCTGCCAAGACCGCTGAGCCGCATCCGAAGTTGCCAGGCACCATTTACAGCGCGGCGGAAGAGATCGAGCGGGCCGGCGGCAAGGCGCTGCCGGTGCTTTGCGACATTCGCGACGAGGCGCAGGTCGCCGATGCGGTGGCAAGAACCGTCGAGCGGTTCGGCGGCATCGACATCTGCGTCAACAATGCCAGCGCCATCCAGCTCACCGGCACGCTGGAGACGGACATGAAGCGCTACGATCTGATGCACCAGATCAATACGCGCGGCACCTTCCTCGTCTCCAAAATGTGCATTCCCCACCTTAAGTTGGCAAACAATCCTCACATCCTGAATCTGGCGCCCCCGCTCGACATGAAGGCCAAGTGGTTCAAGAACCATGTCGCCTACACAATGGCCAAGTTCGGCATGTCGATGTGCACGCTGGGCATGAGCGCCGAATTCGCCAAGGACGGTATCGCGGTCAATTCGCTATGGCCGATCTCCACCGTCGATACCGCGGCCGTGCGCAATCTTCTGGGCGGTGCAACAGTGGCCGCGATGAGCCGCTCACCCGACATCATGGGCGACGCCGCGCATGCGATCTTCATGCGCCCGTCGCGCGAAGCGACTGGCAATTTCTACATCGACGAAGAGGTGCTGCGCGCCGAAGGCGTGACGGACTTTTCGATCTATGCGCCAGGCGCGGCCGATCAGCTGGCGGGCGACTTCTTCGTTCCCGACGAGGTGTTCGCGAACTCGCAGACGAAGGTAAAAAGGATCTACTGACGGACCGGGTCCGCCTCAATCCTCTCGGCCTTCTTGCCCTTGGCGAGCGCCATGACGCGGTCGATATAGGCCAGCATCAGCGCCGAGACGACGAAGGCGAGGTGGATGATGGTCAGCCACATCAGCTGGTCGGTCGTGTAGGACACCGAATTCAGGAACACCTGCAAAAGGTGGATGGAGGAGATGGCAACGATGGTCGAGGCGACCTTGACCTTCAGCGAGCCGACATCGATCGTTCCCAGCCAATGGACCTCGCCGTCCTGCTCGTCGAAGCGGCTGACGAAATTCTCGTAGCCCGAGATGATCACCATCACCACCAGCGAGGCGACAAGCGCCGCGTCGATCAGACCGAGCATCTTCAGGATCGTGTCGGTGTCGCCGAGCATGAAGGCGCTCATGACGAACTCATAGAGCTTCTTGCCGAAGGACAGCGCGTAGATCGCCAGCGCCACGCCGAGCCCGAGATAGAAGGCGACCAGCAGCCAGCGCGAGGCCAGGATGACGGATTCGATGGCGAGTTCGAGACGCTTCATGAAGGCTCCGGTCAATTGCGATAGAGCGTTTCACCGTTCACGGAAACGGCGAACCGCTCTATCTTTTGTTTTGACGCAAGTCCGGACGGAAGGCCACGGCGAAGGCGCCGAGCCTAACCGCTCACACTGTTCCTGGAATTGCTCTGGACGTATTTCGGCCAGGTGACACAGGTTTTCAAGGCAAAAAACCCCGCCGGGGAGGGGGCCCGGCGGGGCTCAACGTGTCCCGCTGGAGTCGGGACAGGGCAGGGAACGCCCTATCTGGAATCTGGGTGCCGCAATGCGGCGATTCAATGAGCAGGCCGGGCCAGGCAGGACAATTCTTTTTGAGCCGGTAAGGAAAAAAGGCCCGTCCGAAGCGGACGGGCCCGTCTTGCGCGCTGATTCTGCAGATCCGGGCAGGATCTTGAAATTCAAACGCTCATTGTTGCTCGCTGTTGCTCGCCACCGGCGCCACCAGCGAGGTGATGCGGCGGATGGCGACACGCCGGTTCTCGCGGTTCGGACCGGGCGTGTTCACCTTGAGATACTCCTCGCCATAGCCCTGCGTGGTGAGGTTCTCGGCCGGGATGCCAAAGGCGTTGGTGAGCGCCTCGGCCACCGCCTCGGCGCGCCGGTCCGACAAAGCGAGGTTCGCGTCCGGCGTGCCGACGGCGTCGGTGTGGCCTTCGATCAGGAAGGTCTCGGCCGGGTTCTTCTTCAGAAGCTTTTCCATGGCGGTGGCCACGCCTTCGAGCTTCTGCACTTCGGTGTCGGAGATGGTGGCCGAGCCGAAGTCGAAGTTCAGCGTGTCGAGGTCGATACGCCGGGCGATGTCGCGCACGCGGGCCGAGCGCTTGACCTCGTCGATCGAGTAGAGACGCTGCACCCTTTCCACAGGTGGCTGCTCGAGGAAGGTATAATATTCGTCCGGATCCTCGACTTCCTCCGAATCCAGGATGTAGTCCCGGCGCGGGATGTCGAGCCGCATCGGTGGCAGGTCGTCGCCGGGATCGCGCCACTCGTCGACGTCGTTATAGTAGCGCTCGTCGACATAGCTCAGCACGTATTCGCGGCCATCCGATGTAACGCGCGATCGCCGGATGACGTCGCCATTACGGTTGCGGATGGTGATGATCCTGACGCCGTTGTCGCGCTCCACGATTTCGCGGGTGCGGCCGCCCGAAAGATCCTCGTAGTAAACATCCCTGGCGCCGCGGG
The DNA here is from genome assembly GCF_020164735.1 of Mesorhizobium sp. ESP-6-4. NCBI lineage: Bacteria > Pseudomonadati > Pseudomonadota > Alphaproteobacteria > Hyphomicrobiales > Phyllobacteriaceae > Mesorhizobium > Mesorhizobium sp. ESP-6-4. Next base: position 158,623 of record NZ_JAIUGS010000011.1, read on the forward strand.
TGATGCGAGGAGCTTCGTTGCTTTCCACGAATGTCTGGTTGTTGAACTGAAGGATCACCCGGTCGCCGAACTGCTTCACCACGTCGGCACCCTGCGGCCGGCGGCGCTCACGGACAACCTGCTCGGGCGTAAGCTCGATCCGCTTGCCTTTCTCCTGGTCCACTGGGACGATCTTTTCGGGCTTGATCGCCTGCTGCGCCGACTTGTCGTCGGTGGGCGGCGGCCCCTGATCGACCGGAGCCGGCCTCTGCGCCTGCTCGCCACCTTGCTGCTGTCCGGCCTGATTGGCGTTCTGGCCGTTGCCGGCCTGGCCATTTTCGATTTGAGCGCCACCGGTCTGGGCCCCGCCGTTCTGGCCGTTGTCGTTGCGGCCCCGGTGCTTGCGTATGGCATCTTTCTGGCTGTCCAGGACGGGCGCCTCGTTCGGATTGGCGGTTTCGCCCTGCGCGGCGTTGCCATTGGCAGGCTGGTTGTTGTTCGCCGGCTGATTGCCATTGGCCGGCTGCTCGCCGGTTGCGGGTTGCTGCTCGCCGGTGAGGGGCTTGCGGCCGGTCTTCGTCTGCTCTCCGGTCTGTGGCTGTTCGCCGGTCGCGGGTTGTTCACCTGTCGCGGGCTGTTCCGCGTTCGGCTTCTTGCCACGCTTCTTGTTGTCCTGGGCCTGTTCGCCCTGGGCTGGCTGCTCGCCATTCTGCAGCGGCTCGGCCTGCGGCACGGGCTCACCGGCCGGCGCCCGCTTCTTGGCCGGCTCGTTGGTCTGCGTCTGCTCGGTCGGGGCGGTCTCACCCTGCTGGTTCTGCTTAAGCTTCTTCCTGAGCTGATTGCCGCCTTGCTGGTTGTCGTTGGCGGGAGCGGTCTGTTCGGTCGGGGCAACCTGCTCGCCGGCCTGGCCGGCGGGCGCCCCCTCGGTCTGCTGCTGGTCGTGCTTGCGCTTCTTGCGGCCCTGGTTGCCTTGCTGCTGGTCGCCGGCGGCAGGCGCGACCTGTTCCGCGGGCTGCTGGTCGGCTGGCGCCGCTTCGATCTGCTGCTGGTTGCGCTTCTTCTTGCGCGGCTGCTGCTCCTCGGCCGCGGGCTGGCCGCCCTGGTCGGCGGGTGCAGCCTCGATCTGCTGCTGGTCACGCTTCTTGCGCGGCTTGAATTGCTGCTCGTCGGCCGCAGGCTGGCCGCCCTGGTCGGCGGGTGCCGCCTCGATCTG